>NZ_JBDGJU010000001.1:0-342818 GCF_057656735.1 Microbacterium sp. Soil_C_42
CGGGGCGGGGCGGCTCGGGCGGGGACGGGGGCGGTTCGGGGGGCGGGCGTCAGAGCCGGGGCGGGCGGCGCGTAAGACGGAGCGACGGGATGCCGGGGGCACCGGCATCCCGCCGCTCGGGGATCGTCAGGCGAAGGCCTCGATGGGCGGGCAGGCGCACACCAGGTTGCGGTCGCCGTAGGCCTGGTCGATGCGGCGGACCGGCGGCCAGTACTTGGTACGGACCAGCGTGTGGACCGGGTACACGGCGGTCTCCCGCGAATACGGGTGGTCCCACGACCCCGAGACCACCGACTCGGCGGTGTGCGGGGCGTTCGCGAGGGGGTTGTCGGCGGCGGGCCACTCCCCCGCCCCGACGCGGTCGGCCTCGGCCTTGATCGCGATCATCGCCTCGATGAAGCGCTCGATCTCGGCGAGGTCCTCGGATTCCGTGGGTTCGACCATCAGGGTGCCCGCCACCGGGAACGACATCGTCGGCGCGTGGAAGCCGTAGTCGATCAGGCGCTTGGCGACGTCGTCCACGGTCACCCCGGTCGCCTCGCGCAGCGGACGCAGGTCGAGGATGCACTCGTGCGCCACGAGCCCGTCCTCGCCGGTGTACAGCACCGGGTAGTGGTCGCGCAGCCGCACCGCGATGTAGTTCGCGGCGAGCACGGCAGCCGCGGTGGCGCTGCGCAGACCTTCGGCGCCCATCATGCGGACGTACGCCCACGAGATCGGCAGGATGCCGGCCGAGCCGTGCGGTGCGGCCGAGATCGGTCCCCCGTCGAAGACGCCGCCGGCGTGGTCCTTGCGCTGCGACAGCGGATGCGACGGGAGGTAGGGCGCGAGGTGCGCCTTCGCCGCGACGGGCCCGACGCCGGGACCGCCGCCGCCGTGCGGGATGGCGAACGTCTTGTGCAGGTTGAGGTGCGAGACGTCGCCGCCCAGGTCGCCGAAGCGCGCGTAGCCGAGGAGCGCGTTGAGGTTCGCGCCGTCGACGTACACCTGGCCGCCGGCGTCGTGCACGGCCTGCGTGATGTCGAGCACGTCGTGCTCGTAGACGCCGTGCGTCGACGGGTACGTGATCATCAGCGCCGCGAGATCGTCGGCGTGCGCCACGATCTTCGCGCGCAGGTCGTCGAGGTCGACGTTGCCGGCCTCATCGCACGCGACGACGACGACGCGCATGCCCGCGAGCACGGCGGACGCCGCGTTCGTGCCGTGCGCCGACGACGGGATGAGGCACACCGTGCGGGCGAGGTCGCCGTTCGCGCGGTGGTAGCCGCGGATGGCCATGAGCCCGGCGAGCTCGCCCTGCGAGCCGGCGTTCGGCTGCAGCGACACCGCGTCGTACCCGGTGACCTCGGCGAGCCACACCTCGAGCTGCTCGATCATCGCGAGGTAGCCGTGCACGTCGTCCTCGGGCGCGAACGGGTGCACGCGCGAGAACTCCGGCCACGACACGGCGGCCATCTCCGTCGCCGCGTTGAGCTTCATGGTGCACGAGCCCAGCGGGATCATCCCGCGGTCGAGCGCATAGTCGCGGTCGGAGAGCTGCTTGAGGTAGCGCATCATCGCCGTCTCGGACCGGTGCGAGTTGAACACCGGGTGCGTGAGGAACTCCTCGACGCGATGCAGTCCGGTCGGCACGCCCGCCAGGGGCGCAGCATCCGTGAAAGAAAGCACCCGCTCGCCCTGCTCGCCCGCGCCGAGGAACTCGTTCTCGGGCAGTCCGAAGGCCCACGCCACGGCCGCGAGGTCGTCGGCCGTGGTCGTCTCGTCGACGGAGACGCCGACTGTCGCGTCATCGACCCAGAACAGCTGGTAGCCGCGCTCTCGCGCGCGCTCGATCACGCGGCGAGACGCGCCCGGCGTCGCGACCCGAATGGTGTCGAAGAACGCGTCCGAGCGCAGCGACAGGCCGTACGACCGCAGCCGGGCGGCGAGCGCCTCGGCCTTCTTCGCGACGTCGGTGGCGATCGCGCGGAGCCCGTCCGGCCCGTGGTAGACCGCATACATCGACGCCATGACCGCGAGCAGCACCTGCGACGTGCAGATGTTGGACGTGGCCTTCTCGCGGCGGATGTGCTGCTCGCGCGTCTGGAGCGCGAGGCGGTAGGCGGGGTGACCCGCGGCGTCCTGCGAGACGCCGACGAGGCGGCCCGGCAGCTGCCGCTCGAGTCCCTGACGCACGGCCATGTAGCCGGCGTGCGGACCGCCGAAGCCGAGCGGCACGCCGAAACGCTGCGTCGTGCCCACGGCGACGTCCGCGCCGAACGAGCCGGGCGAGCGCAGCAGCGTGAGCGCCAGCAGATCTGCGGCCGCGACGACGAGCGCGCCCGCGACGTGCGCGGCATCGACGACCCCGGAGGGATCCCAGACCTTCCCCGACGCGCCCGGGTACTGCACGAGCACCCCGAACAGCTCGTCGGGAAGCGTCGCCCCGCGGCCGAGGTCGCGCTCGACGAGCTCGACGCCGACCGCGGCCGCGCGGTGCGCGAGCAGCGCCTTCGTCTGCGGCAGGGCGTCGGCGTCGACCACGAACACGTTCGACGCCGCCTTCGAGGCGCGCCGCGCCACGAGCATGCCCTCGACGACGGCGGTCGACTCGTCGAGCATCGAGGCGTTGGCCGTCGCGAGCCCGGTGAGGTCGGTCACCATCGTCTGGAAGTTGATGAGCGCCTCCAGGCGCCCCTGCGAGATCTCCGGCTGGTACGGCGTGTACGCGGTGTACCACGACGGGTTCTCGAGCACGTTGCGGGCGATCACCGACGGCGTGAGGGTGTCGTAGTAGCCGAGCCCGATCATCGGCCGCGCGGTGCGGTTCTGCGATGCCAGCACGCGCAGTTCAGCGAGCGCCTCGGCCTCGGTCGCCGCAGGCGGGATGTCGCTCGTCGCGCGCGGCTTCGCGTGGATGGATGCCGGAACCGCCGCCTCGACGAGCGCGTCGACGCTGTCGTAGCCCAGGGCGTCGAGCATCGTGCGCTGGGCCGCAGCATCCGTCCCGATGTGACGATCGGCGAACAGACCCGTCATTCGGCGCCGCCCGTGAGCGAGATGTACGCGTCGCGGTCGAGGAGGTCCGCCACAGACGCGGGGTCGACGGTGATCTTGACGAGCCATCCGGCGCCGAACGGGTCGGCGTTCACGAGCGACGGGTCGTCGACGACGGCGTCGTTCACCTCGACGACCTCGCCGGTCAGCGGCGCGTAGAGCTCGCCGACCGACTTCGTGGACTCGATCTCGCCGACGACGGTGGCCGCGGTCACCGCGCTGCCCACGGCGGGCAGCTCGACGAACACCACGTCGCCGAGCTTGTCGGCGGCGTACGAGGTGATGCCGACGGTCGCGACGTCGCCGTCGAGGGCGACCCACTCGTGCTCGGCGGTGTACTTGAGGGCGGTGAGATCGGTCATTTGTTCCTCCGGTAGAAGGGCAGTTCGGTCACGGTCGCGGGGATGCGGGTACCCCGCACGTCGATGAAGAGCTCGGTGCCGGGAGCGCTCGCGGCGGGCGAGACGAACGCCATGGCGATGGGATGCCCCAGGGTCGGGCTGAGCGCGCCGCTCGTGATCTCTCCGACCGGCGTCTCAGCCTCGGTCGTGTCGAACACGGCGTAGCCGGCTCGGCCGGCGCGTCGGCCGTCGCAGACGAGTCCGACGAGCACGGGAGCGTCGGGCACGACGACGGCCGCGAGGCCCGCCTTGCCGACGAAGTCGTCCTTGTCGACGGCCACGACGCGGCCGAGACCCGCCTGCGCGGGGACGATGTCGAGCGACAGCTCGTGGCCGTACAGCGGCATGCCCGCCTCCAGGCGCAGCGTGTCGCGGGCCGCGAGACCCGCGGGAACGAGGCCGAGCGGCTCGCCGGCGGCCAGCAGCGCATCCCACAGCGCCGGCGCGACGGGGTTGGGGACCAGCAGCTCGAAGCCGTCCTCGCCGGTGTAGCCCGTTCGCGCGACGAACAGCGGCGCGCCGTCGAACGAGCCCGACGACCACGCGTAGTAGCCGAGGTCGGCGAAGGCCGGCGCGACGTCCACGATCCCGGCAGTCGCCTCGACCACGGCGCGGGCGCCGGGTCCCTGCACCGCGATCAGCGACATGCCGTCGGTGTGGTCCTCCAGCTCGACCTCGAAGTCGCCGACCCGCTCGCGGAACGCCGCGGCGACGGAATCCCGGTTCCCGGCGTTCGCGATCACGAGGAAGCGGTGATCGGCGATGCGGTACACGATGACGTCGTCGACGATGCCACCCGACTCGGCGAGCACCAGCGAGTACTTCGCCTTGCCCACGCGCATCGGCGAGATCGCGCCCGCCAGCGCGTAGTCGAGGAATGCCGCGGCCTCGGCGCCCTCGACGGCGAACTCGGCCATGTGCGAGATGTCGAAGAGGCCTGCGGCGGTGCGCACCGCGTGGTGCTCGGCGAGGTCGGAGCTGTAGCGGACCGGCATGAGCCAGCCGCCGAAGTCCGTGAAGGAGGCGCCGAGCGCCTCGTGGCGGTCGTGCAGGGCAGTCGTGCGGAGTTCTGTCATGAGTTCTCCCGGTCGCGGACGGGCAGGCGTCGATCGACGCCTGTGAACTCCCCCTCTGTCATGGGCCTGAGAGTTTCGCCCGTCCTGCGAGGGAGCGGGTTTTCACCGTCGGCGGATTCTTCACGACGAGATGGAGACGCGGAGCGCTCATCTCACGAGAGTGGTTTCGATGCGGTGCCGGGGCGCCTTACTCAACCTGATTCTCGCTTCGCTGGAATCACTTTCCAGAGTCGGCCTGCCCGAACGGTACGCGTACCTGAGAGATTGGCGGGGAGGCTTGCTCCTTCGGTGCTCGGCGATCGCGCTGCCGAGGCTCTCCCGCCCGGGTGATGGGCCGTTATTGACTTGCGGAGCAAGCATACCGGTCGGTGCGCTCAGCCGACGCAGGATCCGGTCGACACGGTGTTCGAAAGCGAGGGTGCCTGCGCTGCGACCGGGGTGAGCTCGGCCATCGTCATCGCGTAGCCGAGGTTCTCGTCGTTCTCGGCGCGCGCGAACACGACCCCCGCGACCTCGCCGTCGCCCGTCAGCAACGGGCCGCCCGAGTTTCCCGGGCGCACGACGGCCTGCAGCGAGTAGATCTCGCGCGGGTTCCACGAGCCGTCGTAGACGTCCGGCACGTTGGCGACCCCCACCGTCTGCACGCTCGCCGACACCATCGTGAACGGGCCGCCGTACGGGTAGCCCTGCACGACCGCGGCGGCGCCCGCCGCGAGCGTGGGCGAGAACGGCAGGGCGGTGGCGTCCAAGTCGTCCACGGCGATCACCGCGAGGTCGTCGATCGGGTCGAAGTACACGATGCGCCCCTCCCGTGCGGGCACTCCCGGCAGCTCGACGATGGGCGTGTCGACGCCCGCGACGACGTGGGCGTTGGTGACGACGCGGTCCTCGGCGACGACGAAGCCGGTGCCCGACGATCCGCGGCCGCATGCGTACGCATTGCCCGACACGCGGGCGACGGATGCTGCGGCCCGCTGCAGCTCGGGATCGTCCAGGGCGACCGGGGGCGCGAGCTCCGCAGTCCCCGGTCCGAGCAGCAGCCCGAGCCCCGGCAGGCCGTCGTCGAGCACGGCGCCGCGCAGCTGTGCGAGGGCGGCGGCGACGGGGTCGGGGGTGGCGGCTTCGATGCCGCGCAGGATGGCCGACGATGCCACAGCCGACGAGATGACGGGGATGCCGGCGACCGCGATCGCGGGGGCGACGAGCGCCAGCGCGAGGATCGCCGCGACGACCGACGCGATGCCGCCGAGGAAGCGCTCGATCCCCCGCAGCTTCAGCCGGTCGGCGCCGGAGCGCAGCGCCGCGCCGATCGCCGCACCGATCGCCGCGCCGGCGAAGACCAGCCCGAGAGCGGTGAGGAGCACGGCCGGGCCGCGCCACACCGGCGACGGCACCCAGGCGCTCACCTGCGGGGTCAGCCAGAAGGCCGCGAAGGCGCCCGCGGCGAGGCCCGCCAGGGTGCCGATGCTGGCGAAGAAGCCGCGCTGGACCCCGGCGACGCAGGCGGCGATGAGAAGGAGGACGACGATCACGTCGACGACGATCATCCTCACCCCTTCCCGACGGAACCCGTCTCGTCAGGCTACGCATCGAGGCTGAGAGAGGACCCCGACCGCGCGCCCGGGCGTGTCGGGAGGGCCCGCGCGCACGGGCGGGTCAGCGGCCCTCCGCGGCGACTTCCCTCTTCGATGACGGCAGTGGTTTGGCTTCTGGTCAGACTGACACTATGATCGGATCCGACAGTTAGAGTCACTATGACCAGAACAGCACCTAACCTCCACTCACCGGGCGCCGCGACCGAGTCCGACGCGACCCGGGTCGCGGTGTCGACCGTGATCTTCACGCTGCGCCGCCTCCCCGGCAGCGACGCCGTGCAGGTGGTGCTCCCGCTGGTGCGGCGCACGCGCGATCCTCACGAGGGCCAGTGGGCACTCCCCGGAGGATGGCTCGACGTCACGGAGGGACTGGATGCCGCGGCATCCCGCACGCTCGCGGAGACGACCGGCCTCGCACCCAGCTACCTGGAGCAGCTGTACGCGTTCGGCGCGGTGGATCGCTCCCCGACACGCGTCGTCTCGATCGTGTACTGGGCCCTCCTGCGCGCCGACGAGATCACCGACACCGTCGAGAACGTCCAGTGGTTCGACGCGACCGAGCTCCCCCCGCTCGCCTTCGACCACAACGAGATCGTCGACTACGCGCTGTGGCGCCTGCGGAACAAGGTGGGCTACAGCCGCATCGCCCATGGCCTGCTCGCCGACGAGTTCACGCTCGCCGACCTGCGCGAGGTCTATGAGGCGATCCTGGGCCGGCGCCTCGATCCGGCGAACTTCCGCCGTCAGGTCGAGAACTCCGGCACCCTCATCCCCACCGACAGCTTCCGCACCGGAAGCCACCGCCCCGCGCGGCTCTACCGCTACAACCAGGACGTCGAGCTCGCCGACCGCGGCCCGCTCGACGCCCGCCACTGATCCCCCGAACGGAGCACCCGACATGCCTGCCGTGAACATCACCCTCCAGCCCCACCCCGAACTGGATGCCTCGGTCGACCACGCCATCCAGGCGATCGTCGCGGGCGCCGTCGTCGGTGAGACCTGCAACACCGATCTCGCCGCCGGGCCGTGGGACTTCGACGCGCGTCCCGGCTACGGCCCCGGCTCGTCGATGGGCGACGTCATCCCCACCGGGTCGCCGCGTCAGGGCGAGCTGCCCCGCGAGTACCGCGAGGCGTCCGAGGCCGAGCTCGACGAGCGCATCCGCGCCGCGAAGGCGACTCTCGGCGATCGCGTCGTCGTGCTCGGGCACTTCTACCAGCGCGAAGAGGTCGTGGTCCACGCCGACTACGTGGGCGACTCGTTCCAGCTCGCGAACGCGGCGCTGGAGCACCCCGACGCCGAGGCCATCGTGTTCTGCGGCGTCCACTTCATGGCCGAGACCGCCGATCTGCTGTCCCGCCCCGAGCAGGCCGTGATCCTCCCGAACCTCGCCGCCGGCTGCTCGATGGCCGACATGGCCGACATCGATCAGGTCGAGGACTGCTGGGAGCAGCTCGCCGAGGTCTACGGCGACATGGACGCGACGGATGCCGATGGCCTGGTGCCCGTCATCCCTGTG
This sequence comes from Microbacterium sp. Soil_C_42, assembly GCF_057656735.1. NCBI lineage: Bacteria > Bacillati > Actinomycetota > Actinomycetes > Micrococcales > Microbacteriaceae > Microbacterium > Microbacterium sp. Soil_C_42. The sequence goes on from NZ_JBDGJU010000001.1 coordinate 7,628, forward strand.
ACGTACATGAACTCCTCGGCAGCGATCAAGGGCTTCGTCGGTCGCCACGGCGGCATCGTGTGCACGTCCTCGAACGCACGGACGGTGCTGGAGTGGGCGTTCCAGCGCGGACGCCGCGTGCTGTTCTTCCCCGACCAGCACCTCGGCCGCAACACCGCCAAGGCGATGGGCGTGCCGCTCGAGCAGATGCCGATGTGGAATCCGCGCAAGCCCTTGGGCGGAGCATCCACCGACCAGCTCGCCGACGCCCGCGTCATCCTGTGGCACGGCTTCTGCTCGGTGCACCGTCGCTTCTCGGTCGACCAGATCGCCCAGGCCCGCGCCGAGCACCCCGGGGTGCGGGTCATCGTGCACCCGGAGTGCCCGATGGAGGTCGTCGACGCCGCCGACGAGGCCGGCTCGACGGATTACATCCGCAAGGCGATCGAGGCCGCGACCGAGCCGACGACGTTCGCGATCGGCACCGAGGTCAACCTCGTGCAGCGCCTGGCCGCCGACCACCCGCAGCACACGATCTTCTGTCTCGACCCGGTCGTGTGCCCCTGCTCGACGATGTACCGCATCCACCCCGGCTACCTCGCGTGGGTACTCGAAGGACTCGTCGCGGGCGAGGTGCGCAACCGCATCACCGTGCCGGCTTCCGTCGCGGACCCCGCACGGGTGGCGCTGGAGCGGATGCTGGCGGCCAAGCCCCCGGCAGCACCCGCGGCCGCGTGGGAGAACGCCTCATGACGGTGCACGAGACCGAAGGCGGGCCGGGCGCCATCGTCGTCGGCTCGGGCATCGCCGGGCTGCTCACCGCGCTGCACGCCGTCGAGCAGGGCTGCCGCGTCACTCTCGTGACGAAGGATGTGCTCGAGCACGCCAACACCCGCTTCGCGCAGGGCGGGATCGCGGGTGTGATGTTCGCCGACGACCGCGCCGACGACCACGTGCGCGACACGCTGGTCGCGGGCGCCGGTCTCAGCGATCCGGCCGCGGTGCGCGTGCTCGTCGACGAGGGCCCCGCGCGGATCCGTGAGCTCATCGCGCTCGGAGTCGCATTCGACCGCGACGACGCGGGCGGTTTCGTGAAGGGGCTCGAGGCCGCGCACTCCTACCCGCGCATCCTCCACGCCGGCGGCGACGCCACCGGCACGGCCATCGAGAAGGCGCTCGTCGCACGGCTGCGCGCCAGCGACGTCGCGGTGGTCGAGCACGCGTTCCTCGTCGACCTCGTCGTGACGGACGGTCGCGTCAGCGGCGTGGAGCTCATCGTCGGAGAGACGGATGCTGCCTCCGGCCGCCGCGAGATCATCGAGGCCGACGCGGTCGTGCTCGCCACGGGCGGCGCCGGCGAGCTGTACGCGCACTCCACCAACCCCGAGGTGGCCACCGGAGACGGGATCGCCGCAGCGATCCGGGCCGGTGCCGCAGTTGCCGACCTCGAGTTCTTCCAGTTCCACCCGACGGTATTGGCGGTGGGCGACTCGTTCCTGGTGTCGGAGGCCGTGCGCGGCGAGGGCGCGACCCTGGTCGACGAGCACGGCCGCCGCTTCGCGTTCGACGCCCATCCCGATGGCGAACTCGCGCCCCGCGACGTGGTCGCGCGCGCGATCGCACGGCAGATGGAGATGCAGGGCGGCCGCCCCGTGTTCCTGGACGCGACGCACATCCACTCCGAGGACGCCGACGAGCGCGCGGCGTTCCTCGCGCGCCGCTTCCCGACGATCGATCGCGCGGTGCGCGAACGGGGTCTCGACTGGGCGCGCGAGCCGATCCCGGTGACGCCGGCCGCCCACTACCTGATGGGCGGTGTCCGCACCGATCTGTTCGGCCGCACCACCCTGCCCGGCCTCTACGCCGTGGGCGAGGTCGCACGCACCGGCGTCCACGGCGCCAACCGCTTGGCGTCGAACTCGCTGCTGGAGGGCGCCGTGTTCGGCGCACGAGCGGGTGACGTCATCGCCGAGGACGCGGCATCCGGTTCCTGGTCGGCCGGCGCTCTCCCTCCGTCTGCGGAGCCGCGGCCCCGTCCCGCTCCGCAGTCACGAAATGCAGTGGCGGAGGCCACCGACTCGCAGTTCGTGACTGCGGAACACGGGGACGGGCGCGTCGACGCGCCGGCGTTCTCGCGGACGGCGCTGCAGGAGCTGCTCTGGGACGATGCCGGGCTCGTGCGGGATGAAGGAGGCCTCGGGCACGCGGCATCCGTCATCTCGGTCTGGCGTGCCGAGCAGCGCACCCCGGTCACCGAGCACGACTTCGAGGACGAGAACCTGCTGCTCGTCGCCGAGCAGCTCGTCACGGCCGCCCTCGGGCGCCGGGAGTCGGTCGGCGCGCACTTCCGCTCCGACGGGACGCCGGCCGAGGCTCCCGCACCCCTCGCCGCGGTTCGCGGCACGAAGGCCGAGACGCACTCCCCCGCCACGCACCTCTCGAAGGAGCCCGTCGCATGCTGACCCGTGCCGTGATCGACCGCGCCGTCGCCGCCGCCCTCGAAGAGGACGCGCCGTGGGGCGACCTCACCAGCGACGCGCTGATCCCCGAGAACGCGGTCGCCCGCGCCGATCTCGTCGCGCGCGAACGCGGCGTGTTCTCGGGTGGCGAGGTGTTCGAAGCGGCATTCCGGCTCACCGACCCGGCGATCGACGTCGAGCTCGTCGTCGAGGACGGCGAGTGGTTCGAACCAGGCGCCGTGCTGGCGGTCGTCACCGGTCCGGCGCGCGGGGTGCTCACGGCCGAGCGGATCGGCCTCAACTTCGTGCAGCGGATGTCGGGCATCGCGACCCTCACCGGGACCTATGTGGCCGAGGTCGCGCACACCGGCACTCGGATCGCCGACACGCGCAAGACGACGCCGGGGCTCCGCGCGTTCGAGCGCAAGGCGGTGCGCGACGGCGGGGGACGCAACCACCGCCACTCGCTGTCGGACGCGGTCATGGCGAAGGACAACCACCTCGCCGTTCTCGCGCAGAAGGGTGTCTCGCCGACAGCCGCCCTGCTCGCTGCGAAAGACCTCCTCCCCCACACGACCCACATCGAGGTCGAGGTCGACCGGCTCGAGCAGATCGAGCCCGTGCTCGCCGCCGGCATCGGCACGATCATGCTCGACAACTTCTCCCTCGATGACCTCCGCACGGGCGTCGCCCAGGTCGCGGGCAGGGCGACGGTCGAGGCGTCCGGCGGGGTGTCGCTCGAGACCGTGCGCGAGATCGCCGAGACCGGCGTCGACGTCATCTCGGTCGGCGCGCTCACCCACTCCGCGCGCGCCCTCGATCTCGGGCTCGACGTGCGCATCGACGCCGCGTGATCCCGCCCCGGAGCATCCGATGAGCATGCTGTACCTCGACAACGCCGCGACCACGCCGGTGCGCCCCGAGGTGCTCGAGGCGATGATGCCGTACCTGACCCGCTGGTACGGCAACGCGTCAAGCCACCACACCGTGGGCGAGGCGGCGGCCGGCGCCCTGGCAGACGCCCGGGCGCGCGTGGCGAGCGTACTCGGCCTCCGTGCCGGCGACGTGGTCTTCGCGTCCGGCGGCACGGAGGCGAACAACCTCGCGATCAAGGGCATCACGATCGCCGCGGCCCAGCGCCGCGACGACCGCCGCTCGCACGTCGTCACCACGCCGATCGAACACGAGTCGGTCCTCGAATCGGTCGACTATCTCGAGCGCATCCACGGCGTCACGGCGACGCGCGTGCCCGTCGACGACCACGCGCGCGTATCGACGGAGGCTCTCGCAGAGAGCCTCCGCGACGACACGGTGCTGGTGAGCGTCGGGTACGCGAACAACGAGGTCGGGACCGTGCAGGATGCCGCGGGCCTGGCCGCCGTCGCCCGTGAGCGGCGCGTCCCGCTGCACCTGGACGCCGTCCAGGCGGCGGGATGGCTCACGCTGTCGGCCGACGAGCTCGGGTACGACGCGATCTCGCTGGCCGGGCACAAGCTCGGCGCGCCGAAGGGCACGGGCGCGCTGGGCGTCCGCGGGAGGATCCCGCTGGAGCCCCTCATGCACGGCGGCGGTCAGGAGCGCGGCCGTCGCAGCGGCACCGAGGACGTCGCCGGCGCCGTGGGCTTCGCGACCGCGCTGGGGCTCGCCGAAGCCGAACGCGTCGAGGCGTCCGCGCGCGTGTCGGCCATCCGCGACCGCTTCATCGCCCGCGTGCTCGAGCGGATCCCGTCGGCCCGTCTCACGGGCGACCCGGTGCACCGGCTGGCGGGCACGGCGAGCTTCACCTTCGCCGGGACGAGCGGCGAGGCCGTGCTGCTCGAGCTCGAGCGCCGCGGAGTCGTGTCGTCGAGCGGCTCGGCGTGCGCGGCGGGCAGCGACGAGCCCTCCCACGTGCTCGTGGCGATGGGCATCGCCCCGGACGTCGCGCAGACCGCGGTGCGCTTCACGTTCCCGCGCTGGCTGAACGCGCCACTGGATGCCGTCGCCGACGCGGTCGAGGCATCCGTCGCCGCCGTCAGCGGTTCGCCGCGCTGACACAGAATCGGATCCGCACCTGCGGACGCGGACACGACACGCCGTGAACCGCAGCGCCGCTCTCGGTGTGTCGGCGCGGCGATCCGTTCCTTCGGATCCGATTCTGCAGCAGGTGTCATACCCGCGCCCGGCGGAGCCCGGCCCGCCTGAGCGCCCATAGGATCGGGACGTGACCCCCGCCGTGACCGTCATCGTCCCGGGCTACGACGTGGCTCTCTATGCTGCCGAGGCGCTCGACTCCCTCCGTGCGCAGACACGCGACGACTGGGTCGCGATCCTCGTCGACGACGCATCGAGCGATGGGACGGGGGCGCTGTTCGATGCCGCCGCCGCGGCCGACGACCGCTTCCAGGTCGTCCACCACCGCGCGCAGAGCGGGCTCGGCGCCGCGCGCAACTCCGCGCTCGACCTCGTCCGCACCCCGTTCCTGGGGTTCCTCGACGCCGATGACCGCCTCACGCCGACCGCGCTCGAGCGGCTCGTCGGCACGGTCGCCGGCAGCGGGAGCGACTTCGCACTCGGCGCCTATGTGCGCCTGCGCCCCGACAGTGCCGGGGGGTACGAGGCCGGCAGCGTGCAGCCCTGGGTCGCGGCTGCGACGGCTCCCGCACGCGTCGGGCTCACCCTCGACCAGCACCCCGAGGCATCCGGCAACATCGTCGCGTGGTCGAAGGTGAGCCGCACCGATCTGTGGCGGCGCACCGGTCTGCGGTTCCCCGAGGGCAAGGCCTACGAGGACCAGATCGTCGCGCAGCAGATGTACACGCGCGCCCGCGCGTTCGACGTCATCCCCGACGTCGTCGTCGAGTGGCGCGAGCGGGCCGACGGCTCCTCCATCACCCAGCACAAGGGCGAGCTCCCGGTGCTGCGGGACTACCTCGAGGCGCTCGCCGGAGGCATCGCGGTGCTGGATGCTGCGGGCCAGCCGCGGGCCGCGGCATCCCGTGTCCGGCTCATCCTCGCGATGGACCTGCCGCCCCTCGTCGACCTCGCCCGAGATCACGTCGACGACGCCTACCGGCGGGAGCTCGGCGCGTTCGCACGGACGCTGGGGTCGCGCGCGGACGGTGTCGCGCTCTCGGAGCCGGCCGCGACGGCGCTGGCCTGCGCGCAGCTCTGGTGACGACGCCACCCCGTGCGGGAGCTCAGTCCTCGCGCCACTCCGGGTCCCCGACGCTGCCGCGACCGGCAGCCATCACCTCTTCCGTGGTGACGACGGGCGCGTCGGGCGGACTGTCGGCGCGCCGCTCGGGGTGGTCGGCGGGCGCCTCGGCGTGCTCCGCCTCGAGGATCAGTGTCGTCGCGAGCTGCTGAGCAGCGAGCTCGGCATACAGCCCGCCCTCCGCGAGCAGCGAGGCGTGCGTCCCGGACTCGACGATGCGCCCGGCCTCGACGACGTGGATCACGTCGGCCGCGATCACCGTGGACAGGCGGTGCGCGATCGACAGGGTCGTGCGGCCCCGCGCCGCCGCATCCAGAGCCTCCTGTACGACGCGCTCCGACACGGTGTCAAGGGCGGACGTCGCCTCGTCGAGGAGCAGCACAGGCGGGTCCTTCAGGAGCACCCGCGCGATGGCGATCCGCTGCTTCTCCCCGCCCGAGAGTCGGTAGCCGCGCTCGCCGACGACCGTGTCGTAGCCCTTCTCGAAACGCTCGATCACATGATGGATGTTCGCGGCTCGGCACGCCGCCTCGACCTCGGCATCCGTCGCGTCCGGCTTCGCATACCGCAGGTTCTCGCGGATCGTGGCGTGGAACAGGTAGGTCTCCTGCGAGACGATGCCCACGTTGTCGATGATCGACTCCTGCGTGAGGCGCCGCACGTCCTCACCGGCGAAGAGGACGGAGCCTCCGGATGCCTCGTACAGCCGCGGCGTCAGGTACAGCACGGTCGTCTTGCCCGCGCCGGAGGGCCCGACGAACGCGACGTGCTGACCGGGCTCGGCAGTGAACGACACACCCTGCAGCGTCGCGCGGGTGTCGGGCGCCGCATCCGGATAGCGGAACTCCACCTCGCGGAACTCGATGCGCCCGAGGGGGCCGGGCGCGTCGGCGACGTCGACGGCGTCGGGGGCGTCGCGGATGGCCGGCACGAGATCGAGGTACTCGAAGATGCGGGCGAACAGCGCGGACGAGGTCTGCAGGTCGAGCGAGACGCGCATGAGTCCCATGAGGGGCATGAGCAGTCGCGCCTGCACCGTGGTGAACGCGACGATGGTGCCCGCCGTGATCGCGTCGGTCCCCCCGCCGATGAGATAGCCCGACACCAGGTAGATGATCGCGGGGACGCTCGCCATGATGACCTGGACGACGGCGAAGAAGCCCTGGCCGCTCATCGCGCGCCGCACCTGCAGCCGCACCTGGTTGACGTTCTCGTCGGCGTAGCGCGTCGACTCGGTGCGCTGGCGGTTGAACGACTTCGAGAGCAGGATGCCCGAGACGCTCAGCGTCTCCTGCGTGATGGCGGTCAGCTCCGACAGCGACTCCTGCGTCTCGCCCGCGATGCGCGCCCGCACCTGGCCGACGCGGCGCTGCACCAGGATGAGGAACGGCATGAGCACGACGGCGATGATCGTGAGCCGCCAGTCGATGAGGATCATCGCGACGAGGGAGGCGACGACCGTGACGGTGTTGCCGAGAATGCTCGTCACGGTGTTCGTGAGCACCCCCGAGACGCCGCCCACGTCGTTCTGGAGGCGCGATTGGATGACGCCGGTCTTGGTGCGCGTGAAGAAGCCGAGCTCCATCGACTGCAGGTGGTCGAACAGCGTCACCCGGAGGTCGCCGGTGACGCGGTTGCCGACGGTGGAGGTCAGCCACGTCTGCACGACGCCGACCGCTGCGGACAGCAGGAACAGCGCGATCATCGCGAGCACGAGCTTCCACAACAGGGCGAGGTCGGGCGGCGAGCCGTCGACCGGGAACAGCGCGTCATCGAACACCCGCTGCACGAGAAGCGGGGGGATCACCGCGATGCCGGCGCCCGCGACGACGAGCCCCCCGGTGATGGCGATCGACCATTTGTACGGACGGAAGAGGGCGACCACCCGCCGTCCGAGGTTCGGGATCTGGGGCGCCTCGGCGTTCGCGCGCCGCTGGGCCTCGGTGTCGACCGGGCGGAAGCCGGGGTGTCCTCCCCCGCCCCCACCGCCGCGCATGCTCACGTGGCCAGCCTAACCAGCGCCACCGACGCTAGGCTCCTGCCATGACCTCGACCCCCGACCTCCCCGAGCACGACGGCAGCGACCTCGCGGAGCTCCGCGAAGAGATCGACGCCCTCCAGGCCATCCCGCACGAGGAGATCGTGAACCCCCTCCCGAAGAACCTCGAAGAGCGCGAGCCCGCGGCCGAGCCGACCGACGCGATCGGCTCCGAGAAGTGGGACGACGCGGAGCCCGATCGCTCCGACGGCTGACCCTCGGGTCGCTTCCGCGCCGATACCCGTTCCCCGAAGCGGGAATGGGACGTCGGAACCTGTGGTTATCCTGAAGGCTTGCCATCCTCGGGTGGCATTTCGCTGCCCATCCGAGCCTCGAGGAGACGACCTATGGCCGCCATCGAAACGAACCCCGGAACCGGCAGCATCTCCGCTGCTCCGGGCACAGCCGGAGCCCTCCCCGCACTCCGCCCCGAAGAGAGCCGTGTCATCTGGCTCCTCCTCGCGGCCGCCTTCGTCGCCATCCTCAACGAGACGACGATGGGCGTCGCGATCCCGCACCTCATCACCGATCTCGGCATCACGGCGCTCGCCGCGCAGTGGCTGACGACCGCGTTCATGCTGACGATGGCCGTGATCATCCCGATCACCGGATTCCTGCTGCGCCGCTTCACGACGCGCACGATGTTCGTCGCCGCGATGGGGCTGTTCTCCCTCGGCACGCTCATCGCGTTCCTGTCGCCGGGCTTCCCCATGCTGCTGGTCGCCCGCGTGGTGCAGGCGTCCGGCACCGCGATCATGATGCCGCTGCTCATGACCACGCTCATGACGGTCGTGCCCGCCGCCATCCGCGGCCGCATGATGGGGCGCGTCAGCATCGTGATGTCGCTCGCCCCGGCGATCGGCCCGACTCTCGCCGGTGCCATCCTCAACAACTTCGAGTGGCGCTGGATCTTCGGCATCGTGCTGCCGATCGCCATCGTGGCGCTCGTCGTCGGCGCGCGCTGGATCCACAACCTCGGCGAGACGACGCGTGCCCCGATCGACGTCCTGTCGATCATCCTGTCGGCTCTCGGCTTCGGCGGTCTCGTCTTCGGCCTCAGCCAGCTGGGCGGGGGCGGACATGGCAGCGGGGCGGATGCCGCGGCTGCGAGCGCCGCGTCGAATACGACGCTGATCGTGTCTCTCGCCGTCGGCGTCGTCGCGCTCGGCCTCTTCGGCTGGCGTCAGGTCGTGCTGCAGCGCAACGACGACGCGCTGCTCGACCTCCGCGTGTTCCAGAGCGCCAACTTCTCGCTGTCGATCGGCCAGATGGCGATCATGTCGATGGCCTTCTTCGGCGCGATCACCGTCGTCCCGCTCTATCTGCAGGACGTGCTGGGCGTCGACCCGCTCACCACCGGCCTGGTGGTGCTGCCGGGCGCCCTCGCTATGGGCTTCGCCGGTCCGTTCATCGGCCGCATCTACGACCGCTGGGGGACGACGGTGCTGCTCGTTCCGGGCGCCGTCATCACGAGCGGGATGCTGTGGTTCTACACGACGTTCGGCACCGAGACGCCGGTGTGGCTGATCGCCGTGGCGCAGACCGTGCTCTCGATCGGCCTCGCGCTCTCGTTCACGCCGCTGTTCACGGCGTCGCTCGGCTCGCTCCAGCCTCGGTTCTACTCCTACGGATCCGCGGTCGTCGGAACCGTGCAGCAGGTCGCGGGCGCCGCGGGCATCGCGCTGATGTTCGGCGTCATGGCGGCGGCCACGTCGGCCGCCACGGCGTCGGGTGCCGACACGCTCGACGCCGGCGCGGCCGGCACGCATGCCGCGTTCTTGACGGCGGCGTTCCTGTCGCTTCCGCTCCTGGTCGGCGCGTTCCTGATCCGCAAGCCGGTCGACGCCCCGCTGGGCGCCCCCGCCGGTCACTGACGACGCCTCACCCGGATGCCCCGCCCCTCGACAAGGGGTGGGGCATCCGCGATTCTGGATGCGCCCGCAAGCCGACGGGAAGGCAGCACCATGATCGTGAGCACTCCGGACCTCGACGCAGCCACCGGCCACGTCGCCGAGATGTACGACGGTGATCTCCGCAGCGACGGGTTCGTCTTCGGGCACACGCGCGCGATGGCGATCAACCCCGAGGCTCATGCGGCCTTCGAGACGCTGGTCCGCACCATCGTCCCCTCGATCGGCCTGCGCACCTACGAACTCGCCACGCTCGGCGCCGCGCGCGCGATCGGGTCGGATCACTGCCTCCTCGCACACGGCCGCAAGAGCCTGCGTGCAGGTCTCCTCGATGAGGACGAGCTCGCCCGGCTCGCGCGCGACGGCGCGGACGCCGGCCTCGACGAGACGGACACCGCGGTGGTCGCATACGCCGAGAAGCTCTCGACGGATGCCGCGACCATGACCGACGCGGACACGCAGCGCCTCCGCGATCTCGGATTCACCGATCGGCAGATCGTCGACATCACGCTCGCCGCCGCCGTGCGGAACTACTTCAGCCGGGCGCTGCTGGCCCTGGCGGTGCCCGTCGACGACGTGCCCGGCCTCAGCCCCGCGCTGGTCGCAGCTCTGCTCGCGCCGGCGCAGGCCACACGCGGCGACGTCAGTGGTGGATGACGGCCTTCAAGATGATGAGGACTCCGCCGAACGCGGCGGTGATGAGCGCGCTCAGGATTCGTGGGAGCCAGTGCGTGCTCCAGCGCGCGACGGCGATCCAGCCCAGCGCGCCGAGCATGACGGTGTTGACGATGAGCGCCGCCCAGAGCGCCGTGGTGTCTTCGATGACGCGCGTCGCGCCGAGCAGCAGGATGATGAGCGGCGGAACGGACGCGAGGAGCATGCCGCCCGATTGACGAGCGGATGCGCGGAGGCTTGCTCGGAGTCCGGCATGCCCGTCGGTGGCGGCCAGGCGGCCCAGGGTGCCGGCGAACACGTGAGCGGCGAAGAACACGATCACCGTGACGGCGACAGTGGCGAGGGCCTCCCAGGCCGTCCCCCGGGCCGAGACGACGATCATGCCCGACACGAGGATCAGTCCGTAGATCGCCTCCTCCGACATGAGGATGCGGCCGACCCGCGGGGTGATGTGAAGCTGTTCGTCGGTCATCGCCGGCGCGTCGTGGTGTGAACCGCGGGGCTGTTCAGTCGATGCTGCAGCTGCCGCCGCCGCAGCACGAGCCCGAGGACTCGACCACCGTGAGCAGGTTCTTCTCGTCGGCGACGGGTGCGAGGGTGATCGGGGCGGGCTGCTGCGAAGTCGTCATACCGACCATGCTACCCAGGGGAACCGCGACGTCGGCCGCCCGCGCCGCGATGGGCTCCCCCTCAGAGCGGCATTCCCCCGTTCTGGCACGTCGGGCAGTACTGCGCCGAGGTACCGGAGAACGTGAGATCGCGGATGGCGTCGCCGCACACCGGGCAGGCTTCGCCCGCGCGCCCGTGGACGCGCATCGCCGCCACCTTGTGCGCCTTGAGCTGGTCGATGGGGACGCCGAGGCGGGCGTCTATCGCACCGCGCACGGTCGTCAGTGTCGCGTCGAACAGCCGGTCCGCTGCGGCGTCGTCGAGCGCGGCGGCGTGCGCGACGGGTGACACCTGTGCCCGGTGGAGGATCTCGTCGGAGTAGGCATTGCCGATGCCCGCGAGCGACTCCTGCTCCTGCAGGATGGCCTTGATCTGCTTGCGGCGACCGCCCAGGGCGCTGTCGAACTGGTCGCGGGTGAAGGCAGCGTCGGCGGGATCGGGCCCGAGTTTCGCGATCGCGGGAACGTCAGCAGCGTCGCCGACGACGAACAGGCCGAGCGACACCCAGCTGCCGGCATCCGTCACCTCCAGACTGCGGTCGCCCGACAGTTCGAAGTTCGCCAGGGCCGGCGGCGCGTCCAGCGAGGGCGGGGCGGGTTCGTCATCGGGTGCGGCATCCAGCCACCGCATCCATCCGTGCCGCCCCAGCGAGACGACCAGGCTCGCCCCGTCGAGCACGAGCTCCACGTGCTTGCCGTGGCGCCGGGCGCCGGTGATCGTGCGTCCGCTGATGCTCGACGGCGGCGTGGCGCGCGTCTTGACCGTGCGGAACTCGAGCACATCGACTCCGCAGACCTCTCGCCCGGCCGCCTCGTCAGCGAGGAACCGCGCGAGAGCCTCGACCTCCGGCGACTCAGGCATGGCCCCATCCTGCCACCGAGCTCCGACACCCGTGCCGAGGCGCACGCCCGCCGTGGGATGCACTTCCGAAGGGACGGGCACTCGGCCGCTCGGCGTCAACGAGCGTTCGCGGAGAGGGCGCCGGTCTGTCAGCTCGGAAGAGGCGCGAGTCTCGCGGCGATCTGGTCGAGGGCCTCGCTGATCGAGCCGAATTCGCATACTCCCGCAGCCCCTGTCACCCACAGAAGGTAGACGCGGTCGTCCTTGCACTCGAGGTAGGCCACCACGCGGTGCGGGTCGGTGGCGGTGAGCGACGGATCGCATGCCACCCATGCCCCCGAGCCCACCGACTGCAATGCCGGGCGACGGGCCTGAACGGCGGGAATCGATGTGTCGAGCATGGCGGCCTCCCTGTGTGACTGTCCGCGCATCGTCGCGTGGCAGAGTCAAAGATCCTCGGACTGGGCGCGCCGGCGAAAGGGGTTGACGGCGAGCACGCGATCTGCGTAGCGACGAGCGCGCCCCGGGCGTCCTAGGCTGACTCCGATGCGGGAGTTCATCGGAGGCGTGGGCCTGCTGGGCCGTGGCTTCGCGCAATGGCGGCGGAGGCCGGGGCTGATGGCGCTCGGCCTCGTCCCCGCCGCGATCGTCGGCCTGCTGTTCCTCGGCGGTCTCATCGCACTCAGCGCCTCGCTTCCGGCGCTCACCGAGGCGATGACGCCGTTCGCCGACGGGTGGCCGGGTGTCTGGGCGACCGTCTTCCGCATCGCGGTCGGCACCGCGCTCCTCGGTGCCGCCCTCGTGCTGGTGGCCGTGACGTTCACGGCACTCACGCTGCTGGTGGGCGAGCCGTTCTACGAGCGGATCTGGAGTGCGGTCGAGGCGGACGCCGGGACCCCGAAGCTCGAGGGCGACTACGGATTCTGGCGCTCGGTCGCGGACGGGCTGTCGCTCATCGCACGCGGCGTCGGCATCGCAGTGGTCGCCGCACTGCTCGGCCTCGTCCCGGTGGTCGGGGCCGTGGCGAGCACCGTCTTCGCGGTGCTCTTCACCGGATGGCTGATCGCCGACGAGCTGACCTCCCGCGCGCTGACCGCCCGCGGGCTGACGAGGCGCGACCGCACGACGCTGTTGCGCCGCAGACGCTTGCGCGTGCTGGGTTTCGGCGTCGCGACGCAGCTGTGCTTCCTGGTGCCGCTCGGCGCCGTGGCCACGATGCCCGCAGCCGTGGCGGGAGCGACGCTGCTCGCGCGGTCGCTGCTCGATCCCACCCCTGCGGCTTCGCGCCCCAGCGCCTGATCCGAACGCCGGCGACGCGGCATCCGCGTCAGTCGTTCCCGCCGTGATCCGGGGCCACCTCGAGGAGGTGCGGGATCGCTCGGTCGATCGTCGTCATGGTCGCCGTCAAGGAGATCCGGAAGTGCTGCGGCTGCTCGAACAGCGACCCCGGCATGACGTACACGCCCCGCTCCTCGAGGGTGCCGCAGAACGCTTCGGCGTCGCCGCCCGGCGCCTTGCCCCACAGGTAGAAGGTGCCCTCCGGCAGCGTGACCTCGTAGCCGGCGTCGGTCAGGGCGCCGTACATCCGATCGCGCTTGCGTGTCAGCTCGGCCATGTCGAGTGACAGACCCTCGAGTTCGGGCACCGCGTACTGCATGACCGCGTCGGGGAATCCCCAGCCGATGGCCAGGCCGAGGGGGAACAGCGCGGCGCGCAGCTCCTCCCGCTCCGCCGTCGGGATCAGAGGCGACAGCGCGAGGTAGCCGAGCCGCGCCCCGGGAGCGAGCAGCACCTTGCCGTAGCTGTAGTCGATCACCGTCCACGGATAGTACGCGGCGGGGCTCGTGAACGCGATGCCGTCGAAGCGGATGCGGCGGTACGGCTCGTCCGACAGCAGCCAGATGCGGCGTCCCTGCGCACGCGACGCCGTCTCCAGCACCGCGGCGAGCGCCTCCCATGTCGAGGGCGGATAGACGCGACCGGTGGGATTCGCGGGCGAGTTGACGACCACGGTCCTCGTGCGAGGGGTGATCGCGCGCGCAATCGCGTCGACATCGAGGTCGAATGTCTCGGGGGCGAGGTCCACGCCCACCGGGACGAGGTCCGCCGCGTGCAGCATCGGCGCATAGCAGAACCAGCCGGGCACCGGGATCACCACCTCGTCCCCCGCATCGGCCAGCAGCGCGAGCGCCAGCGAGATCGCACCGAAGGCGCCCTGCGTCATGGCGATGTCTTCGGGTTCGAAGTCCAGTCCCAGCTCTTCCGACAGCGCGCCGGCGACGACCTCCTGCGCGGAGCGCTCGCTGCTCTTGTACGCGAACCAGTCGACGGTCCGGGGCTCGGCGTTCCTGCGAATGGCCGCCGGGAGGCCGGGCAGCGCCATCTCGTGCGGGTTGCCGAACGCGAAGACCAGTGCCTCCGGGTCCGACGCGACGACCTGCATTCGGGAGAAGTAGGAGCCGACGACATCCACCGCCGCCTTCGCCGCCGTAGCCCGTGTCGACATCGCCATGGCAGTCACCTCTCGCCCCCAGTGCCGATCCGTGATCCCGCCCAGGATCCCAACAGACGCGTGGCGCGTCAATCGCCTCCGCCGACGGCACCCGTCACAGGCGTTCCCCAACCGCGCAGTGCTACCTTCGCTCGGGCGCGACAAGTGGAGGACGGATGATCGACGACCCTGAGCTGGGGCTCGTACTCGGTGGCGGGGGCGCCTTCGGCGCCGCGCACGTCGGTGTGCTGCAGGTGCTCGCCGAGCGAGGCATCCGTCCCGGCATCGCGACCGGGACGAGTTCTGGCGCCCTGGTCGCGGCCGCCTATGCCGCCGGTCTGGAGGCGCACGCCATCGAGCGCGCCGCACGAGCGTTCCGCTGGAGCGCGATCGCACGCTGGTCTCTGACGCCGCGGTGGGGTCTGCTCGACACCACCGCGATCGTCGACGCCGTCCCCCGTGCCCTCGGCGAGGACCCGCATATCGAGGAACTGCCCCGCCGCTTCGCCGCGTACGCCACCGATCTGCGCACGCGCCGCGGAATCATCCTCGATGAGGGACCGCTGAGTGCGGCCCTCCGTGCGACTGTCGCGGTGCCGGGACTTCTCCCCCCGATCCGCCGCGGCGATGCGCTGCTCGCCGACGGCGGGATGATCGACAACGTGCCGGTCGCTGCGGCGCGCGCCCTCGGCGCCACCCGTGTGATCGTGGTGCGGCTGCACGCGAAGTGGGAGAACGTGCGAATGATGCGCACCGTCACCCGCACCGCGGATCTCGTCGCCGACCCGTCGGTCGTGCTGGTCCAGCCCGAGATGGAGGGGATGGCGCAGTGGCGGATGACCGACGTGCCGCGCCTCATCGCCGAGGGGCGCCGCGCGGCGACGGCCGCGTTGGATGCCGCGGCCCAGCGCAACGCGTCGGTCCGGTGGGGTCCGGCGGTCGTGGCCGAGTAGTCGCTCGGCCTCGCCTCTACATCCGCGCGTAGCGGGCGCGGGCGAAGCAGAAGACGCCGTAGATGATCAGTCCCGCGGCGACCACCCACAGGATGACCGGCCCGAGGGGCAGCCCCGCCAGGGTGCGCAGGGCGCCATCCAGTCCGCCGGCCGCTGCGGGATCGTGTGTGAAGGCGGCGACCGCGAACAGTGCGCCCGTCACGGCAACGGCGATGCCCTTCGCGACATAGCCGACCACGCCGAACGTCACGATGCCCTTTCGCGCAACCCCGGCGGGCAGGTCGAGGCGCTTCTCGAAGGCGCGGGTGAGACCGCGGACGATGAAGGCGATGCCGATGGCGAGCACGATGAGCCCGATCAGGATGAGCACGAAGAGGCCGCCGGAGCTGGCCATCAGCTGCGCGCTCAGAGACTGCGAGGACTGCGAGGAGTCCGAGCTGCCGCCGAGCGCGTACACGAGCGCGGTGAACGCGATGGCGAGGTAGGCGACCGCAGTGCCGATGTACTTGACGCGGTATCCCCAATTCTTCTTGGTGTCGGGGTCCCGCTCCAGGAACGCCTCGGCGATCTGCCAGACGGCGAGCGCCGTGAGCCCCAGCACGATCGCCCACAGCAGGAGCACTCCCGCGGGGGTGTCGCGGATCTTCTGCATGGCGCCGCCCTGGTCCGCCTCACCCGCACCGCCGGTGGCGACGGATATGGCGATGGCGCCGATCACGATGTGCACGATGCCGAGCACGACGTAGCCGATGCGGGCGATCGTCCGGAAGACGGGTGAGTCGGTGGCGGCCCGCGCCGCACTTTTCGCAGTGGTCATTCGCGAAGCGTATCTCCGGCGCGTCTGCGGGGAACAGGGCTTGCACTCGGGCGGGGAATCGTGCTCACGCACCGGGTGGGGAGGACCGCCTGGCGCGCCGGACCCGATAGGCCTGGGCGGCGCTCCACACGAGGCACGCCACGGCGATGCCCTCCAGCAGCCCTGCGAGCACGTCGCTCGCCCAGTGGGCGTGCAGATAGGTGCGGCTCCACATCATCCAGACGACCCAGACCGCTCCGAGCGTCCAGACGTACCAGCGGCGAAGGAGCAGTCCGAGTGTCACAGCGATGGTCGTCGCCACAGCGGTGTGACCGGAGGGGAACGAGGTGGCCATGCTCTCGGCGAGCGAACCCGACGGCCGCGCCCGCGCGATGATCGCGGCCATCGGGGCGCCGATCGCCGTCACGGTCACGATGGCCACCGCGAGGGTCGCAGCCTCCCATCGCCGTCGCCGCCAGAGGAGGATCGCGATGATGAGGATCCCGACCACTGGCGCACCCACCACGCCGCCGATGACGGAGGGCACCCAGGCGATCACCAGCCCCGCGTCGGTCAAGGCGGCGAGCATGAGATCGTCCCACCAGAGGTCGACCGCGAGCGGAGCGTGCCCGCCCAGCGCCACCGCGAAGCGCAGCATCACGAAGAGCACCGTGGCCACCACTCCGACCACGAGGACGGTCGCGCGGTGGGGGTCGGGATGCGCAAGCGGCTCATCGGATGTCGCCGCGAGCGGCGCGCGGCCGACCGGGGGTTGCTCGTTCTCGCCCACGTGACCATTGTGCGTGCCGTGCGGTCTTCGCCGCGCGCTTTGCCGCGTACGGTCTCGGTGTCGTATGGGCCATTGACGAGCTGCACGCGCACTGCTCTGATGAGCGCATGGAGGCGATCGTCGACGCCGACTACGTGGTCGTCGGAGCGGGGGCGATGGGGATGGCGTTCGTGGACGCCCTCACCACGACCGCCGCCGACGTGTCGGTCGCGCTCGTCGACCGCCGCCACGGGGCCGGCGGTCATTGGCTCGATGCGTACGGATTCGTGCGGCTGCACCAGGCGTCGGCATTCTACGGCGTCGCCTCGACGCTGCTCGGCGGCGGGCGGCTGCAGGACGACGGACCGGAGCGAGGACTTCACGAGCGCGCGAGCGCCGCCGAGGTGTCGGAGTACTACGCCCGCGTGCTCGCACGACTCGTCCGGTCGGGCAGAGTCGCCTTCCACGGCCGCAGCGAGTACCTCGGTGATCGCCGGTTCGTGTCGCTGCTCAGCGGCACCCGCTTCCATGCGCCCCGAGCACGGGTGGTGGACGCGCGGTACCTGTCCCCCGACATCCCGCTGCTCACGCCTGCGCCGTTCGCGGTCGAGGACGGCGCCCGTGTGGTGGCCGTCAACGAGCTCGTCCGCCTCGCAGAGGCTCCCGGCCACTACGTCATCGTCGGTGCCGGCAAGACTGCGACCGACACGTGCGTGTGGCTGCTGCAGAACGGCGTCGCCGCGAACGCGATCACCTGGGTCCGTCCGCGCGATCCGTGGCTGCTGAATCGCGCCGTCGTGCAGCCCGACCCGGCGATCTTCCTCGGCATGGCGGCCGACACGATGGCCGCGGCAGCGGCGGCGTCGGATCCCGACGACGTCTTCTTCCGGATGGAGGACGCCGGGATCATGCTGCGCTTCGACCCTGCGGTCATCCCGACCATGGCCAAGACGCCGACGCTCGCCACGTGGGAGCTCGACCTCGTCCGCACGATCGACGACGTCGTCCGTCGCGGACACCTGCGGTCCGCCGGCTATGGACGCCTGACGTTCGCCGACGGCGACGTGCACGTTCCCGCCGATTCGCTCGTCGTGCACTGCGCGGCCGCAGGGCTGAAGTACCCGGGCCTGCGGCCCATCTGGACCCCGGAGGCCATCACTCCGCAGCCGGTGCGGGTCGGCTTCCCCTGCTACGGCGCCGCGCTCTCCGGCTACGTCGAGGCGACCCGCGACGACGACGCCGAGAAGAATCGCGTCTGCCGCCCCTCGCCGTACTCCGACACCCCCGCAGACTGGGCGACGATGCAGGCGATCGGCGGCGACGCGTCGCTCGCGATGTCGAAGGAGACGGATCTGCGGGCGTGGTCGAACACGACGTCGCTGAACCCCGCGCGCGTGGCGCCGGAGCACGCGGATGACCCGGCCGTGCTCGCCGCCGCGGCGAGGTTCAAGGAGAACATCGGTGCAGGGCGAGCGCGTCTGGCGGAATTCGCCGGGATCGCGTAGCCGGTGCGCCGGCGATCGGCGACGCGTCCGGACCTCAGTCCCAGTCGAGGTACTCCTCGACGATGACCGCCGTCTCGACGGGGTGAGTGAGGGGGAAGAGATGACCGGCACCGTCGAGGTTCTTGACGCTCGCGCGCTCGGGCGCCGTCGCCTGCAGGCGTTCGCCGTTGGCCCGCGGTGTCACCTCGTCGTCGGCGCCCTGCACGATCAGCACGGGGATGACCGGGGCGAGGGCGATGTCTTCGTCCTCGACACCCAGCAGCAGCAGTCCGTTGACGCGCTCGGGGTGCGCGGCGACCAGCGCACGCGCGACGGTGCCGCCGCGGCCGTGCCCGCCGACCCAGGTGCGCTCGAGGCCCAGCTCATCGATGACCGCGATCACGTCGTCGGCCTGATCGCCGGTCGACGCCGCGTCGGCGTTCGTGCGGTAGCCGACGCGGATGATGTGGAATCCCGCCTCTTCGGCGAGGTAGTGCCCCACCACCCCCAGCGCGTCCTGCCCGGGTTCGGCGATCAGCACCAGGCCGATGGGCCCGTCGCCCTCGACGATGTAGGGGATCGCGCGTCCGTCGGGCTCGAAGATCTGCGTGGTGTCGGTCATGGGAAGCCTTTCCGGGAAGCGATCGTCAGACGTTGAAGCGGAACTCGACGACATCGCCGTCCTGCATGACGTAGTCCTTGCCCTCGAGGCGGGCCTTGCCCTTCGAGCGGGCCTCGACGACCGAACCGGTCTCGACGAGGTCGTCGAACGAGATGACCTCTGCCTTGATGAAGCCCTTCTCGAAGTCGGTGTGGATCACGCCGGCCGCCTGCGGAGCCTTCCAGCCCTTGCCGATCGTCCAGGCGCGGGCCTCCTTCGGGCCGGCCGTCAGGTACGTCTGAAGCCCGAGCGTGTCGAAGCCGATGCGCGCCAGCTGGTCGAGACCGGACTCGTCCTGCCCGGTCGAGGCGAGCAGCTCCGCCGCGTCCCCCGGGTCGAGGTCGATGAGCTCAGACTCGATCTTCGCGTCGAGGAACACCGCCTTGGCCGGCGCGACCAGAGCCTCGAGCGAGGCCTTCTTCGCCGCATCCGTCAGCACCGCCTCGTCGACGTTGAAGACGAAGATGAAGGGCTTCGCGGTCAGCAGGCCCAGCTCCTTGATCGGCGAGAGGTCGATGCCCGAGGCCGACAGCAGCACGCCGCGTTCGAGGGCTTCCTTCGCCTCGATCGCCGCGGCGAGCACCGAGGGGTCGAGCTTCTTGCCCTTGACCTCCTTCTCGTACCGCGTGATCGCCTTCTCGAGCGTCTCGAGGTCGGCGAGCTGCAGCTCGGCGTTGATCGTCTCCATGTCGCTCTGCGGGTTCACCGCGCCGTCGACGTGCACCACGTCGTCGTCGTCGAAGCCGCGCACGACCTGCGCGATCGCATCGGCCTCGCGGATGTTCGCGAGGAACTTGTTGCCGAGGCCCTCGCCCTCGCTCGCGCCGCGGACGATGCCGGCGATGTCGACGAAGGACACAGCGGCGGGAAGGATCCGCTCGGAGTGGAAGATCTCCGCCAGCTTGTCGAGCCGCGGGTCGGGCAGGTTGACCACGCCGATGTTGGGCTCGATCGTCGCGAACGGGTAGTTCGCCGCGAGCACCTGGTTCTTGGTCAGGGCGTTGAAGAGGGTCGACTTGCCGACGTTCGGGAGACCGACGATTCCGATGGTGAGAGCCACGGGCACCCAGTCTAGATGGCGACGGATGCCGCGCCCCGCGGCATCCGTCTGTCCACGGGTCGGTCCGGGTCCACGCGCCACCGCATGAGCACGTTGCCGGACTCCTCCCACGACCAGGCCGCGCCCGTTGCCGTGCGTGTCGCACGCCGCGATACTGAGCGCGTGGACGAGTGCTGCGCGCCGCGCGTACCGGAGGGCTACGACCGGGAGTTCAACACCCGGTTCGCCCGCCGGCTCGCGCGCCGGTACCGGAAGGACGGTCTCACGCCCAGCGCGTCGCTGGTGCTCGACTTCGCGGGCTCGGTCGGACTCGAGGGAGCGTCGATGCTCGAGATCGGCGGGGGGATCGGCGACATCCAGCTGGAGGCACTCAAGCGAGGCGCGTCCCACGCGACCAACGTCGAGCTGTCCGCAGCCTACGAGCCCGAGGCCGCGAAGCTGCTCGATGAGGCCGGCCTGCGCGATCGCGTGACTCGGATGCTGGGGGTCGATCTCGCGGGCACGCCCGAGGCGGTGGAGCGGGCCGACATCGTCGTACTGCATCGCGTCGTCTGCTGCTACCCGGATTACGAGCGTCTGCTCGGTGCGGCCGCCGGACGAGCCAACCGCTGCGTCGTGTTCAGCCACCCGCCGCACACGCTGCTCGCCCGGCTCTCCGCGCGCGCGATCAACACCCTGTACACCCTGACGGGCAATCCCTACCGGGCGTACGCGCACAGGCCGGACGCCATGATCGCGGTGCTGACGGGGCGCGGGCTCGAACCGCGCTACCGCGGGGCGAGCGGACCATGGCACGTCGTCGGCTCCGTGCGCGCGTGACACGAGTGCGCGCTCGGCGCGCCTTCCGTCCGCGCAGCCGGGCCGGGGTGAGTCTGGACATGTGCCTCTGGACTTCACCGCGATCGACTTCGAAACGGCGAACTCCAGCAACGCCTCGGCCTGTGCGGTGGGTCTCGTGCGTGTGCGCGACGGCGAGATCGTCGAGCGGACGGGCTGGCTGATCCGCCCACCGGCCGGGCATGACGCGTTCTTCGAGCTGAACGTCCGTATCCACGGCATCCGGCCCGAGGACGTCGTCGACGCAGCGCCGTGGAGCCGCCAGCTCGCCGACATCGTCGCCTTCACCGGAGACGACGTCCTCGTCGCCCACAACGCCGGCTTCGACATGTCCGTGCTCAAGCGGGCCTGCGACGCGACCGGCGACGAGTGCCCGCCGTACCGTTACGCGTGCAGTCTGCAGGTGGCCCGCAGGGTCTACCGTCTCGAGTCGTACCGGCTGCCGTTCGTCGCCGCGGAGGCCGGATTCGCCGACTTCCCGCACCACAACGCCACTGCCGACGCGATGGCCTGCGCGCACGTCATGATCGACGCGGCGCGCCGCGTGGGCGCCGACGACATCGACGCCCTCACCGAGGCGGTCGGCCTCCGGGTGTCGCAGATCGCGATCACCGAGGCTCCCGCGGTCTCGTTCGCCGTCGCCTGACGCGGAACCGGTCCCCACAGCCTCTCCACTCGCCGCTGGCGCGTCGATCGGAGCCTCGGGCCGCGTGGGCCCGGCTGCGGCCGGCCGCGCGGGCGATGTCCGAGGCATCCGGCACCCTGGAGTCATGGACGCAGTCGTGATCAGTGTGGTGGCAATCGCCTGTCTTCTGGTCGGCGTGGTGGCGGGCTGGGCGGCGGGACTCGCCCGCGGCGCGGCACGTGCCGCGCGCGAACAGGCCGAGCTCACCGCGCGGCTGGCCGGCTCGGAGGCCGCGCGGCAGGGTGTGCAGGCCCAGCTCGAGCATCAGCAGGTGCTCTACCGCGAGCTCGCAAGCCAGGCGCGCCACGACCAGGCGGCACGCGAGGAGCGAGAGCGCCGCGAGCAGTCGGTGCTCCGGGCGCTCGCGCCCGTGCAGGAGACGCTGGCCGCGATGCACACGAAGGTCGACGATCTCGAGCGCGACCGGCACCTGCAGTTCGGCACTCTCGCCGAGCAGCTGCGACGAGCGCACGAGTCCGACGAGGCCCTGCGGGCGACCACCGAGTCGCTGGCCGGAGCGCTGCGCTCGGGCAGCACCCGCGGCGTGTGGGGCGAGACCCAGCTGCGGCGCGTCGTCGAGGCCGCCGGGCTCACGCGCCACGTCGACTTCGACCTGCAGACGTCGATCACGTCGGACGCCGGCGCGGGCCGCCCCGACATGATCATCCGCCTTCCCGGCGAGAAGGCGATCGCCGTCGACGCGAAAGTGCCCCTCGACGCCTTCCTCGAGGCGAGCGCGATCCCGCTGACGGCACAGGGCGCTGAGGCCGCCCGCCGGCGCAGCCTGCTCGACAAGCACGTCAAGGCCGTACGGGCGCACGTGGACGCCCTCGCCCGCAAGACCTACTGGGCGGGGCTCTCGTCGAGTCCCGAGTTCGTCGTATGCTTCGTGCCGAGCGAGTCGCTGCTCGCGGCCGCGCTGGAAGAAGACCCCTCGCTGCTCGACTACGCGTTCGGCAAGCGCGTCGCGCTGGCCTCGCCCGTCAACCTCTGGGCGGTCCTCAAGACCGTCGCCTACACCTGGACCCAGCAGGACGTGTCGCAGGAGGCCCGCGCGCTCTTCGACCTCGGCAACCAGCTCTACGAGCGGCTCGGGTCGCTGGCGTCGCACGCCGACGACCTGCGCCGGGCGATCGAGCGCACCGTCGACAGCTACAACCGGTTCGCCGGATCCCTCGAGACGCGCGTGCTGGTGAGCGCGCGCAAGTTCCCCGGCATCGATGCGACCAAGCTCGACGCCGTGAATGCGCCTGCGGCCATCGAGAAGAGCCCTCGCCGTCTCACGGCACCGGAGCTACTCGACGAAACGCTCCCCGGGCTCGAAGAGCGGCCCGAACCTGGCGCCGGTAGCGGCATCGAACCGCCGCAGCTCTCCGCCACCGCGGAACTCGGCGACGTGCGCGCACGCATCGCCTCGCCGAACGAGTGAGGCTCAGGCGCCGCCGGGGACGAAGCTCAGCAGCACGATCACCGCGGCGGAGACGCCGACGAACGCGCCGATCATCCACCACGCGCTGATCTCGTGGCCCTCGTCACGGCGGACACGCAGAAGCACGTCCGGCCGGCGGGCGGGATCGATCGCGTTGGCAACCACAGCCTGCGCGCCCGTCTGGGGCGACGACGGATCGGCTGAGTGCGCAGACATCGTCAACTCCTCGGGTTGGGAACACAGACGTGTCTCCATCGACACCACTGACGATTCTGCCAGAGTTCCCTCGAGGGCCGGTCACGAAACGGTCACGGCGGCATCACGTGTCGCGCCGCCGCGGCCGTTTCCGTCAGCAGGTCAGAGCCACTTCGAGACGAGGTGCTCCGACGAGATCCGGCGCAGCGTGCCCGACGCTCCGCGCAGCACGACGCTCTCGGTGTAGACGTACCCGCCTTCCCGACGGACGCCGGCGACGAGCGCGCCGTCGGTGACACCGGTCGCGACGAAGATCGTGTTGTTGCCCTTCACGAGGTCGTCCGCCTCATAGACGTAGCCGTCGAGGTTCAGGCCTGCGTCGATGCCGCGCTGCTTCTCGTCGTCGTCGCGGGGCCAGAGGCGGCCCTGGATGTGACCCCCGAGCGCCTTGATCGCGCACGCGGTGACGATGCCTTCGGGGCTGCCGCCGACGCCGACGCACATGTCGGTGCGGGCGTTGTGGCGCGCGGCGTTGATGCCGCCCGCGACGTCGCCGTCGCTCATGAGGCGCGTGCCCGCGCCGGCCTCGCGGATCTCTTCGATGAGACGTTCGTGGCGCGGGCGGTGCAGCACAGAGACCACCAGCTCGTCGACGGGCTTGTCGAGGGCCTTCGCCAGCCGGCGGATGTTCTCGCCGATCGGCAGACGGATGTCGACGACGCCGACGCCCGCGGGGCCGGTGACGAGCTTGTCCATGTAGAAGACGCTCGACGCGTCGAGCATCGTGCCGTGGTCCGAGACGGCGATGACGGACAGAGCGTTGTTGCGCCCGGCCGCCGTGAGCGAGGTGCCGTCGATCGGATCGACCGCGACGTCGGCCCGCGGGCCGCGTCCGTTGCCGACACGCTCGCCGTTGTAGAGCATGGGCGCTTCGTCCTTCTCGCCCTCGCCGATGACGATCGTGCCGTCGAAGTTCACGGTGGTGAAGAACGCCCGCATCGCGTCGACGGCGGCCCCGTCGGCCGCCTCTTTGGCGCCGCGGCCGATGAACGGCACTGCGCGGATCGCCGCCGCTTCGGTCGCACGCACGAGTTCGAGTGCGAGGTTGCGGTCGGGGTGGAGGGGACTCATGTCCGCGGTCAGGCTCACCATGCGGTCAGCCTATGCCAGCATGGTGGCCGATTCACGAGAATTTCACGCGATCGAAAGCGAAGGAATCACGTTTCTTTCCGATAGCGCAGGGACGTGGGTTTCCCGCGATCCGCCGGACAGCGGCATCCGTTCCGGCTTCCGCCGCTTGGGTAGAGTTTGCGGTGACGCCCACTCGATCAAGGGAGCACTCATGCCCGTCGCCACCCCGGAGCAGTACGCCGACATGCTGGACCGCGCGAAGGCCGGTGGCTTCGCGTATCCCGCCATCAACGTCGCCAGTTCGCAGTCGATCAACGCGGTGCTCCAGGGACTCACCGAAGCCGGCTCGGACGGCATCATCCAGGTCACGACGGGTGGCGCGGACTACTTCGCCGGCCACACCGTGAAGAACCGCGCCGCCGGTGCGCTCGCGTTCGCGAAGTTCGCCACCGAGGTCGCCAAGAGCTACCCCATCACGGTCGCCCTCCACACCGACCACTGCCCGAAGCCGGCGCTCGCCGACTTCGTGCTCCCCCTCATCGAGGCGTCGGAGGAAGAGGTGAAGGCCGGGCGCAACCCGATCTTCCAGTCGCACATGTGGGACGGCTCGGCTGTCCCGCTCGACGAGAACATCGAGATCGCGAAGGACCTGCTCCCCCGCCTCAAGAACATCAACGCCATCCTCGAGGTCGAGATCGGCGTCGTGGGCGGCGAGGAGGACGGCGTCCAGCACGAGGGCTCGAACGAGGCGCTCTACACGACGGTCGCCGACGTGACGAAGGCCGTCGAAGCACTCGGCCTCGGCGAGAACGGCCGGTACATCTCGGCCCTCACCTTCGGCAACGTGCACGGCGTGTACAAGCCGGGCAACGTCAAGCTCCGCCCCGAGCTCCTCGGTGAGATCCAGGAGGGCATCGCCGCGAAGTTCGGCACCGGCCCGAAGCCGCTCGATCTCGTGTTCCACGGCGGCAGCGGCTCGACGGACGAAGAGATCGCGCTCGCGGTCGCCAACGGCGTGGTGAAGATGAACGTCGACACCGACACGCAGTACGCATTCACGCGCTCGGTCGCCGGCTTCATGTTCTCGAACTACGACGGCGTCCTCAAGGTCGACGGCGAGGTGGGCAACAAGAAGGCCTACGACCCGCGCGCCTGGGGCAAGATCGCCGAGTCGGCGATGGCCGCCCGCGTGGTCGAGGCCACGAACCAGCTCGGCTCTGCCGGCAAGAGCCTCGGCGCGTAAGCAGCAGATTCGACGGATGCCTCGGCACCGGCCTCGCGGGGCAGGTGCCGGGGCCTTCGTTCACTCGGGGTCGGCGTAGCGGTCGAGCAGCCCGGGAGCGCCCTCGGGGCGGTGGAACACCACGATCTCGTCGCCCGCCTGCACGCGTCCGCCCTGCACGACGCGCAGGTAGGGCCCGAGGCGGCGCTCGTTCGAGAAGCGCTTGACCCAGCCGCGCGCGTCGTCGCCGCCGACCCAGCGCGCGAACGTCTGGCACGGGGTGCGGGGCATGGTGACCTCGACCTCGACGCGATCGCCGATGCGCCAGCGCTCGCCGATCAGCGCGGCGTTGACGTCCATTCCCTCGACCCGCAGGTTCTCGCCGAACCAGCCGGGGGGAAGCTCGCGGCCGAGCTCCGACTCCCAGAACGCGGCGTCTTCCTCGGCGTACGCGTAGAGGGCCTTGTCGAATCCGCCGTGGTGCTTGCGGTCGGCCTGAACGTCGGCGTACACACCGTACGGCCCGACGCGCACGGGTCCGTCCACGGGTCCTTTGTCGATCGCTGTCACGCCGACCGAGCCGGCATCGGGACGCAATCGACGGACGGCGCAGACGGCGACCAGGCGAGGCATCCGCTCATCCTAGCCACCGGCCCTGCCCGCCGCCCTCACTCCCCCGGCGGCGCCGCGGGTTCGCCGCGCAGCAGCACGCGGCCGTCCGAGACGGCCCGCACTTCGATCGACGCGATGTCGTCACGGTCCAGAGCCGTGCCGGCGTCGAGGTGGGCCGTCGTCCCGGGCCCGGCTCGCCACGAGGACAGCTCGCTCGTGGTGCCGTCGGTCGAGGTGACGACGAGCACATAGGGCCACTCCTGGTCGGCCGCGTAGGGATCGCGGCTGGGCGGGTAGTGGCAGGTCATCGCGATGCGGGTGCCCCACGCCACGTCGGTCAGTTCCACTTTCGCAGTCAGCGGCACGTCCGTCACAGCCTGGAGCGCGACGACCTCTTCGGGCACGCGCGCCGGCGCGCCCGCCGTCGTCACGGCGAAGGCGACCACCACGGCGAGGGCCGCCGCCGCGGCGAGGCCGCTGCCCCACCCGATCATGCGGCGCCTGCGGGCGTCGCGCGTCCCGCGGGCGACCGTGCGCTCGCGCCCCGCGGGGCCGGGGCCGTCCTGGTCCGACGGTTCGAGCAGCGTCTCGGCGCGTTCGGGTGAGACCCGCGCCAGGAGTCCCATGGTGGGCGCGAGGTCGGCGATCGCGCCGCGGCAGACGGGACAGCTATCGAGGTGGGCCTCGAACCGGCGGCGGTCATCCACGCTGAGCGCGCGCACGACGTACGCGGCGTCCCAGTCGGCGAAGCGGGCGTGATCCGTGGTCATCGCGTCACCCCCTTCTCCTGCAGGGTGAGCCGGAGGGCACGCAACCCGTAGTGGAGGCGCGACTTGACGGTGCCCTCCGGGATGTCGAGCTCGTCGGCCATCTCGGCGACGGAGAGCCCCCGGTAGTACGCGCGCACGACCACGGCGCGGTGGTCCGTGGTGAGCGTGGCCAGCGCCTCCTCGACGAGGATCGCCTCGAACAGCGCGTCGGTGGCGTCCGGCGCGGTGCGCTCGGGGACCTCGGCGACACCGATCTCCCGGCGGCGACGCGCGCTGCGCGCCTCGTCGATCACGAGGTGCCGCGCGACGGTGAACATCCACGAGCGCGTGGTCGAAGGATCCTGCTCGAGGATCCTGGGCGTTCGCCACGCCCGCAGCAGCGTCTCCTGCACGATGTCGTCGGCACCGGCGCGGTCGCCGGTGAGATGCACGACATAGCGCCAGACCGGCGCCGCGTGTGCGTCATAAAGTGCGGCCAGGCGCGCGGCATCGCGTCCGGCGGCACGGTCTCGGCGCTCCACGCTGTCGTGCGGCATCCATCACCTCCCGCAGGAGACACGAGACACACCATCCGCGGGTTCACGCGAATCCGCCGCGCGCCCGCGCCGTCACCTGTGAGTATGGACCCGCGACGGCGGGACCGCACGACGCGCGATCCGCGCGCCGCGGAAGGTCACAGTCGCGCGCTGTCGAGGAGCGCCTGCCACACGGCGGGGTCGTTCGCCAGCGGCGCGACCATCAGCGCGCCGGCGATCAGCGAGAAGGCGATGCCGCCCACCAGCGGGATCCACCACGTCACGCGCGAGCGGCGCATGTTCCAGACCGACAGGGCCGCGGTGGCGAACCAGCCGAGCACGAGGACGAGCGCAGCAGCGATCGCCCACGGCTTTGCGGCGGCAGGATCCGAGAGCTGCACGTCGACGCCCATCAGTCCGAGCATCGTCTCGGCGTACGAGCCGTAGTCGAGGAAGGCGGGCACCGAGGTGATCACGTTGACCAGGCCGTAGGCGAGCAGCGCGAACGTCACGATGCGATCGACCGGGTGCGGACGCTTCTCGGCGACGGCAGGAGCGGGTGCGATGGCGTCGGCCGGGGTTTCGGTCATGATCGGCGCGATCGGCTCCTGCTGCCAGAGCGCCGGCTCCTGGATGCGCGCCCGCTGCTCCTCCGGCGTCGCGTACTCGCCGTACTGGGGACGCGGACGCGAACGCGGATCAGGCTCGGCGTTCGCGGCGTCACTCATGCGCGGGTCCGTCCGCCGAGGGCGCGGTCGTCGCGCTTGCCGGCAGCATCCGTCCGCAGCTCCTTCGGGAGCGAGAACTGCAGATCTTCCTCGGCCGTGCGCACCTCTTCGACATCGCGGTAGCCGGCGGCGGCGAGATCGTCGAGCACCTGCTGCACGAGGACCTCGGGCACCGACGCGCCGCTGGTGACGCCCACGGTCTCGACACCTTCGAGCCACGCCTGCTCGACCTCGTCCGCGTAGTCGACGCGGTAGGCCGCCTTGGCGCCGTGCTCCAGCGCGACCTCGACCAGTCGAACGCTGTTCGACGAGTTCGCCGACCCGACGACGATCACGAGATCGGCGTCCTTCGCGACCTTCTTGATCGCGACCTGGCGGTTCTGCGTCGCATAGCAGATGTCGTCCGACGGCGGATCCTGCAGCTCGGGGAAGCGCACCCGCAGACGGCGCACGGTCTCCATCGTCTCGTCGACCGAGAGCGTCGTCTGCGACAGCCACACGACCCTCGACGGGTCGCGCACCTCGATGGTGTCGGCCTCCTCGGGCGAGTTCACGATCGTGACATGGTCGGGAGCCTCGCCGGCGGTGCCCTCGACCTCCTCGTGGCCGACGTGGCCGATGAGGAGGATCTCGAAGTCGTCGCGCGCGAAGCGCACCGCCTCGCGATGAACCTTCGTGACGAGGGGGCACGTCGCATCGATGGCGCGAAGACCGCGATCGGATGCGGCGTTCACGACCGCGGGCGACACCCCGTGCGCGCTGAACACGACGTGGGCGCCCGAGGGAACCTCGTCCACCTCTTCGACGAAGATGGCCCCCTGCTTCTCGAGCTCGGTGACGACGTGGATGTTGTGCACGATCTGCTTGCGCACGTACACCGGCGCGCCGTAGCGCTCGAGCGCCTTCTCGACGGCGATGACGGCGCGGTCCACGCCCGCGCAGTAGCCACGAGGAGAGGCCAGGAGCACCCGCTTGTGTCCGGTCCCGGCGATATCCTTGAGCGGTTCGCGCCGCCGCGGGATCCGCGGGACGGGCATGCTCACAGGGGCCTGACTCGTTCGGGTCTGTCCCGCGGTGCTGATGCTCACCCCTCGATTCTACGGGCGGGCTCCTGAGCGGGGCCTCCGCCGGTGAGCACGCGACACCCGACGGCTCACCGGCATGAGCAGCCCGCGCCGGGCATGAAAGGACCGCATGACGAGTTTCCAGCCCGCCACCGTCCCCGGCGAGCCGCCGCCTGCCGACTCCGTTCCGCCGCGGGAATCCACGGCGCAGGCGCCGACCTCCGTCGCCCGGCTCAACGACACGATCCGCGGTTTCGTCCAGACCTGGGGCTCGGTGTGGGTCGAGGGCGAGATCACGGGGTGGAACCAGCGGGGCGGCAACGTGTTCGGCCGCCTGAAGGACCTCGCGACCGACGCCACGATCTCGTTCCGCATCTGGTCCTCCACGCGGGACCGGCTGCCCGGCGACCTGAAGGTCGGCGACCACGTGATCGCGTGCGTCAAGGCCGACTACTTCGTGAAGAACGGCGACTTCAGCTTCGGCGTCTCGGCGATGCGCCATGTGGGACTCGGCGACCAGCTGGAGAAGCTGGAGCGCCTGCGCGCGCAGCTGCGGTCCGAAGGACTGTTCGATCCCTCCCGCAAGAAGCCGCTCCCCTTCCTGCCGCACCTCATCGGCCTCATCACCGGCGAGAACTCGGATGCCGAGAAGGACGTCCATCGCAACGCCGAGCTGCGCTGGCCGCAGGTGCGGTTCCAGACGAAGTACGCGGCTGTGCAGGGGGACCGGTGCGTTCCCGAGACGATCGCGGCTCTGAAGGCGCTGGATGCCGCACCCGACGTCGACGTCATCATCATCGCCCGCGGCGGCGGTGACCCGCAGACCCTGCTCGGCTTCAGCGACGAGCGGCTGCTCCGGGCGGTGGCGGCGGCATCCACCCCCATCGTCAGCGCCATCGGCCACGAGAACGACCACCCGCTCCTCGACGACGTCGCCGACCTGCGCGCATCGACCCCGACCGACGCCGCCAAGCGCGTCGTGCCGGACGTCGCGGAGCAGCGCGCGCTCGTCGGTCAGCTGCGCGCCCGCATGAACACGCGGCTCACGCAGCGCATCTCGCACGACATCGCCCAGCTCGAGCAGCTGCGCTCCCGCCCGGTGCTGCGCGACCCCGAGACGCTGCTGACGAGCCGCTCGCACGAGGTCGAGCTCCTTGCGGCTCGCGGGCGCGATCGCATCGACCGGTCGCTGCGCGTCCAGGAGCAGCGCACCGCCGAGCTCCGCGCGACGCTGCGCGCCCTCTCCCCCGCATCGACGCTGGCCCGCGGCTACGCGATCGCGCACCTCGCCGACGGCGTCATCGTGCGCGACGCCGCGCAGGCCCCGGCATCCACTCCCATCGTCGTCACCGTCGGGCGCGGCTCGTTCGCGGCGCGCTCCGAGGGCGAGATCGCTGAGGACGACAACCGGACCGACGACGAGGCCGAGCCGAACCGGGCGGGGCGCGGGGCGGGTCCCGCGGCCGAATAGACTGTGACCATGACTGAGACGAGCGGCGCCCTCACGGACGTCGCGGCCCTCTCGTTCGAGCAGGCGCGCGACGAACTCGTCCGCGTCGTCGCCGAACTCGAGCAGGGCGCCCCGACCCTCGAGCACTCCCTCGCACTCTGGGAGCGCGGCGAGGCGCTCGCCGCCCGCTGCGAGGAATGGCTGCTGGGCGCCAAGCGCCGTCTCGAGGCCGCTCGCGCCTCCGCCGATCGCGCACAGGGCGAGGCGCTCTGATGTCACGCGAACCCCGCATCGTCGCCGAACTCGGTCGCCCGGAGACGCCGCAGGAGACCGCCGACCGCAAGGCCGAGTCGTCGCGGATCTACCGCTCGAGTCAGAACGTCCGCAATCTCATCGCGGCGCTGCTCGCGACGCTGGCGGTCGTGATCGTCATCATCGCCGCCGTGCCCCGCGGCACGCCCCCGCCGCGCGAAGCGATCGACGTCGCCGCGGTCGCGGAGGGCGTCGCCGCCTCCGAAGGCCGCACGGTCATCACCCCGGAGATGTCCGACGGGTGGATCGTGAACCGCGCCGGCATCGAGGGCAACGGCGGGGTCCGCGCGTTCACGGTCGTCTACGCCCCCGCCCAGGAGGACGAACGCGGCTTCCTGCGCGTCGCCCAGGGATTCGACGCCGACGAGTCGTGGCCGGCCCGCGTGCTCTCGGGCTCCGCCCCGCAGGACACCGTCACGATCGACGGCATCACGTGGGAGCGCTACGAGCTCGACCCCGACCGCACCGGGAACATCTCGGTCGCGCTGGCCACCGACGCCGGCACCGACACGGTGCTCATCTACGGCGCCGCGGGCGAGACCGCCCTCGAAGAGACGGCACGCTCCGTCACCGACCAGATCACCGCACTGCGCCAGGAGGCCGAGTGACCGATCAGCCCACCCCCGCGAAGGCCTGGCAGGAGATGCAGCGCGGCAACGCGCGCTTCGTCGCCGGCGAACCCCGCCACCCCCGGCAGGACGTCGACACCCGGCATGAACTCGCGGGAGGGCAGCGCCCCCGTGCCGCCCTCTTCGGCTGCGCGGACTCGCGCCTGGCGGCGGAGATCATCTTCGACAAGGGCCTCGGCGACCTCTTCGTCGTCCGCAACGCGGGCCAGGTCGTCTCCGAGTCCGTCGTGGGCAGCCTCGAGTACGCCGTCGCGGTGCTCGAAGTGCCCCTCATCGTGGTGCTGGGCCACGACGCGTGCGGCGCCGTCCGCGCGGCGATCGATAGCACCAGCCCCGACGCAGATCCGCTGCCCCCGCACATCTGGCGGCTGATCTCGCCGATCGTGCCCGCGGTGCGCCGCGTCCAGCGGGCGTCCGCCGTGGACGGCGTGTACCCCGACGTGATCGACCCCGAAGAGGTCGGCCGCGAGCATCTTCGCGACACCGTCGGCGAGCTGCTCCACTCCTCCGAGCTGATCAGCTCCGCCGTCGCCGAGGGGCGCCTCGCGATCGTCGGCGCCAACTACCGCCTCGGCGAAGGCACCGCGGTGCCCGACGTCATCGTCGGCATCACCGACGCCGCCTGAACACCCAGCTCTGCCAAGACATCCCCTGTACCGACACGTGAGGAACAACGACGTGACCGACATCGAGTACCGCATCGAGCACGACACCATGGGCGAGGTGCGCGTGCCCAAGAACGCGCTCTACGCCGCGCAGACCCAGCGCGCCGTGGAGAACTTCCCCATCTCCGGCGACCGGCTCGAGCCCGCGCAGATCGTCGCGCTCGCCCGCATCAAGAAGGCCGCGGCCCTCGCGAACAAGGAGCTCGGCACACTGGACGGCGCCATCGCAGACGCCATCTCCGGCGCGGCCGACCGCATCATCGCCGGCGAGTTCGCCGACCAGTTCCCGATCGACGTCTACCAGACCGGCAGCGGCACGTCGTCGAACATGAACATGAACGAGGTGCTCGCGACCCTCGCCACGCAGGCGCTGGGCGCCACCGTGCACCCGAACGACCACGTCAACGCGTCCCAGTCGTCCAACGACGTGTTCCCCACCTCGGTGCACATCGCCGTGACGCAGGAGCTCATCGACGACCTGATCCCCGCGCTCGACCACCTGGCCGTCGCCCTCGAGGCGAAGGCCGACCTCTGGAAGACCGTCGTGAAGTCGGGCCGCACCCACCTCATGGACGCGACTCCCGTCACCCTCGGCCAGGAGTTCGGCGGCTACGCCCGCCAGATCCGTCTCGGCATCGAGCGAGTGCAGGCGGTGCTCCCCCGCGTCGCAGAGGTCCCCCTCGGCGGGACCGCGGTCGGCACCGGCATCAACACGCCGCTCGGCTTCCCGCAGCGCGTGATCGAACTCATCGTCTCCGACACCGAGCTGCCGATCACCGAGGCCAAGGACCACTTCGAAGCCCAGGCCAACCGCGACGGGCTGGTCGAGGCATCCGGCGCCCTCCGCACCATCGCGGTGTCGCTGACCAAGATCAACAACGACCTCCGCTGGATGGGCTCGGGCCCGAACACGGGCCTGGGCGAGCTCCACATCCCCGATCTGCAGCCTGGCTCGTCGATCATGCCCGGCAAGGTCAACCCGGTGATCCCCGAGGCCACGCTCATGGTCTGCGCACGCGTCATCGGCAACGACGCGACCGTCGCGTGGGCAGGCGCCTCCGGTGCCTTCGAGCTCAACGTCGCCATCCCGATCATGGGCAGCGCGGTGCTCGAGTCGATCGAGCTGCTCGCGAACACCTCGCGCGTCCTCGCCGACAAGACCATCGCCGGGCTCGAGGCGAACGTCGAGCGCGCCGCCGCGTACGCCGGCATGTCGCCGTCGATCGTCACGCCGCTCAACAAGCTCATCGGCTACGAGGCCGCCGCCAAGATCGCCAAGCACTCCGTCGCGAAGGGCATCACGGTGCGCGAGGCTGTGATCGACCTCGGCTACGTGGAGCGCGGCGAGCTCACGCTCGAGCAGCTCGACGAGAAGCTCGACCTTCTCTCGATGACGCACCCGGGCTGATCCGCCCACCCGATGCCGGAAGCCGTGCGTCGGCGGGATAATCGGGTCATGGCCCGAACGCCCCGCCCGGTTCCCGCGCGCGTCAGGATCCTCGCCGCGATCCTGGCCGTCGCGTGCGTGGGTCTCGCGATCGTGGGCAGCGTCACGTTCCTGGTGCAGCGCGAGCAGGCGCTGGGTGGCGTCAACGAGCGACTCAAAGCCCAGGTCGCGTCGCTCGAGACCGTGGCCGAGGGCGACTCCGCCGACGCGACCGACGGTGCGTCCGCGGCGACGGAGGAGCTCGACGAGAGTGACTTCCAGAACGTCGACGACTACCTGAACGCGGTGGTGGCGCGCCTGGTGCCCGCGCGCAACGAAGGCTCGCTGGCGCTGATCGACGGCGTGCCGAGGTGGGTGCCGTCCACGCTCACGGGAATCCCGATCGCGAAGAACCAGCAGCTCATCGACCGTGTCGTCGAAGAGACCGCTGACGGCACGCCGCACATGGGAACGGCGGTGACCGACCAGGGTTCGCTGCGCTACATCGCGATCCCGGTGAGCATGGCCGGCGATGCCCGCGAGGGGATGTACGTTCGCGCGGTCGATCTCGGCGCGGAGCTCCAGCCGGTGACCTTCGCCATGACGACGTATGTGATCGCGGCGGTCGCGGTGCTGTTCGCGATCGGGATCGTGGGATGGTTCGTCACCGGGCGGCTGCTGTCGCCGATTCGGCGCCTCCGCGAGACGGCCGACGCCATCTCGATCACCGACCTCTCGCATCGGCTCGAGCCCCAGGGCAACGACGACATCGCCGACCTGTCCCGCACGGTCAACTCGATGCTCGATCGCCTGGAGGATTCGGTCGACGTGCAGCGTCAGCTCCTCGACGACGTGCGCCACGAGCTGAAGACGCCCATCACGATCGTGCGGGGTCACCTCGAACTCATGAACCCGCAGGATGCTGCGGATGTGGCGTCCGCCCGGGACATCGGCATCGCGGAGCTCGACCGGCTCACCCGCCTCGTCGAGGACATCGACCTGCTGGCCACCGCCGAGGCGGACTCGTACAGCCTCGAGACCGTCGACCTCGCCGGGCTCACCGAGCGGGTGGGCGAGCTCGTCGCCGTCATCCCCGGCCACAGCTGGACGGTCGAGGCCCGCGCCGAAGGAGTCACCGTGGGCGACCAGGACCGCCTGCTGCAGGCGTGGCTGCAGCTCGCCGACAACGCCGCCAAATACACGCCCGAGGGCAGTCCGATCGAGATCGGCAGCGCCCACTCCGACGACGGCTCACGGCTCTGGGTACGCGACCACGGGCCCGGCATCCCGCCCGGAGCCCGGGCCCGCATCTTCCGCCGATTCGACCGCGCGCACGTCAAGCGCTCGGTGGGCGGGTCGGGTCTCGGCCTCGCCATCGTGGATGCGATCGCGAAGGGGCACGGCGGGCATTGCGTCGTCACCGATACGCCGGGAGGCGGCGCCACGTTCACGATCCACCTGCCTCCGACGGAGGCCGAACTGCCGGCACCGGTGCGTGCCGGAGACGTGCTGCAACGGGAGGCCGCCGGATGACCAGGATCCTCATCGTCGAGGACGAACCTCGGATCGCCGCGTTCGTCAGTCGTGGCCTCGAGGCCGCCGGCTACGAGACGCTCGTGTTCGAGGACGGCCCGGAAGGACTCGAGTCGGCACTGCGCGGCGATGCCGACCTCGTGCTCCTCGACGTCGGCCTGCCCACGATGGACGGCTTCGAGGTGCTGCGCGAACTGCGAGCCCGCGGTTCTGCGGTGCCCGTGATCATGCTCACCGCCCGATCCAGCACGCGCGACACCGTGACCGGCCTGGACGCGGGCGCCAACGACTACGTCCCGAAGCCGTTCACGTTCGAAGAGCTGCTCGCGCGGGTGCGGTCGCGCCTGCGCGAGAGCGTGCCGCAGCCCGGCGTCGCGATCTCGCACGGCGACGTCGTGCTCGACATCCTCGCGCGACGCGCGACCGTCGGCGGCCGCGAGGTCGACCTGTCGGCGCGCGAGTTCTCACTCGCGGAGCAGTTCCTGCGCAACCCCGGCCGCGTGCTCAGCCGGGAGCAGCTGCTGAGCCGCGTGTGGGGACTCGACTTCGATCCCGGTTCCAACGTGGTCGACGTCTACGTGCGGTACCTGCGCGGCAAGCTGGGCGCCGACCACATCGTCACGGTCCGCGGCGCCGGCTACCGCTGGGAGTGAGCCCGTCCGGGACCCCATGACGGGTGTCCCGCCGGGGCAGGAAGAAGCCCCCGGTGCTGGGGGACACCGGGGGCTGTGAAGGGCCGGACTGGGGGATCCGACCGTTGTCAGTCGCGCTTGTCTGGGGAATTGCGCGACTGGTCTTTCTTCCCGTCGTTGCCGGCGCCGTTGCCGTTTCCGACGTTCGATCCCGCGTGCGCGGGAGGCGTCTGACCGGTCGACTGCTGACCGGACTGATTCTGCTGCTTCTGAGGCGGCTGCGCGGGGGCCTTGGGCTCCGGGGCCGGAGCCTGCACGATGCCCTGCCGCTGACTGGAGGATCCGCTCGAGGTGTTCGAGTCGACCGAGTTGTTCCCGTCGCCCTGCTCGTTCTGGCCGGCGATCTCACGCTCCAGACGTGCGATCAGCGCATCGAGGCGTCCGCTCGACCAGCCATGCGAGGCTGCCCAGCTGCGCAGCGCGTCCCACGTGCCCGCAGCCTTGGCGGCGGCGATGGCAGATTCCATGTCGGCCGGTGCTGCGGGAGGAGCCGGGGCGGCGGGCGCGGCTGCCTCGGGCGCCGCGCTCGCAGGAGTGCGCGTGCTGGTCGACTCGGGCGGGGCGACCTCGACAGGGGCGGGCGCCTGGACCACTTCGGGCTCGGCCGAGGGGATGAGGGCGTCGGGCGTCGCGGCCGGCGTGGGATGGGGCGTCGCCGAGGGGGAGGCCGCCGCCGGGACGACGACGCGCTGGGAGGCGACGCTCGTGCCTGCGGAGTCGGCCAGGGCCGCGGTGTTCGCGAGGGCGACGGCAGTCACGACGGCGATGCTCGCCGCGACAGCGGTCATGCCGCCGATCACGAGGCCCGTGCGTGCCTGCAATTCTCGCCTGCCCTCCGTGTGCGCGGAATCGTTTCCCCTCATCAATGGTGACAGACCGATCGCGCGGTATGCGCCGTGGCCGATGAGACTTTCCTCATGCTCACACGGCGCAGCGGGCCGGGATCCGACACCCCGGCCCGCTGCGTCGTCAGCTGATGACGGCGGCTCTCAAGCCAGTTCGCCGGCCTCCAGCAGGTCGGTGACGAGCGCGGCGATGGCCGACCGCTCAGACCGCACGAGCGTCACGTGGCCGAACAGCGCATGACCCTTGAGCGTCTCGATGACCGATGCGACGCCGTCATGCCGGCCCACCCTCAGGTTGTCGCGCTGGCCCACGTCGTGGGTCAGGACGACGCGCGAGTTCTGCCCGATGCGGCTGAGCACCGTCAGCAGCACGTTGCGCTCGAGCGACTGCGCCTCGTCGACGATCACGAACGCGTCGTGCAGCGAACGTCCGCGGATGTGCGTCAGCGGAAGCACCTCGAGGAGGCCCCTTTCGACCACCTCGTCGAGCACGTTGGTCGAGACCACGGAGCCGAGCGTGTCGAAGACAGCCTGGCCCCACGGGTTCATCTTCTCCTGCTGGTCCCCCGGCAGGTAGCCGAGCTCCTGGCCGCCGACGGCGAACAGGGGCCGGAACACGATGATCTTGCGCTGCTGCTGTCGTTCGAGCACCGCTTCCAGAGCCGCGCACAGCGCGAGAGCCGACTTTCCGGTGCCGGCACGGCCGCCGAGCGAGACGATGCCGACCTCGGGATCGAGCAGCAGGTCGATGGCGATCCGCTGCTCGGCCGACCGTCCGTGGAGGCCGAAGACCTCGCGGTCGCCGCGCACCAGGCGGTACTCGCCGTCACCGACGACCCGCCCCAACGCCGATCCCCGCTCGGAATGGATGATCAGGCCGGTGTTCACCGGGAGCCCCTGCACCTCCTCGCTGGAGGCGACTTCGCTCTCGTACAGGTCGCTGATGTCGTCGCCCGAGACGTCGAGCTCGGAGATGCCGGTCCAGCCGGAATCGACCGCCTGCTCGGCGAGGTACTCCTCCGCGGTGATGCCGAGCGACGCCGCCTTGACCCGCATCGGCAGGTCCTTCGAGACGACGGTGACCTCCTGCCCGTCCTGGGCGAGATGCATCGCGATCGCGAGGATCCGGCTGTCGTTGTCGCCGAGCCGCATCCCCGAGGGGAGCACCGTCGCATCGGTGTTGTTCAGTTCGACGCGAAGCGTGCCGCCTTGACCGACGGGAACGGGAAAGTCGAGGCGCCCGTGCTCGACGCGGAGTTCGTCGAGATGGCGCAGTGCCTGCCGGGCGAAGTAGCCGATCTCGGGATCATGCCGCTTGCCCTCCAGCTCCGTGATCACCACGACGGGGATCACGACGCTGTGCTCGGCGAAACGGAAGAACGCCCGCGGATCGCTCAGCAGCACCGACGTGTCGAGTACATAGGTCCGCAGATCCTGATCGGAATCGGCGACCCGCTCGAGGTCCTGACTGCGCTGCTCGTGTGGTGCTCGTGTGGTCACAACCCACTCCCGCCCCGGGTGGTTCACCCGGCAGTCACGAGTCGACCATTGGTCACGAGTCGCGATCCGGAAGGCCGACTCGACCGGGCTCCTTGCCCGATGCGCTCACGCTACGACCGCGCCACGTCGTCGGACGCGCTCGACACGCCACGAATTCGTGACATGTCGGTGAACGGATGCTGCACCAGCGGATCCCCGGTCACCAGACGCGCGCCGACGAGAAGGCGGCGAGGGCGTCGCCGAACAGCCGCAGCGTGTCGGCGCCGGTGCCGACGTGCGGGGAGACCCTGATACGGCCGGCCCGCGTCGTGACGGTGAGGCCGTGGTTCGCCAAGGATGCGGCGAGGGGCGCCGCGTCCTGCGCAGAGGGCTCCAGGGTCACGATGCCCGCGCGGCGCTCGGGCTCCCTGGGGGTGACCACCGGCACCTCGTAGCGATCCGCGAAGAAGATGACGTCGCTCGCCCGCGCAGCCAGTGCCGACTCGATGCCGGCCACGCCCACATCGACCACTTCGCGCAGCGCCGTCGCCAGGCGCGCGGCGGCGAGCGTGTCGATTCCGGCCACCGAGAAGGCCCGTGCCGATGCGGCGGGCACGGGCACGGTGTCCAGCGGCAGGTCGCCCTCCACGCCCTGGAAGCCCGACAGGACGGGCGCGATGCGCTCGAGCGCACGATCGCCGAACCACGCGAACCCTGTCCCCCGCCCCGCGCGAAGCCATTTGTAGCCGTTGCCGCAGACGACGTCCGCTGCCAGGTAGTCGGCCTCGACCGCGCCGAATCCCTGGATGGCGTCGACGATGAGCAGTCGATCGCCGATCACCTCGCGGATCGCCGACAGATCGGCGCGGTACCCCGTGCGGAAGTCGACGAGGCTGACCGCCACCGCACGGGTGTCGTCCGACAGGGCGGAGCGGATCGCGTCGGGCGTCATGAACCCGTCGGCCGGCTCGACCCACTGCAGCTGCACCGAGCCGAACGCCTCGGACGCGCGCGTGGCCGCCACCGTCAGGCTCGGGAACTCGCCGCGGCCGAGCATGAGGCCGCCCGTCAGTCCGTAGACGGCGTGCATGAGACCGTACGTCGTGGACGGCTGCAGCACCACGTGCGAGGCATCCGTGCCGATCAGCTCCGCGACCAGCTCGCGGGCCTCTCGCGCGTGGTCTGCCACGAGTTCGATGCTCGTCCGCCGGCCCGAGCCGAGCAGCTCGGTGTCTGCCTGCGCCTCGCTGCGGACCGCAGGCGAGAGCGGCCCGAACGCCGCCCAGTCCAGATACCCCGGTTCCCCATCGAACGACGCCAGATATGAGTCCAGATCCGTCACGCGGATCATTCTGGCAGAGGTGCGATCAGCGGTGTGAGCGGCCGGTCAACCGCCGTACCGACGGTCACGCGAGGCGAAGTCGCGGATGGCACGGAGGAAGTCCACCTCGCGCAGATCCGGGCCGAGAGCCTCGACGAAATAGAACTCCGAGTGGGCTGACTGCCACAGGAGGAAATCGCTCAGCCGCTGCTCCCCCGACGTGCGGATGACGAGGTCGGGATCGGGCTGTCCTCCGGTGTAGAGATGCTCGCCGATCTGCTCGGGCGTGAGGCTCGCCGCCAGCTCCTCGAGCGATCCCCCGCGCTCATCGTGCTGGGCGATGATGCTGCGCACGGCGTCGACGATCTCGCCCCGGCCGCCGTAGCCGACCGCGAGGTTGACGTGCATCCCCGCGTTGTCCTTGGTGCGGGTCTCGACGTCGGCGAGGACGCGTCGCAGGTCCGCCGGCAGCGCGTCCGCCCGGCCGACGTGCTTCACCCGCCAGTCGCGCTCGTGCGAGAGCTCGTCGGCGAGTTCGGCGATGATCTCGATGAGATCGGAGAGCTCGCGGGAATCGCGTCTGCGCAGGTTGTCGTTGGACAGCAGGTACAGAGATACGACGCGGATGCCCACGTCGTCGCACCAGCGGAGGAACTCCTTCATCTTGGCCGCGCCCGCGCGGTGGCCGTGCGCGGCGGAGTCGTAACCGAGCTGCTTGGCCCACCGGCGGTTCCCGTCGATCATCATCGCGAGGTGGCGGGGAACGGATGCCGGGTCCAGGCGTCGGCGCAGGCGGTTGATGTAGAGCCGGTAGAGGGGCCCCCTGCCCTCGTTCGTCTCGCCGCGCGCCACATGCCTACGCTACCTCCCACGCGACGCGGCCCCTAGCGTGGGGCCACGTACCGCTTCCCCTGCGATCGAGCATGTTCCCTCCGCGGCATGCGCGCCCCTCTACGCTGGGGACATGAGCCGTCGTCGCAGTATTCCCCGGGCCCCTGAGGTCCCCGTGCTGCCGCTGATGGATGCCGCGGCCGTCGACGCCGCGACCCACGACCTCAAGCCGACGTGGCGCGGCTGGATCCACGCGGCGACCTTCCCCATCGCGATCGCGGCCGGCATCGTGCTCATCGTTCTCGCTGAGGGCGCGCCGGCGAAATGGGCGTCGGCGGTGTTCATGGCCACCTCGCTGCTGCTCTTCGGCAATTCCGCGCTGTACCACCGGTTCAACTGGAAGCCGAAGACCAAGGCGATCCTCAAGCGCATCGACCACGCCAACATCGTGCTGCTGATCGCGGGCACCTACACTCCGATCGCGGTGCTCGCACTGCCGCCCCAGCAGGGGGCGCTGCTGCTGGTCCTCGTCTGGAGCGGCGCGCTGCTCGGCATCCTGTTCCGCGTGTTCTGGATCAACGCGCCCCGCTGGCTCTACGTCGCCCTCTATCTCCTGCTGGGATGGGCGGCCGTCATGTACATCGTTCCGCTGTTCCAGGCCAGTGCGGCCATGATGGTCCTCGTCGCCATCGGCGGCCTGCTCTACACCGGCGGCGCCGTCGTCTACGCGCTGAAGCGTCCCAACCCGTGGCCCGGCCACTTCGGCTTCCACGAGATCTTCCACGTCTGCACGGTGCTCGCGTTCCTCTGCCACTGGACGGCGTGCCTCATCATCGCGCTGCACCCGTACTCCCCGTCGCTGGGGCTCGCGGGCTGAGGACGAGACGGTCCCCACGCCCCGGCACGCAACGCTGACGCGTTGCGTGGATCCTCCGGCGCGTGGGCCCAGCCGCGGGCCGCAGCATCCGTCACCGCCACCGCCCCGGGCGGCTCAGCCCTTGGGCGGCGCCGTGGCGTCCCCGCGGTCGTCATGCGCCGCCGGGTCGATGCTCTGGTCGTCGACCTCGGTCGCTTCCGTGGCGCGCGCTGCCTGCTCCTCGGCGTCGAGCTGCTCCTGGATGTCGGCGCGCACGCGGCCCCGTCGGATGCGGCGCATCATGTCCCAGATCAGGAAGATCACGGCGATCGCGATGAGCGCGGTGAAGAGGAATCCCACGACTCCGGGGCTCACGAGGTTCGGATCGACCTCGGGCGTGGGCGTCGGAGTCGGAGTCGTCGCTGCGGACAGGAGTGCGACGATCGCGTGCTGCATGGGGTCCTCGCTCTGCCCGCGGGGCGGGCGATGTCGTCGGGGGTGCGCGCGAGCGCATAGCCTGGAGTTCCAGCCTAATCTTCCGATCCGACCAGACGAGCCCGAAGGAGCGGCGTGACCACGCAGGACATGCTCGACGAGCGCTACGGCCGCCGCCGCTCCCCTGCACGTGCCTGGCTCATCGGCGCCGGCATCGTGGTGGCGGTGGCCGTCGTGGGCCTCTTCGGCTGGTTCACGGTGCGAGGCTCGCTCGACTCCGTCGATTCGGACACGACATCGTTCGACGTCGTCGACGAGCACTCCGTGACGCTCGGGTTCCAGATCAGCAGTCCCCCCGGCGCTGCGGTCGCGTGCGGGATCGAGGCGCAGGACCAGGAGCATGGCGTGGTGGGCTGGCGGGTCGTGGAGCTGCCGGCATCCGAGCTCCACGCGCGCGCCTTCCGCGAGACGATCCCGACGACCGCGCTCGCCACCACCGGGTTCGTGAATTCGTGCTGGGTGCTCTCCGAGTGAGTTTGTCCGAACAGACGCCGTGACGTAGTCTGGCGAGACATCAGCACGATCGCGCCCTGGCCGTGAGCCGGGGCGTTCGGTTTATGCCCGCACCACTGCGGTCGGCAGCGGGCCCAACGAAGGAGTCAGCCGTGTCCACCGACGCCCCCGTGACCTTCCTCACCCAGGACGCCTACGATCGCCTGGCCGCCGAGCTCGAGCACCTCTCGACCACCGGCCGCGAGGAGATCGCCAAGCGCATCGAGGCCGCGCGCGAAGAAGGCGACCTCAAGGAGAACGGCGGCTACCACGCCGCCAAGGACGAGCAGGGCAAGCAGGAGGCCCGCATCCGCACGCTTCAGCACCTGCTCAAGACCGCGACGGTCAGCGAGGCGCCGGAGAGCAACGGCGTCGTCGAGCCGGGCACCGTCATCACCGCCATCGTGGCGGGCGGCGAGGAGGTCTTCCTGCTCGGCAACCGCGAGATCGCCGTCGGCTCCGAACTCGACGTGTACAGCGAGGCCTCGCCCCTGGGCGTCGCGATCCTCGGCCGCAAGGAGGGCGAGAAGACGTCGTACACCGCCCCCAACGGCCGTGAGATCGCCGTCGAGATCGTCAAGGTCGAGACCTACAACGGACAGTGACCGGATGCGGCCTCAGGGACTCCTCTGAGGCCGCCGGGCGCGGCCTCGCCTAGTCGGGAACGACCGTGGGCGCGTAGCCCGCGTCCTCGAGCACCGAGATGACGTGCGCGCGGTGCTCCTCACCCCGCGTCTCCACACTCAGCTGCAGGATCACCTCGCTGATCTGGATACCCTGCCCGTGGCGGGTG
Organism: Microbacterium sp. Soil_C_42; assembly: GCF_057656735.1. Lineage (NCBI taxonomy): Bacteria > Bacillati > Actinomycetota > Actinomycetes > Micrococcales > Microbacteriaceae > Microbacterium > Microbacterium sp. Soil_C_42. The sequence goes on from NZ_JBDGJU010000001.1 coordinate 50,615, forward strand.
TGCAGCACCTCGATGACGTTCGCCCCGGCGATCGCCAGCAGCTCCGACACGCGCGCGAGCTGCCCGGGGCGATCCGGCAGCGGGATGCGCAGCGTCATGTACCGACCGGATGCCGCGAGCCCGTGCGCGACGACCCGCTGGAGCAGCAGCGGGTCGATGTTGCCGCCCGAGAGCACCGTGACGGTCGGGCCGGACGCGACGACCTTGCCCGCCAGGATCGCCGCGACGCCCACCGCTCCTGCGGGCTCGACGACCTGCTTGGCGCGTTCGAGCAGCACGAGCAGGGCGCGGGCGATGTCGTCCTCCGTCACCGTCACGACCTCGTCGACGAGATCACGGATGATCTCGAACGGCAGGTCCCCCGGACGGGCGACCGCGATGCCGTCCGCGATCGTCGGCGATGTCGGGACCTCCAGCGGATGCCCCGCCTCGAGCGACGCCGGATACGCAGCGGAGTTCTCGGCCTGCACGCCGATGACCCGCACCGTGCGGCCCTCGGCCGCGGCGCGCGCCTTGACCGCGGCGGCGACGCCGGCGACGAGTCCTCCTCCGCCGATCCCCAGCACGACGGTGTCGAGGTCGGGCAGCTCATCCATGAGCTCGAGGCCCAGCGTGCCCTGCCCGGCGATGACGTCGTGGTGGTCGAACGGGTGGATGAAGACGGCGCCCGTGCGCTCGGCGAACTCCGCGGCGAGGCGCAGCGGCGTCTCGACGGTGGCCCCCTCGAGAACGACGTCGGCGCCGTACCCTCGCGTGGCGAGGAGCTTCGGCACCGGCACGCCGAGCGGCATGAAGATGGTCGCGTGGATGCCGAGCGCCTTCGCCGCGAGCGCCACGCCCTGAGCGTGGTTGCCGGCTGAGGCGGCCACGACACCGCGGGCGCGCTCCTCGGCGGTCAGCCGCGAAAGCCGGTAGGTCGCGCCGCGGATCTTGAACGACCCGGTCCGCTGCAGGTTCTCGAGCTTGAGGTGCACCGGCACGCCCAGGACGTCCGACAGGTGCAGCGAGGCATCGAGCGGGGTGTGCGCGATGAGGCCCTCGAGCGTGGCGGCGGCATCCTCGAAGTCCGCGAGCGTCGGGACCGCCGAGGCGAGTGCTGCGGGGGCGGGCGGGGTCTCGGCGGCCTGATCGGCGGATGACATGGCGGTGGTCACGAACGCACTCTCCTCTGCCGGGGGACGGTGCTCCAGATGAGATCCCCGGTGGGTCTGACGCCGGTCTCCCACGCGCGTTCGGCGAGGTAGACCGCCACCACGTTGACGAACGCGGCGAGCGGCACGGCGAAGAGGGCTCCCGGGATGCCGGCGATCATGGCGCCGCCCGCGACCACGAGCACCACTGCGAGCGGGTGGACCTTGACGGCGGAGCCCATGAGGAGCGGCTGGAGCACGTGGCCTTCGAGCTGCTGCACGCCGAGGACGACCACGAGCATCCACAGCGCGATCCACGGACCGTTGTACACGAGCGCGAGGAACACGGCGACGGTTCCGGTGACCACGGCACCGACGATCGGGACGAACGCGCCGAGGAACACGAGCACGGCCACGGGGATCGCCAGGGGCACCCCGAGCAGCGCAGCGCCCAGACCGATGCCGATGGCGTCGATCGTCGCGACGAGCAGCTGCGTGCGCGCGTAGTTGACGACGGTGATCCACCCGGCGCGGCCGGCGCCGTCGGCGGCGGGTCGCGCCTTCTTGGGGAACAGCCTCAGGGTCCAGCGCCAGATGCCCGCGCCGTCGGCGAGCAGGCACAGCAGGATGAAGAACGCCAGCACGGCGCCGGTCACGACGTGGCCGATCGTCGAGCCGATGGCGAGCGCGCCCGACCACAGCAGCTCGGCCTGCTGCTGCAGGAACGTCCAGCCCTGCGCGAGGAGGTCGTCGATCTGGTCCTCGCTCAGGTGGAGAGGTCCGTCGACGAGGTACTGCCGGAACTGCTCGACCGCGGCGACGGTGCTCGCCTGCACCGAGTCCCACTGCCGCATGATCTGCCAGACCACGAGCCACAGCAGACCCGTCACGATCGCGACGGTGCCCACCACGGAGATGACGATCGCCAGCCAGCGTGGCACGCGGCGCCGCAGCATCCAGGTGAAGGCGGGCCACAGCAGGGCGGTGATGAGTATGGCGATGAGCAGCGGGATCACCAGCAGCTTCAGCTGGATGACCAGCCATACGCCGACCCCGATCGCCGCGGCGACCACGATGAGGCGCCACGAGTAGGCGGTCGCGAGGCGGAGGCCGCGCGGGACCGCGGCGGAGGTCTCGGTGGAGACGACCCGGCTGCGGTCGCGGACGGCGTCGAAGATGGAGCCGCGGGGCTTATCGTCGGAGCCGCTCATCAGCCCAGTCTAGGCGCGTCGCATTCCGCGCCGGTCATGGACGGCGGGCGGGCGCGATGTCTGAGCCCCGGGCTACGCTGGCGCGCGTGAAGTCCTCACTCAGCGCCGCAGAGGCGCGCCGCGTGGCTCTCGCCGCCCAGGGTTTCGGGCGACCCCGGCCCGCCGCGGCCGGCACCCGGCAGCTGAACGGCGCGCTGGCACGCATGGCGACGCTGCAGATCGACTCGGTCAACGTCTTCGCCCGCTCCCACTACATGCCGCTGTTCTCGCGTGTCGGCGCCTACGACACCGCCGCGCTCGACCGCCTGCTGTTCGCGCGGCGCTCGCCCTACGTCGAGTACTGGGCCCACGTCGCGGCCTTCATCCCCGCCGGCGACTGGGGATTGTTCGATTTCCGCATGCAGGCCATGCGGGCGAAGTACGGCAGCAGGCCCGGCGGCTGGTTCGACGCGAACCGCGACATCGTGGACTGGGTGCGTGCCGAGCTCGCCGATCGCGGGCCGCTGCGCCCGGCTCAGATCGAGCACGACGCCAAAGAGAGCGCGCGAGGTCCCTGGTGGGACTGGGACGTCGTCAAGCAGGCCCTCGAGTACCTGTGGATGTTCGGCGAGGTGGCGATCGCCGGCCGCCGGGGCTTCGAGCGGCGGTACGGCCTCGCCGAGCAGGTGATCCCGCGTCATGTGCTCGACGCGCCGGTCCCCCGTGACGAGGCCGTGCGTGAGCTCACGCGTCGCGCGGCGCGCGCCTACGGCGTTGCCACCGCCGCCGACATCGCCGACTACTGGCGCATCGCCGACCGCAAGGCCGTCACGGCCGCCCTGGATGACCTCGTCGACGCCGGCGAGCTGCACCCGATCACCGTCGAAGGGTGGACGACCGCTGGTCGCCCGGCCAAAGCGTGGCTGCACGCCGACGCCGTGGTGCCGCGAAAGATCGATGCCGCCGCGATCCTGACCCCGTTCGACCCTGTCGTGTGGTTCCGCGATCGTGCCGAGCGGCTCTTCGACTTCGAGTACCGCATCGAGATCTACACGCCCGCGCCGCGTCGCCGGTTCGGCTACTACTCGCTGCCTGTCCTCGTCGGCGACGACATCGTCGGCCGCGTCGATCTGAAGGCCGACCGCGCCGCCTCGACGCTGCTCGTGCAGTCCGCGTGGTGGGAGCACGGCGCCCCCGCCGATGCTGCGCCGCGCCTCGCCCAGGAACTCCGGCTCGCCGCGTCCTGGCAAGGACTCGAATCCCTCTCCGTCTCCCGCTGGGGCGACGCCACCGACGACCTCGCCCGGGTCCTGCCCGAGGCGACGCGCCACGAGGCGGGTCCGGCCGAGCCGGTGCCGCTCGCCGCGGACGAGCTCGGGGCGGACGTGCGCGACTTCGATGTCGAGGAGCTCGCGGGCTGATCCGGCGACGCGGTGGGCTCAGGCGCCCGGACCGACCACCTCGAGCCCGAGCCAGCGGGCGAGGTCCTGGATCTCTGCGTCCACCGACGCACTGACCTCTTCGGTGAACGGCTCGTCCTCGTGCACGGCGTGCACGCGGAGCAAGCCCGCCTTGCGGTCTGCTCTGGCATCGAGCTTTCCGACGAAGCGCTCGCCGTGAAGGATCGGCAGGGCGAAGTAGCCCCACCGCCGCTTCGCCGCCGGCTTGTACATCTCCAGCAGGTACTCGTACCCGAAGAGCTCTTCGAGCCGGCGCCGATCGAACACGAGACGGTCGAACGGCGACAGCAGCGCGGTGCGCCCCGCGAAGACGTCGGCGGCGGCCAGGGCGTCGGCGTCGACGCGCCAGACGCCGTCGACCCCGTCGACCACGGCCTGCTCGCCGATCTCGCCGACGTCGATCGGCTCGAACGGCTGGGCGATGCCCTTCACCCGCGCGATACCGAGCGACGCGAGCCGACGCTCCGCACGCTCGCGGCCGGCGTCCCCGTCGGTCAGGTGCGGCAGATCTCGCGGGTACACGCGGTCGGCGACATCGAACAGGCGGCCACCGGCATCTCGCGACGACACGGCCACATCGCCGCACAGCACGAGCATCTCGAGGAGCTGCATCGAGTTGCGGTTGTTCGTCCAGCCGGACGAACGCCACGACACCTGGGCGGCATCGGGGATGTCGGCCGCCCGCAGCGGCCCCTCGGCCCGCAGCCGCGCGAGGACCTCACGCCGGAACACGTCGTTCGCCGCGAGCCACTCCCGCGCCTGCGCGGATTCGGGTCGACGCCGCATCTCGGGGATCAGCAGCGCGAGGTCGGTCATGGCGCGGTAGAACCCGCCCCATTCGAACACCGCACGGTCCTCTTCGAACAGGCGCGTCAGGTCGGCAGGCTGATACGGCCAGCCGAGCCGGCTCCACAGGATGAGGTCGGCACTGGGCGCGATCGCCGCTGTCGGCTCGATGTTCACCACCGTGAGCGCATCGATGGTCTCGACGATGCCGGCTGGCCGCTCAGCCGTCAGCAGCTGTCCGCTCAACGCGATGCGACGCGCCTGCGCGCGGCTCAGCCGATGGACCATGGCCCCGACGCTACCGCCGGCCTCCGACGTGCGTCACGGCGCCGCGACTCGCTTCGCTCGCTCCACCTCGACTCGACTCGCGCGCGCCGACGCGCGCCGCCGCTCGCATCGATCCGAGCGGTGTCAGAACTGGACGCGCGGGGGCTCCGAGATCGCGGCGCCGTCGATCACCTCGAAGAACTCGCGCTCGTGGAAGCCCAGGTTGCGCGCGAACAGGTTGTTCGGGAACACCTTGATCTTCGTGTTGAGCTCGCGGACGCCGCCGTTGTAGAACCGGCGGGAGGCCTGGATCTTGTCTTCCGTGTCGACGATCGACTGCTGAAGCTGCAGGAAGTTCTGGCTCGCCTGCAGCTGCGGATAGGCCTCGGCCACGGCGAACAGCGACTTCAGCGCTTGCTGGAGGTGTCCCTCGGCGACGCCGGCCTCAGCCGGCCCTGACGCCGACAGCGTCTCGGCGCGTGCCCGCGTCACGTTCTCGAACACCGCCTTCTCGTGCGCGGCGTAGCCCTTCACGGCCTCGATGAGGTTCGGCAGCAGGTCCGCGCGGCGCTTGAGCTGCACCGTGATGTCGCTCCACGCCTCGTCCACCCGCACGTTCAGCTGGACGAGCGAGTTGTACGTCGCCCAGAGATAGATGCCGACGATGACGACGAGCGCCACCACGATGAGGACTGGGATCAGCCATTCCATTTGCCGATGCTCCGTTCGGTAGAGCCCTCATCCTACCGACGCAAAACCCCCTCGCATGTGGGGTATTCCCCGACTCTCAGCCGTTACCCACCGAGCACGCGATCGAGGTACGGGTTGCGGAACAGCCGCTGCGGGTCGAGACGGTCGCGCAGGGCGAGGAAGTCGTCGAACCGGGGGTAGCGCGACCGCAGGGCGTCGGCGCCGAGGCTGTGCATCTTGCCCCAGTGCGGCCGACCGTCGAACCCGAGCATGATCTCTTCGACCGCCTCGAAGTACTCCGTCGGGTCCTCGCGCCAGTAGCGGTGCACCGCTATGTACCCGGAGTCGCGTCCGTGAGCCGTCGACAGCCAGCGGTCGTCGGCCGCCGCGACCCGCGCCTCGACGGGGAACCCGATCCGCCAGCCGCGGTCATCGATGAGTGCGCGCATCGCCTCGAACGCGGGACGCAGGTTCTCGACCGGCACCGCGTACTCCATCTCGCGGAAGCGCACCGACCGGTTCGTCGCGAAGACGCGGGCCGAGGCATCCGTGAACTCCCGATTTCCCCAGATCTTCGCCGACAGCCGGTTGATCGGCGGCACCAGCGCCGGGATCGCCGCGCCGGCCGCGCACGCGACCTGATGGACACCCGTGCCGACGAGGGTGTCGTCGATCCACTTGCCCACGGCGGGGAGAGGGTGCCGTGGCGCGCTCTCGGGGAGCCGCGTGTTGGTCTTGGTCATCGCGCGGTCGGTGTGCGGGAACCAGTAGAACTCGAAGTGGTCAGCTGCTGCCGCGCGCTCGTCGAGGGCGCCGAGGACCTCCTGGAGGTCCTCGGACTGCTCGACCGCATGCAGCACGAACGCGGGCACGCATTGGATCGTGACCTCGACGAGGATGCCCAGGGCACCGAGGCCGAGCGCCACTGCCGGCACGAGCTCGGGGTTCTCGTCCTCGCTCACGGTGAGCAGTTCGCCGGAGGCGGTCACGAGGGTGGCGCCGACGACCTGACCCGCGATGCCGGTGAAGCGCTCGCCGGTGCCGTGGGTACCGGTCGAGATCGCCCCCGCGATCGACTGGCGGTCGATGTCGCCGAGGTTCTCCATGGCGAGGCCGAAGGGCGCGAGGAGCGACGGGATCTCGTGCAGACGCGTACCCGCCAGAAGCGTCACCCGGGCACGGTCGACGTCGACCGAGACGAGCCCGCTGAGATCGCGGAGCTCGAGGAGCGCGCCGGGGGCCACCGCGATGCCGGTGAAGCTGTGGCCGGCCCCGACCGCCTTGATCGGCATGTGCTGCGCCGCCGCCGCGACGACGGCGCGCTGCACCGCCGCAACGGTGCGGGGGAACTCCACGCGCTGCGGCCTCACGGACTCCGTGCGGCCCCAGTTGCGCCACACCCCTCCGGGACGGGTCACAGGAACGCCTTACCCTCGCCGCGGTAGGTCGCCACCTCCCCCACCCTGGTGTCGCCGACGACGAGATGGTAGCGATCCACGCGTTCCGCGAGCTCGCCGCTCTTGGAATGGCGGAACCAGACACGCTCGCCCACCCGCAGGTCGCGCGCCGCATCGCCGCGCAGCGGAGTCTGCACCTCGCCGGCGCCCTCACGCGGCGCCATGCGCAGGCCGCCAGGCCACACCGCCCGGGGCTGACGCGACTCGAGTGCCGGTCCGGAGGCGATCCATCCGCCCCCGAGCACGGTCGCGACGTCGGGGGCGGGCTTGCGCACCACCTCCAGCGCGAACGCCGCGGCCGGCGCGGGAGCGAATGCGCGGTAGCCGTCGAACAGGTGGCCGGCGAACAGGCCGCTGCCGGCGGTGACCTCGGTGACGGCCTGGTCGGATGCCGTGAGCTCGAGGGATCCGGTCCCGCCGCCGTTGACGAACTCGAGCGGGGCGATGTCGCGCAGCGACGCGACGATGGCACCGCGCCGATCCAGGAGTTCGGCGGCCGAGCGGCGCTGCATCCAGCGGACCACGGCGTCGCCGGATCCGGTGGCATCGCCCTGACCGGCGATCTGCGCCTCGTACATCATGAGACCCACGAGGCGGAAACCGGGGCGGGCGGCGATCGAGCGTGCGAGCGCGGCCACCTCGGCCGCCTCGTGCACGGGCGAGCGGAGCACGCCGATGTGCCCGAGGGCCGGCGCGCGCCAGGAGGCGTCGGCGTCGATCGCCACGCGGATCGCGGGCCGCGCGCCGGGCGCGGCGACGGCGTCGACGAGGTCGAGCTGCGCGGGGTCGTCGACCATCAGTGTGATCCGCGACGCCGCGGTCTCGTCGGCGGCCAGTGCGGCGATCGCGGCGCGGTCGGCCGTCGGGTAGCCGAGCACGATGTCGTCCATCGTCTCAGCCAGCCACAGCGCCTCGGGAAGGGTGAACGCGAGGATGCCCTGGTAGCCCGGCAGAGCCAGGACGGCGTCCAGCACCTCGCGCACGCGGACCGACTTGCTGGCGACGCGGATCGGCACACCGCCGGCCCGCACCACGAGGTCGAGAGCGTTGTACCGCAGCGCCTCGGCGTTGATGACGGCCACGGGACCGCTCACGCCCGCCACGGCATGGGTCATGGCGTCCCAATAGGACGCGGGGTGGTCCCACGGCTTCGTCGCCGTGGGCGTGGACAGAAGATCGAGACTCATACGGCTCGCTTCGGGTGCGTGCGCATCGCACCAGCCTAGAGCGCGGGGAACGGTTGCGATGGCCGGCTGTGGAAGGTCGCCTGCTCCCCCTCGCGCCGCGGCGATCCGCAGGTCAGTCCTTCGCCCTCGCTGCGCGCTCCTGCTCGACCTCGTCCTCGGCACCATAGACCGCGATCGGCGGGGCCCCCAAGAACAGCGCGGTGAATTTCCACCACCAGCCGCTCTTCGGCGAGCTCTGCGGGCCGTCGCCCTGCCCGTCCATGCTGTGCGCGTTCATGCCGGTGCCCTTTCGCCGGTTTTGCCCAGGTTAGCGCGCCTTCTCAGCGAACGCGAGGGTCTGGCGGAAGTACCCCCGGTGGGATTCGAACCCACACTTGGGCGAGTTTAAGTCGCCTGCCTCTGCCGTTGGGCTACGGGGGCGGGTCGCGTGCCGCCGGGAACGCGAATGCCGCAGGCTCATCTTCTCAGACGAGCCTGCGGCATGCGGCGTTCGACGTCAGTTCGCGGCGACCTTCTCGGCGTCGGCTGCGGCCTTCTCCGGAGCCTTGCGCGCCGGCGCCTTCTTGGCCGGCGCGGCTGCCGGAGCAGCCTTCTCGGCGGGCGCCTCGACCGGCTGCGCCGGCCGCGGGCGCGCGGCGAACTCTTCGAAGACGTAGCGCGGGTTCTGGACGGTCGACAGGTTCACCATGTCGCGGCCGAGCCAGAAGTTGTTCCACCAGCCCCACAGCACGCGCCACTTGCGCTCCCACGAAGGCATCGCCAGGCCGTGGTAACCGCGGTGGGCGAGCCACGCGATCCAGCCCTTGAGCGCGATGTTGCCGGACTGGAACACACCGACCCAGAGACCGAGGCCCGCAACGGCACCCAGGTTCTTGTGGATGTACTGACGGGGCACCTCGCCGCGGAGCACGGCGACGAGGTTCTTCGCGAGGAGCTTCGCCTGACGCACGGCGTGCTGGGCGTTGGGAACGCAGTAGCCGCCCACACCGCCACCCGTGAGATCGGGCACGGCCGAGACGTCGCCGGCGGCCCAGGCGCCCTCGACGACCTCGTCCTCGGTGCCGACACGGAGGTCGGCGCGGGTGCGGATGCGACCGCGCTCCTCGACGGGCAGGTCGCCGCCGCGCACCACGGTCGGGTTCGCCATGACGCCGGCGGTCCAGATGATGAGGTCGCTGGGGATGGTCTCGCCGGTCGACAGCTCGATGTTGCCGCCGACGGCGCCGGTCACCTGCGTGTCGAGGTGCACCGAGGCGCCGCGCTTCGCGAGGTTCTTGAGCACCCATTCGCTCGTCTTCAGCGACACCTCGGGCATGATGCGCCCCATGGCCTCGATGAGGTGGAAGTGCGTGTCGTCGAAGGTGAGCTGGGGGTAGCTCTTGACCAGCGAGGAGGCGAGCGAGCGGAGCTCGGCGAAGACCTCGATGCCGGCGAAGCCGCCGCCGACCACGACGACCGTCAGCAGACGGTCGCGCTCGGGACCGGCAGGCAGGGTCGACGCCTTGTCGAAGTTCGACATCAGCTTGTCGCGGATCGCGACGGCCTCTTCGATCGTCTTCAGGCCGATCGCGTTGTCGGCGATGCCGGGGATCGGGAAGGTGCGCGAGACGGCGCCCGCGGTGACGACGATCTGGTCGTACTCGAGCTCGTAGGGCTCCCCCGCGATCGGAGTGATCGTGGCGACCTTGTTCGCGTGATTGATGCCGGTCACCTTGGCGGCCACGACGTTCGTCTTCTTGAGATGACGGCGCAGCGCGACCACCGAGTGGCGGGCCTCGATCGACCCGGCGGCGACCTCGGGGAGGAACGGCTGGTACGTCATGTAGGGCAGCGGGTCGACGATCGTCACGTCCGCTTCACCCTTGCGCAGATGCTTCTCGAGCTTCCAGGCCGTGTAGAAGCCTGCGTATCCGCCACCGACGATGAGGATCTTGGGCACGGTGTTGGTCACGGTTTGGAGTACTCCTCCTGTGTCAGCGGCTCGGCGCGCGGGACGCCAATCGGATGCGTCGGACAGCAGCGGTGACGCCGAGCGCCACCAGTATAGCCGTCGCAGTGACCAGCAGGAGCGGGAGGGTCCCGTAGATGACGGTGTCCCGATCGGGAAGAAGCGGCGATGCGGCGCGCGTCGCGGGATCGGCGTCCGGCAGCGGCGGAACCTCCACGGGTGCACTCGGCTCCTCCGGCAGCGGCGCGACCGGCGCCCGGCGGTAGAGGCGCACCCAGTCCTCGAGACTGCCCATGGGGTTGGCGGTGATGCTCGGGATGCTCGCGGTGACGGCGGCTGCGGCATCCACCAGTCCATAGCCGTACAGGACGTCCGGCACATCCTTCGCTCCCGCCGCAGGGCGAGCCGTCTTGATGATGCGGTTGATCACGTTGTTCGCGTCGAGTTCGGGATGCGCCGCCCGCACGAGCGCCGCGATCCCGGCGACGATGGGGGCCGCGCCGCTGGTGCCGTCCCACGAGACGAGCGTCGAGTCGGCGGAGACCCCGACGAGCTCTTCGCTCGGCGCGGTGACCCCGATCGTGATGCCCTGCGTCGACGCCTCGACGCTGGCCTTGCCCGATCGGTCGACGCCGCCCACCGTCAGCACCCCCGGGATCGTCGCGGGCGCTCCGACGCGCGTGGTGCCGCTCCCCCGGTTTCCCGCGGCGACGACGATGACGACGTCTCGCTCGAAGGCATACAGGAAGGCGTCGTCCCAGCTCTCCGGCCAGTCCGGCACGTTCGTGGTCAGCGACATGTTGATGACGTCGGCGCCGTTGTCGACGGACCAGCGGATCGCGTCGGCGATCTGGTCGGAGAAGGGCCGCGGCGCGGAGGAGCCGAACGCGACCGACACCGACAGCAGCTGCGCCTCGGGCGCGACGCCGATCATGCCGGCGCCCGGGCCGGTGCCCCTGCCCGCGGCGAGGGAGGCGACCCAGCTGCCGTGGTCCTTGTCGACGGCGCCGACGGGCGTGCGCCCATCGGGCGACCCGGCGCCCGAGACATCCGTTCCCCCGGCGACCGCACCGCCGAACTCGACGGGTCCGCGGCCGATTCCGGTGTCGATCACCGCGATCTTCACGCCCGCGCCGCGCGTGGTCTCCCACGCCTTCTCGACGCCGTAATCGGTGAGCCAGTACTCGGCGCTGCGCACCGGGTCATCGGCAGGAGCCGCCTGCGCGGCCGCCGGGCCGGCCACGACGATGGTCGTCGCGACGGCGGCCGCGGCGACGGCCGCGAGCAGGCGCCGGATCATCCGCCCGATCCCGGTTGTGCGCAGACGCAGCGCTCGGGTGACCACGACGACATGGCCAGCGCGCGGTCGCCGATCGGGTTGACGCCCGGGCCGGCGGCGAGGGCATGGCCGGCGAGCGCGTGCAGGCACTTCACACGCGTCGGCATGCCGCCGGCGGAGATCCCGGCGATCTCATCGACCTCGCCGAACTCGGCGCGGTCCCGGAGGTAGGCCTCGTGCGCTTGCCGGTAGGCGGCGGCGACCTCCTCGTCGGCGAGCTCGTCCTGAAGTTCCCGCATGACGTGGTCGGCTTCGAGACCCGACATGGCGGCCGTCGCGGCGGGATGGGTCAGGTAGTAGAACGTCGGGAAGGGCGTGCCGTCGGGAAGGCGCGGCGACGTCGCCACCACCGTGGGGTTGCCACACACGCAACGCGCGGCGATGCCGACCACGCCGCGCGCGGGACGGCCGAGCTGTTCCCGGAGCACGGCGAGGTCGGCATCGCTGACAGCGGGGTACGGCGGGGTCGTCACAGAGGTGCTCCTTGGTCGGGCCCAGGCTACCGGCGCCACCTGGGACGGTCCTGGGCCACGCGGCGGGCGAACGCGCCGCCGGCATCCCGGCGGCCGGCGTCGCTCACGGCGTCGGGGTGGTCGAGGGTTCGGGGTCGGGAACGCCCACGGTCACGGGCGCCACGGTCTGCGCGAGCCCGGCCTCGGTGACCGACCGCACCAGCTTCGCCATCCAGTCCGCGTCGGCGGCCCGGAGCTCGTCGCTGACCGGCTCCTGCTCCTGCGGCGCGAGCTCGGGCGGCAGATCGTCGTCGACGAGGTACACGACCTCGCCGGGCTTCACGTAGTACAGCCGCTCGCGCGCCTGCGTGGTGATGTATGCAGGGTCCTGCCAGCGATCGCGCTGCGATTCGAGCTCGGCGACGTCGTCGCGGCTGACCTGCACCGCCGCCTCGAGCGCGGCGACCTGCTGGCGCTGGTCGACATAGGTGCCGATGGTGGGCACGAGTACGAAGGCCGCGAGCACGACCAGGCCCATCATGATGACCATGAAGCCCGAGAGACGGATGCCTCCGAGCCACGCCCGCACGTCGACCGGGCGCCGTGCGCTCACGGGGCGGCGACGGGGCGCACCGGCGCCGGCACCTGTCACCGGGGTACGAGAAGGGGGAGCCGTCGTCTTGGCCACGGCTCCCCCTTCCTGTCAGCAAGCCGCTACGCGGCGCTGGTCGTCACGACGTCTTCGGTGCATCAGCCCTTGAAACGGGGGAAGGCTCCGCGGCCCGCGAACACCGCGGCCTCGCCGAGCTCCTCTTCGATGCGCAGAAGCTGATTGTATTTCGCGACGCGCTCGCTGCGGGCGGGCGCGCCGGTCTTGATCTGGCCCGCGTTGACGGCCACCGCGAGGTCGGCGATGGTGGTGTCCTCGGTCTCGCCCGAACGGTGCGACAGCATCGAGCGGTAGCCGTTCTGGGTGGCGAGGGCGATCGCGTCGAGCGTCTCCGACAGCGTGCCGATCTGGTTCACCTTCACCAGCAGCGCGTTGGCGACGCCGAGATCGATGCCGCGCTGCAGGCGCTCCGGGTTCGTGACGAACAGGTCGTCGCCGACGAGCTGGACCTTCTTGCCGATCTTGTCGGTGAGGTCCTTCCACGCGTCCCAGTCGTCCTCGGCGAGGGCGTCCTCGATCGTGACGACGGGGTAGTTCGCGACGAGGTCGGCGTAGTAGTCGGTCAGCTGCTCGGCCGACCAGGCCTTGCCCTCGACGGTGTACACGCCGTCCTTGAAGAACTCGGTCGCCGCGACATCGAGGCCGACGCCGATGTCCTTGCCGGGTGTGAAGCCGGCCTTCTCGATCGCCTTGATCAGGAAGTCCAGACCCTCGCGGTTGCTCGGGAGGTCGGGGGCGAAGCCGCCCTCGTCGCCCAGACCGGTCGAGAAGCCCGCCGACTTCAGCTCGCCCTTGAGGACGTGGTAGACCTCGGTGCCCCACCGCAGCGACTCGGCGTACGTGTCGGCGCCGATCGGCGCCAGGAAGTACTCCTGGAAGTCGATGCCGTTGTCGGCGTGCTCGCCGCCGTTGATGACGTTGAACAGCGGCACGGGCAGGACATGCGCGTTCGGGCCGCCCAGGTAGCGGAACAGCGGCAGGTCGGCCGAGTCGGCGGCGGCCTTGGCGACCGCGAGCGAGATGCCGAGGATGGCGTTCGCGCCGGTGCGCGACTTGTTCTCGGTGCCGTCCGTGGCGATGAGGATCTCGTCGACGAGACGCTGCTCGCTCGCCTCGACACCCTCGATCGCGGGGCCGAGCTCGTCGATGACGGCCGCAACCGCCTTCAGCACGCCCTTGCCGCCGTAGCGGCTCTTGTCGCCGTCGCGCAGCTCGTACGCCTCGAACGCGCCGGTCGACGCGCCGGAGGGGACGGCCGCGCGCTGGACGATCCCGTCGTCGAGCAGCACCTCCACCTCGACGGTCGGGTTTCCGCGCGAGTCGAGGATCTCACGGGCGCCTACAGCCTCGATCTGTGCCACAGGGGGTCTCCTTGCTTGGTGGAGGGTGGTTCGTCGGAGCGTCGTCGGTCCGCCCACGAGTCTAGTGATGACGGATGCCGCGGCCGGAAGAATCCGTCATACGACGAGTGCGATCGCGATCCCGTCGTAGCCCTTGGCGTCGAGCGTCTGGATGGCGGTCGCGTCGAAGCGCGGGTCGCGGCCGAGCATCTCCAGCCCGCGCTGCACCCCGATGATCTGGGGATTCTCGGTCGCAGGGTTGGCGACCTCACCACCGCGGACGGTGTTGTCGACCATCACGACGGTGCCCGGCCGCCCGAGCCGGGCAGCCCAGTCGAGGTAGATCGTGTTGGACTCCTTGTCGGCGTCGATGAAGACGAGGTCGAAAGGCTCGCCTCCCTCGAGCGTCGGCAGCACGTCGGTTCCGCGGCCCAGCCGGATGTCGACCTTGTCGCCCACGCCGGCGCGTTCGACGTTCGCACGGGCGAGCTCCGCGTTGAGGGGCTCGGCCTCGATCGTCACGACCCTGCCGTCGGCGGGGATGCCGCGGGCGAGCCAGATCGTCGAGTAGGCGCCGAGGGTGCCGATCTCGAGCACACGACGGGCACCCGACATCCGCGCGAGCAGGTGGAGGAACTTGCCGTTGACCGGCGCGACCTCGATCGCCGGGAGGCCCGCGTCGTTCTGGTCGGCGACCGCCTGCTCGAGACCGGGGTCATGCCCGACCAGCAGCTCGGTGAGGTAGGCGTCTACGCGACGCCACGTGTCGGGGGTGGGATCGGCCATGCCCCTCAGCCAATCCGGCCGCCCGCCGGGCGTCAAGACCTGGCGGCCGCCCGCGCGAGGAGTGCGCCGAGGAGCGCCGCCCCGGTGCCGGCATCGTCGACGGTGACGACGAACCTCTTGCCGCTGCCACGGAGCACCTCGATGGCCTCCCCGCGCGCAGCACGACGCCGAGGCGGCGCCCGGTGCGGAGGCCGAGCCCCCAGCCGCCGAACTCCCCGATCGGGTTCTCCGGGAACCGTGTCCCGGCCCGATTGTGGAGATCGGCCAATCGAATGCGCCCCACGGGGTGCGATCGGCCATGCTGAGGCCCATGCGCGTGACCCCTCGACGCCTCGCCGTCGGCATGAGCCTGTGGATCCCCAACCTCTTCAGCGGCATCCGCGTGCGGAGAATCGCCCACGACTGGACGAGCGCCACCGTCGATCTGCACGTCAACGTCTTCACCCGCAACTACGTGAAGACGGCTTTCGGCGGCTCGATGTCGGCGATGACAGACCCGTACTACTTCATGCTGGTGATGCACCAGCTCGGACGGGACTACGTCGTGTGGGACACCCGCGGTGAGATCGAGTTCCTGAAGCCCGGCCGTGGAGTGCTCACGGCGCACTTCACGGTGCCGCGCGAGAAGGCCGAAGAGCTCCGCGAGCGCTCACGCGGCGGCGCGAAGGTGCTCGAGTGGTTCGAGACCGACATCACCGACGCCTCGGGAGACGTCGTCGCCCGGGTGCGTCGCGAGGTCTACGTGCGCGAGAAGAAGCGGGTGACCACGGCGTCGGCGGACGGCGCGCAGCGGCTCGACGCGGTTCAGAGGTCGGCGCGGTAGTCGGTCGCCGTGAAGCCCAGCACTGCGCGGAAGTCGTTCGCGAGGTGCGCCTGATCGGCGTAGCCGAGCTCCGCGGCGATATCGGCCAACCCTGCGTCGGGGCCCTCCCGCACGCGCTGTGCCGCCTCCTGCAGCCGGCGACGCCGGATCATCGCAGCCGGTGACAGACCGACCGTGCGGTGCGCGAGCCGCTGCAGGGTGCGCACCGACACACGCAGGCGTTCGGCGGCGTCGTCGAGCCGGACGATCGTCGGGTCGCTCATCAGCAGGTCAGCCATCGTGTTCGCGAGGCGCGCGTCGGACGTCGGCGGTCCGACGCGCTCGACGAGCCACCTCGAGACCGCTGCCGCCGCCGCAGCGAGGCCGGGCATGGCCGCTGACACCGCATGCTGCAGCTCCGGCTCGTCGAGGAGGATGTGCGCATCGTCCAGGTCGCTCGGCGCGTCGTGCAGACGGGCGAACGCCGCGGGCTTCAGCAGAGCGCCCACGGCCCAGCCGGTCCCGCGGAGCTCACGCTCCGAGGCCCGCGTCGTCGCACCCCACAGCGCGACTCCGTCCGGCTCGACCACGAGGTTCGCGGCCGGATAGCCCAGGACGGGTTGACGCGACACGATCGCCTCGGGAAGGTCCCACTGCGGGATCCAGAACCATTCGACGAGAGTGGATGCCTCGCCCTCCGGCGCGAGCCGCGTGAAGCTCGGCAATCGCTCCGGGTAGAGCACCCCGCGCGTCGGATCGGTCACTCCGTCACGGTAGTGCGAGGGTCGGACACCCGGGACCGCTGGTGTCGCGAATCTCCAAGACCGCAGCATCCGTCCGCCGCGAGCATGGCTTCATGAGCACTCAGCACACGACGGGCGCGACCGGCGCGCACACGACCGACGGCCGCCCCCACAGCGCGACCAGCCTCACCCCCTTCCTCGCGATCCGCGGGGCGAAGGAGGCGCTCCACTTCTACCGCGATGTGTTCGGCGCCCGCGTGACCGACGTCACCGAGTTCGACGGGCTCGTCGTGCACGCCGGGTTGGACTTCGGCCTCGGCATCCTCCAGATCGGCGAGCCTTCGCCCGCGTACGGGCTCGTCCCCGCGCCGGAGGGCGACGACGACTGCTACTCGATCGGCATCTACGTGCCCGACGCCGACGCGGTGACCGCTCGCGCGGTCGCCGCGGGCGCGACCGTGCGGGAAGAGCCGTCCACCTTCGTGTCGGGCGACCGCTACGCGAGCGTCCGCGACCCGTTCGGCGTGCGGTGGTCGATCATGACGCGGGTCGAAGACCTCTCGGAGGAGGAGAGCGCCGCGCGCGTCGCGGAGTGGGCCGCCTCGGTCAGCGCGGGCTGACCGCGTCCTTCCGCGCGGAGGCGAGTTCGGCGAGGAGGGCGGGCAGCAGCGCCTCGGCGGTGCGGCGATAGCCGAGCGCGCTCGGGTGGAAGCGGTCGAGGCTGAACATCTCGTCGGGCTGGGTCACGAAGAACGGCCCGACGGCGCGGCCGAGCGACACGGCACGCGCACCGGTCCGGGCTGCGGCGACGGCCTGGGCGTCGGCCAGCTGACGTGACAGCCGCGAGCCGAGCGCGCGCAGTGGCTGCGGCACCGGGCGCAGCGCGCCGAGGTCGGGGCAGGTGCCGACGACGACCACGGCGCCCCGCGCGCGGAGGCGCACGATCGCCTCCTCGAGGTGGGCGACCGAGGTCGGCACCGGCACCCGATGCGTGATGTCGTTGCCTCCCACGACGATGACGGCGGCGTCGGGGCGGTAGTCGGCCGGAAGGGCGTCGACCTGAGCGGCGAGCACCGACGACTCCGAGCCCACGATCGCCGCGGTGCGCAGCCGCACCGGCCGGCGCTCGGCCCGGGCGAGGCCCTTCGCCAGGCGGGCGCCGAGCGTGTCCTTGCGTCGTTCCGCGCCGAGCCCGGCCGCGATCGAGTCGCCGAGCACGACGAACTCGAGCGGCGGGCCGTCGAACCGCCGGGCCCACACGCGGTCCGCGTCGAGCGCCTCCTCGCCGAGCGGCTTGCCGATGCGGCGCCGCGCGACCGCCGCCTGCCGCTTCAGCACGGCACGTCCGCCGAGCAGGACGAGCCCCGCACCCAGCACGACCCCCGCGGCACCGACGACGACGGACCGTGGCACCACGTCACGCGAACGAGCCATGCCCCCATGCGACACCAGCAGGGTGAACGGACGCTGACGCCCGCCGGACGCACCGGTGCGGCGCCGCACGTTCCGACGCGATCGCTCACCGTCCCCGCCCGCCCCGCCCCGCCCCCCGCGCACACGTGCCGCGCGAAGTCCGGACTTCGCAGCACATGAGCCCTGTCTGCCCGCGATTCCAGGACTGCAGCCTCCAGCACGAGCGAATGCACTCAGGCGCTGGCGTCGACCGTCCTGCGAAGTCCGGACTTCGCAGTGTGTTGACGCAGGCGGGCTGCGGAACCCGGACCGCAGCCCGGCGACCGTCTACGGCGCCGAGAGCTCCTCCGCGGCCGCGGCGACGCGGCGCTCGCGGGTGTCGGGGCGCTTCGCCTTGGTCACGCCCCGCACGAGTTCCTTGCGCCGGGTGAACGTCAGCGCGTCGAACGCGGCCCGCGCGCCCGCGGCCTCGAGGGCGGCGGCCAGATCGGCGGGAACCTCGACCTCGCGCTCGACGGTGTCGAGGTCGATCGTGGCGTCGACCTCGTCGCCGATGTCGACGCCCAGCTCGGCACGCACGGCCTTCGAGAAGCCGATGAGGTTTCGCCCGTCCATCACGCCGAGACGCACCCGCGCCGTGCGCCCGCCGATCCCGACGACGACGGCGGCCCGCTTGCCACCGCCGAGCTCGGCGACCTGCTCGTCGGTCAGTTCGATGGCGGTGGCCGGGCCCATCGGCGCGAGCACGGTGTGGATCTGCAGCGTCATGGGCCCCATCCTCGCGGGCGCGGGCGCACCCGCGGGACCCCGCACCGCCGGTTCTTCGCCGCAGGCTAAAGTTCGCCCGTGACCTCCCCCGCGCTCCAGCGCCGCCTCGGGCTCGGCGACGCCGTGTTCATCGGCCTCGGCTCGATGGTCGGGGCGGGCGTCTTCGCCGTATGGGCGCCGGCAGCGGATGCCGCGGGCACGGGTCTGCTCATCGGCCTCGCGATCGCCGCCATCGTCGCGTTCGGCAACGCGACCTCGTCCGCGCAGCTGGCCGCCGCCTACCCGACGTCGGGCGGAACGTACGCCTACGGGCGCGCGGAGCTGGGCCCCTGGTGGGGGTTCGTCGCGGGCTGGGGCTTCGTCATCGGCAAGATCGCGAGCTGCGCGGCGATGGCGCTGACCTTCGCCGCCTACGCCGCGCCCACGGGATGGGAGCGCCCCGTCGCCATCGCGGCCGTCGTGGCGCTCACCGCCGTCAATTGGTTCGGCGTCACCCGCACCGCCGGCGCCGCGCGCGTCATCGTCGTGATCTCGCTCGGCGCGCTGGCCGCGGCTGTCACCGCCGCCTTCTCGGCGGGCTCCACCCCGGACTGGTTCACGGCCGGGACGGTATGGGCGGGCGGCGGGTACGGCATCCTGCAGTCCGCCGGTCTGCTGTTCTTCGCGTTCGCCGGGTACGCGCGCATCGCCACGATGGGCGAGGAGGTGCGCGATCCGCGCCGCGTGATCCCGCGGGCGATCGTGATCGCCTTCCTCGTCGCGCTCGCGGTGTACGCCGCGGTCGCGGTCGCGGTGCTGAGCGCACTGGGTCCCGACGCCGTCTCCGCGTCGACCGCGCCGGTCGCCGACGCCGCCGCGCGGTCGGGCTGGGCGTGGATCGACGTCGTGGTGCGCATCGGCGCCGCGGCCGCCTCGCTCGGCGCGCTGCTCGCACTCATCGCCGGAGTGAGCCGCACCGCGTTCGCGATGTCGCGCGAGCGGGATCTGCCCGGCTTCCTCGACGCCGTGCACCCGCGCTGGCATGTGCCGCACCGCGCCGAACTTGCGACGGCCGTCGTCGTGGTGATGCTCGTGGCCTTCGTCGACCTCCGCGGTGCGATCGGCTTCTCGTCGTTCGGGGTGCTGCTGTACTACTTCGTCGCCAATGTCGCCGCCTTCCGCCAGCGCGGCGATGCGCGGCGGTACCCGGTCGTGCTGCAGGTCATCGGGGCGATCGGATGCCTCGTCCTCGCGGTCACGCTGCCGTGGCAGTCCGTCGTGGCCGGCGCGGTCGTCGTCGCGGTCGGGGTGGCGTACCGGGCCCTGCGTCTGCGTCGCCGGATCACTCCCCCGGTGTGAGGCCGGAACCCCGCGGTGCCGGACGAGGCAGCTCCGCGGGAAGCCCGGCACTCCACCTCCCAGCCGTCGGCGTGCCCGGCCGCGAGGGAGGCCCGCCACAGGATGCGGCAGTGCTCCCGCGCGGACTCCGCGTCGAGACCCGGTGGACGCTAACCGAGCGGCTTGACCTCGAGGGCGCCTGCGGATGTGCCGGCGGACACCGTCGCGAAGGCCGTGTACCCGTCGGATGCGGCCCGCTCGAGGAGCGCCTTGAGGTTCTTGGTCCGCTGCTCGAGACGCACACGCGACCCCTGACGCACCAGCCCGGCCTTGAGCGCGAGGAGCTCCCCCTCGGAGACGTCGCGGTCGTAGACGAGGACGACGGCCGGGGCCGCAGCATCCGTCCGCTCCGCCACGAGGTCGACGATCCGCTCGAAGCCGATCGAGAACCCGACGGCGGGCACGTCCTGACCGAGGAAGCGGCCGATCATGCCGTCGTAGCGGCCACCGCCGCCGAGGGAGTAGTCGACCGAGGGGTGCGCGAGCTCGAAGATCGTGCCGGTGTAGTAGCCCATCCCCCGCACGAGGAAGGGGTCGAACACGAGCGGGATCTCGCCCTCGAGCTCGGTCTGCGAGCCGCGGGCAGCCGCCACCGCCGCGCCGATGCCGACGAGGTGCGCGACGATCTCGTCGGGCGCGCCCTCGGGCACCGCCTTGCGGATCTGCCGCTCGCCGTACGGGTTGTGCTCGAGGGTCATCGGGCGGCGCAGGAACGCCGCGAACGCATCGACCGCGTCCGCGGTCGCGCCGCGCTCGCGCAGCTCGCCCACGATGCCGTCGGGGCCGAGCTTGTCGAGCTTGTCGATGGTGATGAGCACGCCCGGGCGCTGCGCGGTGTCGAACCCGAAGCTGTCGAGCATCCAGTCGAGCACGCGGCGGTCGTTGATGCGGATGCTGCCGCCCTCGAGCCCGAGCGCATCGAGCGTGTCCAGCGTGGCCACCGCGAGCTCGGCCTCGGCGCGCGCGGACGCGTCGCCGATGATGTCGATGTCGCACTGCACGAACTGGCGATAGCGGCCCTTCTGGGGGCGCTCGGCGCGCCACACCGGCGCGATCTGGATCGAGCGGAACACCGACGGCAGCTGGCCGCGGTTCGTCGCGTAGAACCGTGCCAGCGGAACGGTCAGGTCGTAGCGAAGGCCGAGGTCGGTGAGGGCGGCCGGGTCGTCGGCCGCGTCACGGATCGCGTCGCCGTCGAGACCGCGCTTGAGCACGTTGTAGGCGAGCTTCTCGTTGTCGCCGCCGATGCCGGCGTGCAGCCGCGAGTACTCCTCCATGACGGGCGTCTCGATCTCGTCGAACCCGTGCGCGCGGTAGCGCTCACGGATCACGGCGAGCACGCTCTCGCGGCGGGCCTTTTCAGCGGGGAGG
This sequence comes from Microbacterium sp. Soil_C_42, assembly GCF_057656735.1. Lineage (NCBI taxonomy): Bacteria > Bacillati > Actinomycetota > Actinomycetes > Micrococcales > Microbacteriaceae > Microbacterium > Microbacterium sp. Soil_C_42. Next base: position 71,791 of record NZ_JBDGJU010000001.1, read on the forward strand.
AAGTCGCGCATGCCGCGCGGCGGATTGACGGATGCCACGCACCTATCTTTCCAGGTCCTCCGGGGTGCCTTCGGCGGACCGTATGTCGCGCTCGAGACCGCGCAGGCGCTCGCGCAGAGCCCGCTCGGCGTCCCAGCCGTGGGCCCGGGCGGTCGCGACGAGCGCGAGGAGCGCGTCGCCGAGCTCCGCCTCCGTCGCGGATTCCTCGACGCCGGTCCCGCGAGAGTGCACCTGGTCGCCGAGAGGTGGGGAACCAACCGCATTCTCGTCGACGAGCTGTACTCTCGCGGTTTCGACGCCCACCTGGGCGGCCTTCGACAGGAGCTTCTGGGCGAGTGCGAGGCTCGGCATCCGTTCGCTCACGCCGTCGAGGACCGACCGACGCTGGTGCTTCTCCGCGGCCTTCGCGGCGTTCCAGTGGACGAGCACCTCCTCCGGCGTCGTCGCGACGGCGTCGCCGAAGACATGTGGATGCCGGCGCACCATCTTGTCGGTGAGCCCGCGGGCGACGTCGTCGATGTCGAAGGGGTCGTCCTCGTCGCGCGCGGCGATCTCGGAGTGGAACAGCACCTGCCACAGCAGGTCGCCGAGCTCTTCGCGCAGCTCGTCCCGCGAGCCGTCCTCGACCGCGTCGATCAGCTCGGCGCTCTCCTCGACGAGGTAGGGCACGAGGGCACGGTGGTCGATCTGCTGCGTCCAGACGCAGCGGTCGCGCACGGCGCGCATGACGTCAGCCGCCTCGCGGAGAGGGTCGGAGGCCCCCGGCGAAGGGGGTGCGGTCACGTCGTCACGGATGCTGCCGCCGTCCGGCGTCGATAGTGCCATGCCCGCCACGATACGAGCCCTGCGGCCAGGAGGAGCGAAATCACGGAACCTGCGAGCACTCCGAGCGTCGCCTGGTCGCGCAGCGCCGCCTCGTCGGAGAACGCGAGCTCGGAGAGCAGGAGGGACACCGTGAACCCGATGCCGCCGAGGGCGCCGGCGGCCAGCAGGTCCGCGAAGGCGAGGGGCGGTGCACTCCCGCGAAGCCCGATGCGCAGCGAGATCCACCCGAACAGCGAGATGCCGACGATCTTGCCGACCGGCAGTGCGACGAGCACCCCCCAGAATGCGGGCGACAGCTCGGACAGCGGCACCGACGGGATCGGCACGAGCGCGGCGGAGAACGCGAACACCGGGAGCACGATGACGTTGACCCACGGCTCGAGCTCATGCCGCACGCGCAGCGCCGGGCGCTGGGCCATCGCGAGCCCGAGCGCCACGCCGGCGATGGTGGCGTGCACACCCGAGAGGTATACGAGCACCCAGGTGGTGATCGCCAGCAGCGCCAGGACGATGGCGATCGGCACGCGGCCACGGGTGTCGAGCTGTCTGCTCAGGATGCCGAACCCGACGACCGCGACCGCCGCCCCGGCGAGCGCCGCGACGTTCACCCCGGTCGTGAAGAGGACCGCGATGAAGACGATGCCGACGATGTCGTCGAGGATCGCGAGCGCGAGCAGGAACACCCGCAGGGCCGACGGCAGGCCGCGGCCGAACACCGCGAGCACTCCGAGCGCGAACGCGATGTCGGTCGCGGTCGGGATGGGCCAGCCTGCCGACGCGTCCGATCCCCACGCCATCGCGGCGTAGATCGCGATCGGGATCAGCACGCCCCCGGCGGCGGCGATCGCGGGCTGGATGGCCTTGCGCGCCGAGTTGAGCTGGCCTGCGGTGAGCTCGTACTGCAGTTCGACCGCGACGACGAAGAAGAAGACCGCGAGCAGTCCGTCCTTGATCCAGTGGGACAGGCTGAGCTCGAACACGCCCGGGATGCCGAGGTGCGCGTGCATCGCGTCGTCGACGGCGGGGCCCCACGCCGAGTTGGCGACGAACAGGCCGAGGGCCGCCGCGAGGAGCAGGACGATCGCGGGGAAACGGGCGGAGCGGAGAAGCGACATCTGGCCTCCGGGAGGGGATCGCGGGTCGACGAGGACGTGCCGACCAGACTTCCCGGCGCTCCACGGTCCAGTGTAGCGAGCGGGTTCGCGGCACCGCCGAGCGACGGCCCCGGCCGATCGTCACACAGCGTCCACCGTCACTTCGGGGAAACACCGCGCCGTTAGCCTGGAGAGATGCGTGAACTCACCCACACCGAAGCGATCGACCTCGTCGGGCGGTACGAGGCGGAGCAGGCGATCCCCGAGCAGATGCGCGGCGACGTCCGCATGCTCGGGACGCTCCTCGGTCAGGTGCTGCGCGAGAGCGGTTCGCCCGGACTGTACGAGGATGTCGAACGCCTGCGCACCGCGACGATCCAGGCGTACACCGACGAGACGCCGGAGGCCTTCGCTCGCGCCGCCGCCATCGCCGACTCGTTCACGATCGCCCGCGCCGACGAGGTCGCGCGGGCGTTCACCGCGTACTTCCACCTCGTGAACCTCGCCGAGGAGCACCAGCGCGTGCGGGTGCTGCGCGAACGCGACGGGCGCCCCGACCGCGAGCAGGCGACCGACTCGGTCGCCGCCGCGTTCGTGCGCCTGGCCGCCGAGGTCGGCGACGACACCGCCCTGAAGCGCCTGCAGAGCATGCGGTTCCACCCGGTGTTCACGGCGCACCCGACCGAGGCCCGCCGCCGTGCGGTGTCGACCAGCATCCGCCGCCTGGCGACCCTTCTCGAGGAGCACGACGCGTCGCTGCGCGGCGGCGCCGACGAGCGCCGCGCCGAGCGTCGCATGCTCGAGGAGATCGACACCCTGTGGCGCACCGCGCCGCTGCGGCCCGAGAAGCCCGCCCCCACCGACGAGGTGCGCGCGGTCATGGCCGTATTCGACGACACGCTCTACACGGCGGTCCCCCACGTGTACCGCCGCGTCGACGACGCCCTGCAGGGCCCCGCCGCCGGCGGACGCGCGCCGGTCGTGCGCCCGTTCGTGCGCGTCGGTTCGTGGGTCGGCGGCGACCGTGACGGGAACCCGTTCGTGACGGCATCCGTCACCCGCAAGGCCTCCGCGATCGCGAGCGAGCACGTGCTCATCGGCCTGGCGCGCACGACCAGCCGCATCGGCCGCACGATGACGCTCGACGCGTCGACCACGCCGCCCAGCGATGCCCTCCTCGCGCTGTGGCAGCGTCTCAAGGCCGCCGACGAGGACGCCGCGAAGGACATCGCCAAGCGCTCCCCCGACGAGCCGCACCGCCGCATCCTGCTGCTGATCGCCCGCAAGATCGAGGCGACCCGCGCACGCAACGCCGACCTCGCGTACCGCGACCCCGAGCACCTGCTGGCCGACCTCCGCGTCGTGCAGGACTCGCTCGTGCAGGCCGGGGCGCCGCGTCAGGCCTACGGCCACTTGCAGCAGCTGCTGTGGCAGGTCGAGACGTACGGCTTCCATCTCACCGAGCTCGAAGTGCGCCAGCACTCGGCCGTGCACGCCAAGGTGCTCGCCGAACTGGAGTCGGGTGCACCGCGCAGCGAGCTCGCCGAAGAGGTGCTCGACGTCGTGCGCACGGTCGGGTTCCTGCAGGAGCGCTACGGTCCGCGTGCCGCCGGCCGGTACATCGTGTCGTTCACCCAGTCCGCGCAGGATCTGGCGAACGTCCACAGGCTGGCCGCCTACGCGGTCGGCCCCGACGGCACGCCGCCCGTGCTGGATGTCATCCCACTGTTCGAGACGTTCGCTGACCTGCAGGCCGCGCCCCGCATCCTCGCCGAGATCGTCGAGCATCCCGAATTCGCCGCCCGCCTGGAGGCCACCGGGCGTCGCCTCGAGGTCATGCTCGGCTACTCGGACTCCTCGAAGGACGTCGGCCCCGTCGCCGCCAACCTCGCGCTGTACGAGGCGCAGGCGAAGATCGCCGCGTGGGCTGACGAGAACGGCATCGAGCTCACCCTCTTCCACGGTCGCGGCGGCGCCCTCGGGCGCGGCGGCGGCCCCGCGAACTCTGCGATCATGGCGCAGCCGCCGCACTCCGTCGACGGCCGGTTCAAGCTCACCGAGCAGGGCGAGGTCATCTTCGCCCGTTACGGCGACCCCGCGATCGCGATGCGCCACATCGACCAGGTCGCCGCGGCGATCCTGCTCGCGTCGTCGCCCTCGAACGAGGAGCGCAACCGCGCCGCGGCGTCGACGTACGCCGACGTGGCCGCCACGATGGACGCGGCTTCGCGCGAGCGCTTCTTCTCCCTCGTGAAGGCCCCCGGGTTCGCGCCGTGGTTCGCCCGCGTGACACCGATGGAGGAGATCGGCCTGCTCGCTCTCGGCTCCCGGCCGGCCCGCCGCGGCCTGTCGGTGGAGTCCCTCGAAGATCTCCGTGCCATTCCGTGGGTGTTCGCGTGGACGCAGGCGCGCATCAACCTCGCGGGCTGGTTCGGTCTGGGCACCGCGCTGGAAGCCGTCGGCGACGAGCCGCTGCTGCAGCGTGCCTACCAGGAGTGGCCGCTGTTCCGGACGCTCATCGACAACGTCGCCATGAGCCTCGCCAAGACCGACGACCGCATCGCGCTGCACTACCTCGAGCTGGGCGACCGCGACGACCTCGCGGCGCTCGTGCGCGACGAGATGCACCTCACGCGCGACTGGGTGATCCGCATCACCGGCGGGACCGAGCTGCTCGGCAACAAGCCCGTGCTGCAGCGTGCCGTCAAGATGCGCAGCCCCTACGTCGACGCGCTCTCGCTGCTCCAGCTGCGGGCGCTGCGGGCGCTCCGGGAGACTCCCGAGGGCGCGCCGGTCGATCCCGAGCTGCAGCGCCTGCTGCTGCTGTCGGTCTCGGGTGTCGCGGCTGGACTGCAGAACACCGGCTGACCCGCACCGCGCCGCGCGTCGTAACCGGGATCGCCGGGAGCCCGGCGTACCGTGGCGCCCATGGCACGGATCGTCGTCGCCGAAGTCTGCCCCTGGTGCGGGTCGCTCGATGTGCGGGCGAGCGAACCGAGGTGGTTCCGGATCGAGTGGGAGCGTCGGGGCCACCTCGACGACGGCTCGGTCGACCGCCTCGAGTTCTGCTGCCGCGACTGCGGCCTCGCCTGGGACTGATGTCGGAGATTCACGGATGCTGCGGCCCGCAGCATCCGTTCCTCTCGTCGTCCGCGCGGGCGGGCGTCACTCCACGCGGCGGTCGTCGGCGTGGCGGGCGAGGCTGCGGCCGTAGCGCTCGGTGAGCTGCACCATGAGGTCGGGCGTCTCGCGGTCGAGGCCGAAGACGTAGCCGGGGAAGTCGAGCTCGCGCTGGGCGGCCCAGATCTCCTCATGACGGTCGGGTGGCAGGATCTGCACCGGGTCGCCGACGGCCACCCATCCGATCGGCACGGTCGATTCGGCGGGGAGCGCCGTGCGCAGGTGCACGACGGCGTTGATGCGCACCTCGCTGCGCGCGCCGATGTGCGCGCCGTTGAACACGCGCGTGCCCGTCGCGAGGAACACCTCCTCTTCGACGACCGCGCCCGAGACACTCGCCATGGGGCCGACCAGCACGTGGTCGGCGATGTGCACCGGGTTGGTCGCGGTGGCACGGATGAGCGCGTTCTCCATCACGATGACGTTCGCGCCGAGGGTGATGGCACCGCCCTCGGCCGTGATCACCGCGCCGTGCAGGATCTGGCAGTCGGCGCCGATCTCGACGTCGCCGCTGATCACCGCGGTCGCCGCCACGACCGCGTCGGGGTGGATGCGGGGCTGTGCCCCGAGGTGCTCGAACCGCATCGTTCCTGCCTCCCGCCTTCGTGGATGGGGCAAGCGTAGCCCGCCGTCACACGTCCGATGGACGCCGCGACCGTGGATAGGGTGAAGGAGCGCCACCCCCGCGCACCGCTCCACCTCGAAAGCTCCACCATGCCCTCTGCGCCCTCGACCGCGTCCGCCACCGAATCCCTCACCTCGGCGGAATCCATCCGGCTCGTCCTCGACACCGTCGAGGCCCGCAACCCGAACGAGCCCGAGTTCCTGCAGGCCGTGCACGAGGTGCTCGAGTCGATCTCGCCGGTGCTCGAAGCGCACCCGGAGTTCGTCGACGGCGGCATCCTGGAGCGTCTCGTCGAGCCCGAGCGCCAGATCCTGTTCCGCGTGCCGTGGGTCGACGATGCCGGCCGCCTGCAGGTCAACCGCGGCTTCCGCGTGCAGTTCTCGTCGGTGCTCGGCCCGTACAAGGGCGGCCTGCGCTTCCACCCGTCGGTGAACCTCTCGATCATCAAGTTCCTGGGCTTCGAGCAGATCTTCAAGAACGCGCTCACCGGCCAGGGCATCGGCGGGGCCAAGGGCGGCAGCGACTTCGACCCCCACGGCCGCTCGAACGCCGAGATCATGCGCTTCTGCCAGTCGTTCATGAACGAGCTCTACCGCCACCTCGGCGAGCACACCGACGTGCCCGCCGGCGACATCGGCGTGGGAGCCCGCGAGATCGGCTACCTGTTCGGCCAGTACCGCAAGGTCACCAACCGCCACGAGTCGGGCATGTTCACCGGCAAGGGCGTGCAGTGGGGCGGCGCCGAGGTGCGCACCGAGGCGACCGGCTACGGCGCCGTGTTCTTCGTCGAGGAGATGCTCGGCGTCCACGGCGAGACGCTGCACGGCAAGCGCGTGGGCATCTCGGGATCAGGCAACGTCGCGATCTACGCCATCGACAAGGCCCGCCAGCTCGGCGCGACGGCGGTCACGGCATCCGACTCCTCCGGCTACGTCGTCGACGACGCCGGCATCGACGTCGACCTCCTCCGCCAGATCAAGGAGGTCGAGCGCGCCCGCATCTCGGAGTACGCGGCACGACGGCCGGGCGCACGGTACGTCGAAGGCGCACGCCCATGGGAGGTGCCGGTCGACGTCGCGATCCCCTCGGCGACGCAGAACGAGCTCGACGCCGACGACGCGCGCGCGCTCATCGCGAACGGCGTGCGCGCCGTCGCGGAAGGCGCCAACATGCCCTCGACCCCCGAGGCGATCGAGCTCTTCCAGTCCGCCGGCGTGCTGTTCGGTCCGGGCAAGGCCGCGAACGCGGGCGGGGTGGCGACTTCCGCGCTCGAGATGAGCCAGAACGCCGCCCGTCAGCGGTGGAGCTTCGATGACAGCGAGGCGAAGCTGCGCGGGATCATGGCCGACGTGCACGACGCCGCGTTCCAGGCCGCCGAGCGCTACGGGCGCCCGGGCGACTACGTCGTCGGCGCCAACTCCGCGGGCTTCGAGCGCGTCGCGCACGCGATGCTCGCGCAGGGCGTCATCTGACGCTTCTGCCTCCCGCTGCGATCAGGGGATCTGACGAGCGCAGGACGATCGCACGCGATTCACCCTGACTCCACCAGCTCTCCTGACGTCGAGAACGACGACGTCAGGCGTTCGCTGCGGGCCGGGCCGCGGCATCCGTCTCCGCCTTCTTCTCGGGCCACAGCTGCTCGATGAGCTGCGCGACCCACGCGATGAGCTCGTCGTCGCCGAGCGGCTCGCCGCCCGCCGACGGCAGCGGCACGACCATCGCCTCTCCCCCGGCGACGAGCTTCGCCTTGGGGTGCAGGCGCTGCAGGCGCACGCGCATCGAGTCGGGCAGGTTCGCCGGGGCGATGCGCAGGTTCGGGCCCATCGCGACGACGTCCGCGAGGCCTGCCTGCCCGGCGCGGCGGCGCAGGCGCGCGACGGCGAGCAGCCCTTCGACCTCTGACGGCGGCTCGCCGTAGCGGTCGGTGAGCTCCTCGATGACGAGGTCGATCGCGTCGGCGTGGGCGGTGACGGATGCCGCGGCCGAGAGCTTCTGATACGCCTCGAGGCGCAGCCGCTCGCTGTCGATGTAGGAATCGGGGATGCGCGCCTGCACGGGCAGTTCGAGCCGCAGCTCGGTCGGCCCCTCGGTCTCATCCCCGCGGAACGTCGCGACCGCCTCGCCGATCATACGGAGGTACAGGTCGAAGCCCACGCCGGCGATGTGGCCGGCCTGCTCGGCGCCGAGGAGGTTGCCCGCGCCGCGGAGCTCGAGGTCCTTCAGCGCCACCTGCATGCCCGAGCCGAGGTCGTTGTTGACGGCGATCGTCTCGAGCCGGTCGGCCGCGGTCTCGCTGAGCGGTTTCGTGTCGTCGTAGAGGAAGTACGCGTACGCACGCTCGCGCGCGCGGCCGACGCGACCGCGCAGCTGGTGAAGCTGGCTGAGGCCGTACTTGTCGGCACGGTCGATGATGATCGTGTTCGCGTTCGAGATGTCGAGGCCGGTCTCGACGATCGTGGTGCAGACGAGCACGTCGGAGCGCCGCTCCCAGAACGCGTCGACGACCTCCTCGAGCGCGTGCTCCCCCATCTGCCCGTGCGCCACCGCGATGCGCGCTTCGGGAACGAGCTCGGCGAGCTCGGCCGCGACGCGCTGGATCGACTGCACGCGGTTGTGCACGTAGAACACCTGGCCCTCGCGCAGCAGCTCGCGGCGGATCGCCGCGGCGATCTGCTTGTCGTTGCGGGGACCGACGTACGACAGGATCGGATGCCGGTCCTCCGGCGGCGTCTGCAGCGTCGACATCTCGCGGATGCCGGTGACCGCCATCTCGAGGGTGCGCGGGATCGGCGTCGCGCTCATCGCCAGGATGTCGACGTTGGTCTTGAGCTTCTTCAGCTGGTCCTTGTGCTCGACGCCGAACCGCTGCTCCTCGTCGATGATCATCAGGCCCAGGTCCTTGAAGATCACCTTCTCGGTGAGGATGCGGTGGGTGCCGATGACCATGTCGACGGTGCCGTCGGTGAGCCCCGCGAGCACTTCTCGCGCCTGTTTGTCGGTCTGGAAGCGCGAGAGCGCCTTGACCTTCACCGGGAAGCCCGCGAAGCGCTCGGTGAACGTCTCGAGGTGCTGCTTGACCAGAAGCGTCGTCGGCACCAGCATCGCGACCTGCTTGCCGTCCTGGATCGCCTTGAACGCGGCACGGACCGCCACCTCGGTCTTGCCGAAGCCGACATCGCCCGACAGCAGCCGGTCCATCGGGATCGGCTTCTCCATGTCTGCCTTGATCTCGTCGATCGTCTGCAGCTGGTCGGGTGTCTCCGCGAACGGGAACGCCTCTTCGAGCTCGCGCTGCCACGGGGTGTCGGGCCCGAACGCGTGCCCCTTCGAGGCCATCCGCGCCGAGTAGAGCTTGACGAGCTCGACGGCGATGTCGCGCACCGCACGGCGGGCCTTGCTCTTCGCCTGTGCCCAGTCACTGCCGCCCATCTTCGACAGCGCAGGCGCCTCGCCGCCGATGTAGCGCGACAGCAGATCGAGCTGATCTGTGGGCACGAAGAGCTTGTCGCCCGGATAGCCGCGCTTGGAGGGCGCGTACTCGAGCACGAGGTACTCCCGCACGCTCTTCACCGCGTTGCGTCCGCCGCTGGACACCTCGCGCTGCGTGAGCTCGACGAACTTGCCGATGCCGTGCGTCGCGTGCACCACGTAGTCGCCCGCCTTCAGCTGCAGCGGGTCGACGACGGCCTTGCGCCGCGACGCGAGCTTCTTGACGACGCGGTTGTCGCCGCCGATCGTGCGGCCGTAGAACTCGGACTCGGTGAGCACGGCGAGCTTCGCGTCGGGGACCTCGAAGCCGCGCTCGAGCACGCTCACGACCACGTGCGCGACGCCGGGCTCGGGAGCGTGCGGCACCTCGTCGACCTTGCGCGCCGCGATGCCGCGCTCAGCGAGCACGTCACGGGCGCGCTCGACGAGTCCGGCTCCGGATGCTGCCACCACGACCCGCCAGCCGTCGGCGAGCAGTGCGCCCACGTGATCGGTGGCGCCCTCGACGTTGCCCTGGAACGAGGGCACGGCCGAACCGGGAACCCGGATGGCCGCTGCAGCCTCGAGGGCGACGTCGATGTCGTCGTCGATGAGACCCTCCGCGGCGGCATCCGCGTGTCCGGAGTCGAACGCGCTGAGCGTCCACCAGACACCGCTGCGATCGCGGGCCGCCTCGCGGAGCTCGGGAAGGGTCAGGAAGTCTCCGGCGCCCAGGTCGATCGGCGTGCTCGCGCCCGCGGTCGCCGCACTCCATGCCGCTTCGAGGAACTCGCGGTTCGTCTCTCCGAGGGTGATCGCGCGGGTCACGGCGCGCTCTGGATCCACCAAAGCGACCGCGGAGCCCTCGGGCAGGTAGTCGACGAGGGTGACGAGGCGGTCGACGACGGCGGGCAGCAGCGACTCCATGCCCTCGACCGGGATGCCCTCCGACATCTTCTCGAGCATGCCCGCAAGGCCGGGGAACTCGTGCTTGAGCTGGCGGGCACGGCCGCGCACGGCATCCGTCAGCAGCAGCTCGCGGCTGGGCAGAAGAGTGACCGCGCGCACCTCGCCGGGAAGCGACCGCTGGTCCGCGACCGAGAACGCCCTCATCTCGTCGACCTCGTCGCCGAAGAACTCGACGCGGTACGGGTGCGGCGCGGTCGGCGGGAAGACGTCGAGGATGCCGCCGCGCACGGCGAACTCGCCACGGCGAGACACCATGTCGACGCGGTGGTATGCCAGTTCGACGAGACGCGTGGACACGTCGCCGAGGTCGTGGCCACGGCCGCCCACCACGAGTTCGACGGGGTCCACCTCGGTGAGTCCGGCAGCGAGCGGCTGGATCGCACCGCGTACCGACGCCGTGATGACCAGCGGCGTGGCGGCATCCCAGCGCTTGATGCGCGTGAGGATGTCCAGGCGCGCACCGACCGTCTCGGCACTCGGGCTGAGGCGCTCGTGCGGCAGCGTCTCCCACGCGGGGAAATGCAGCACCTCGGCACCGGGCAGCAGCGCGCCCAGCGCGGGACCGAGAGACTCGGCTCGGCGCCCGGTCGGTGCGACCAGCAGCACGATCGGCGGCTTGCCCGCGGCACGGCGACGCTCGAGCAGAGCCGCGAGGAGAGGGGCGTCGAGTCCTTCGACGAGCGAGAAGTCGGCATCGACGGATGCCGCGGCCAGCGCGTCCCGGAAAGGCCCAGCCTGTTCGAGGGCGCGCACGATCCCGGGAACTGTCACCGCACGAGTCTACGACCCGCCGCGGACACCGGGATCCGCCGCGGGGCGGCCCCGCTCCTAGGATGAGGCTGTGAGCCAGCCCGACGCACCCCAGAACCCGCCCGCTCAGCCCGGCGGCTGGGCACCGCCCGGAGCGGCGCCGTTCGGGACGCCGGCGAGCGAAGCCCCCGTCCCCGGGCATCCGGGCGCCGCGGCGGCGAACCCGCAGGGCTGGGCGACTCCCCCGGCAGGCGCGTACGCGCCGCCACCCGGCTACGTGCCGCCGGCGGGCTATCCGGTGGGGGCGGCACCATCCGTCATCGCGTACGGTGCTCCCGCTCCTGTGAAGCGCAGCCGCGCACTCGGGATCGTCGCGCTCGCCCTCGCACTCGTCGCCACGATCGGCGCGAGCCTGTCGGCCGCGATCGCGAGCTTCAACATCGGGCTCGGCGCCGGCCGCGAGATCTCGTCACGGCCCTTCACCGGCGACTTCGACTGGGCCGTCCTGACGCCCGTGCGCGACTGGGTGCTGATGGGCGAGGTCTCGTTCTGGGTCGGCACCGCGATCGGCGTGTGGGCTCTCGTGCAGGGGATCATCGCGGTCGTCAAGGGACGCGGCCGGGGCGCCGGCATCGCGGCGGTCGTCATCGCCGCCCTCGGCCCGATCGCCTTCGGCGCCGTGGTGCAGGGCTTCCTCACCGCGGGCCTCGCCGCCGGGACCGGCATCAGCGGCTGACGCGGCCCGATACCCGGAGCGACAGCATCCACGCGCGTCCTGCTCCTCATCTGAGGACGCGAGCCGAAATGCGGAGCGAAACGCCTCGGTCGGCCCTCATCTCAGCAATCACCCTCAACTGAGGAGCGGAAGACCTGAGGCTCCTCGCGCGACGGTGCGCGCGGCGCGGGATCAGACGCGGGGGGCGTGGTGCTTCTGCTGGGTGGCGAGCAGTCCCTCGGCCACGAGCTGCTCGACCGCGTCGGCCGCGTCGCCGACGAGGATCGGAAGGTTCTTGCGCTCCGTGGCGCCGAACGGGTCGAGCACCCAGTCAGCGGCGTCCTGGCGGCCGGGAGGGCGGCCGATGCCGACGCGCACGCGCGGGAACTCCGGCGTGTCGAGCGCCTTGGCCACGTCCCGCACGCCGTTGTGACCGCCGTGGCCGCCGCCGATCTTCAGCTTGATCGTGTCGAACGGGATGTCGAGCTCGTCGTGCACGACCACGACGTGGTCGGCATCGATGCCGTAGAACTTCGCGAGCCCCGCGACCGGTCCGCCCGAGACGTTCATGAAGGTGTTGGGCTTGGCGAGGATGATCTTGGGTCCGCCGGGGCGCAGCCACGTCTCGACGACACGGGCGTTCGTCTTGTGCGCCTTGAATGACTCGCTGCGCCGGCCGGCGAGCTCGTCGACGACGAGCTGCCCCACGTTGTGGCGCGTGAGCTCGTAGCGGGGGCCGGGGTTGCCGAGCCCCACGATCAGCCACGTGTCTGCCATGTCATCCATCCTGCCCGAGCCCGCGCCACGTCGTCGGCGCAGACCCCTCGTGAGACGCAGCGAGGGGGTGCGGCATCCGCACCCCCTCGCCGGAAAGCGATCCGATCGCTCGGCGTCCGATTACTCGGCGGCGGCCTCCGCTGCCCCCTCCGACGCCTCCGACTGCTCGGCGGCGAGCTCGGCGTCGGCCTCGGCGATCTCCTCCTCGGCGGCGAGTGCCGCAGCCGGGACCGAGATGGCGACGATGAGCAGCTCGGGGTCGGCGACGAGGACCGAGCCCTTCGGCAGCTTCAGGTCGGCCGCGGTGATGTGCGTGCCGTCCTCGAGGCCCTCGACGTCGACCTCGATGTTCTCGGGGATGTGCGTCGCCTCGGCCTGCACCGTGACGGTCGTGTTGTCGAGGTTCGCGATGGTGCCGGGGGCGGACTCGCCCACGACCACGATCGGCACCTCGATCTCGACCTTCTCGCCCTTCTTCACCACGAGGAGGTCGATGTGCTCGATGATCTGGTGCACCGGGTCCTTCTGGACGTCCTTGACGAGCGTCAGCTGCGAGGTGCCGTCGAGGTCGAGCTCGAGCACCGCGTTGGCGCGGCGGATGAGCAGCGAGACCTGGTGGCCCGGAAGGGCGACGTGCACGGGGTCGGTGCCGTGGCCGTAGATGACGGCGGGGATCTTGCCGGCAGCGCGGAGGCGGCGGGCGAAGCCCTTGCCGAAGCTCTCGCGGAACTCGGCGTGGACCTTGGTGTCGGGCTCGGTCGACATGGTGTTCTCCTTGCGGGCGCGGGGCCCATTTCTGCGGCGGCACATGGCCGTTCCGAATCGGCCTGCGCGGTGGCGGGCCCGGGTATCAGGGATGTCTTCGACTCGAACGCACGCGCGTGAGGAAAGCCCGGGAGGCCGGCATCACCGCGTCGATCACGGATGCCGCAGCCCGCCGCTCGACAGGCGCGAGGCATCCCTCGCCGAAGTTCGGACAAGAGTCTACCAGCGCCCCCGCTACGATGAGGAACGCACCTGCTTCCCGCTCACACGGAGGACCCCATGGACTACGGCTTCGCTAGCCACGCTCTGCTCTGGCTCATCGGCGCCATGGCCGCCGTCGGCGCTCTCGGCACGGTGCTCGCCTTCTGGAGCCTCGGCCGCCAGGGCTACCGCAAGGACTGACTCCGCCGCCCGGGTCCTGAGCGCTCACGCTCCTCGGGCGTCCCCGCGAGTTTCGGCCCCGACGACCTCGTCCATCGCGGCATCGGATTCACGGACGATCCGCGACATCGCCTCGAACGCCGCCTCCGCCTCGCCGCTCGCGACCGCGAACGCGACGTCGCGATGCCAGCGCACCGCATCGGGGTTCGCCTCGTGCGGCATCAGCGCGTGACGCGTGCGGCCTTCGAGAACCGCCTGCACCACTCCCCCGAGCCCCCCGAGCATCGGGTTTCCGGACGCTCTCAGCAGCGTGCGATGGAACCGCACGTCGGCGTCGAGGTACTCGGCCTCCGCCGCCTGCTGGTCATGACGCGCCATGCCCAGCGCCGCCGCCACGAGTTCCTGGCGCTGCGCATCGGTCGCATGGGCAGCCGCGAGCCGCGCCGCGAGCGGTTCGATCGCGCCGCGCAGCTCGCCCAGCTCGTGCAGCTGGCGCGCGCGCCCGGGCCCGTCGAGGCGCCACGCGATGATCTCAGGGGCGTAGACGTTCCACTGCTCCACCGGCAGCACCTCGATGCCCGCCTTGCGGCGCACCTGGACGAGACCGAGGGATTCGAGGACCCTGACCGCCTCACGCGCCGCCGACCGTGAGGCGCCCGAGGACTCCGCGAGCTCCGTGGTCAGCAGACGCGATCCCGCGGGATGCTCGCCGTGCACGATCGCGGCGCCGAGCCGCTCGACGAGGGCGTCGTGAACGGGACTGCCGTGGGGCGTGTCGGCCATGGTCCGATTGTGCCGCACCGACTTCGTGTCGTCCGACATTCGAGCCTCGTCGAATTTTTATGTCGTACATATTGATACTTGACGAAAATCACGTCAGACTAAACGGCATCCTCGGGTCAAAGACCGACCCCGTTTCGATCAAGGACGCTCATGGTTCTCTCCGGATTCCTCTCCCTGCCGGCCGCCGCGGCCGAAGCGACCCCCGTCGGCCCGCCGTGGCAGCTGCTGACCGCCGCCGTCATCGGCATCGCGATCATCGTGGTGCTGATCACTTGGCTGAAGGTGCACCCGTTCCTCGCCCTGATGATGGGCGCCATCGCCACCGGGATCATCGCCGGGTTCGAACCCGGCAAGACGATCGTCAGCTTCACGACGGGCTTCGGCGCGACGATGGGCGGCGTCGGCATCCTCATCGCCCTCGGCGCCATCTACGGCAAGCTGCTGGCCGACTCCGGCGGTGCCGACCGCATCGTCGACACCCTCGTCGCCCGCGCCACGCCTCGGAGCCTCCCCTGGATCATGGGCTTCATCGGCGCCATCATCGGCCTGCCGATGTTCTTCGAGGTCGGCCTCGTCCTGCTCGTCCCGGTCATCATCCTGGTCGCGCGTCGTTCGGGCCTGCCCCTCATGAAGATCGCGATCCCGGCGCTCGCGGGCCTGTCCGCGATGCACGGCCTCGTGCCGCCGCATCCCGGCCCGCTCGCCGCGATCGACATCCTCGGCGCCAACCTCGGCATCACCCTCGCCCTGGGCGTGCTGGTCGCCATCCCCGCGGTGATCGTGGCGGGCCCCCTGTTCTCGGGCCTCGCCGCCCGCTGGGTACGCGTTCCCGTGCCCGATCTGTTCGTCACCGCGGAGGACGAGGGCGAGCAGCAGACGCGGCGCCCGTCGTTCGCCGCCACCCTCGCCAGCATCCTGCTGCCCGTCGTGCTCATGCTCGCCCGCGCGATCGCCGACATCATCGCGCCCGGCTCGACCGCTCCGGCCAAGGCCGTCGTCGACTTCCTCGGCACACCCGCGGTCGCGCTCCTCATCGCCGTCATCGTCGGATTCTTCGTGCTCGGCGGCGGAGCCGGATTCGGCCGCGCCGAGATCGCGAAGTCGGTGGGCTCGTCGCTCGGCCCGATCGCCGGCATCCTGCTGATCGTCGGCGCCGGCGGCGGGTTCAAGCAGGTGCTCGTCGACACCGGCATCGGCGACGTCATCGCCAACCTCATCGCCGAGTCGGGTCTGTCGATCCTGTTCCTCGCCTGGCTGGTGGCCGCAGTGATCCGCGTCGCGACCGGATCCGCCACGGTCGCCACGATCACCGCGGCCGGCATCCTCCAGCCGCTCACGGTGGGCCTCGACCCGGCGATGTCGGCACTCCTCGTGCTCGCCATCGGCTCGGGATCGGTCTTCCTCTCGCACGTCAACGACGCGGGCTTCTGGCTGATCAAGGAGTACTTCGGTCTCAGCATCACGCAGACGCTCAAGAGCTGGACGGTTCTCGAGTGCCTCATCTCGGTCGTCGGACTTCTCGGCGTCCTCGCCGTCAGCGTGTTCGTATGAGCGGCGAAGGGAGAAATCGGATGCTGTCAGCCTCGCCCATCCTCGTCCTCATGGGTCCGTCCGGCACCGGCAAGTCCACCGTCGGGGCCATGCTCTCGGGCAGGCTCGGATGGCCGTTCCAAGAGGGCGACGATCTCCATCCGGCTGCCAACGTCGAGAAGATGCGACGCGGTCACGCACTCACCGACGCGGACCGGATCCCGTGGCTGGAGCTCGTCGCGGCGTGGATCGACGAGCGCCGCGCGGCAGGCGAGCCCGGCATCGTGACCTGCTCGGCGCTCAAGCGCAGCTATCGCGACATCCTCCGCCGCGACAACGTCACGTTCGTGAACTTCACGGGAGACGCGGCGGTCGTGCGCGACCGCATGATGCGCAGGCAGGGGCACTTCATGCCCCCGGCGCTGCTCGACTCCCAGTTCGCGACGCTCGAGGCCCCCGGGCCCGACGAGCAGGCGATCGACGTCGACATCGCGCTGTCCCCCGAGGACCAGGCGGCGCTCGTCGCCTCGGCCCTGCGGCTCGAAGGTTCATGACGCTCCGGCGGAGACCGACAACGCTCCCGGGCTAGGCTCGTCACGTCAGCCGCGAGCCGCCCCGCCCGAGACCCCACGCTCACAACCGGCCGCCTCGCGGCGTGAGCAGCCGGCCATGTCGTGTAACACGAACAGGCCAGACTTTAGGCTGAATAGCAACGACGACAGGAGCTCGAGAGTGTCCGAGAACGCAGCGAACATCGGTGTGGTGGGTCTTGCGGTGATGGGGTCGAACCTCGCCCGCAACCTCGCCAGCCGCGAGGGCAACACGGTCGCGGTGTACAACCGCAGCCGGTCCAAGACCGACGAGCTGACCGCGGCGCACCCCGAGGCCGAGTTCGTCCCCGCGTTCTCGTACGAGGAGTTCGCCGCGTCGCTGCAGAAGCCGCGCGCCGCGATCATCATGGTCAAGGCCGGCCGCCCCACCGACGCGGTCATCGATGCGCTGGTCGAGGTGTTCGAGCCCGGCGACATCATCGTCGACGGCGGCAACGCCCTGTTCACCGACACCATCCGCCGCGAGAAGGCGGTCCGCGAGACCGGCATCAACTTCGTCGGCGCCGGCATCTCCGGCGGCGAGGAGGGCGCGCTCAACGGCCCCTCGATCATGCCCGGCGGCTCGGACGAGTCGTGGGTCACCCTCGGCCCGATCCTCAAGTCGATCGCCGCCGTCGCCGAGGGCGAGCCGTGCGTCACGCACGTCGGCCACGACGGCGCCGGCCACTTCGTCAAGATGGTGCACAACGGCATCGAGTACGCCGACATGCAGCTCATCGCCGAGGCGTACGACCTGATCCGCCGCGGCACCGGCAAGAGCCCCGCTGAGATCGCCGAGGTCTTCGCCGAGTGGAACCAGGGCGAGCTCGAGTCGTACCTCATCGAGATCACCGCCGAGGTGCTCCGCCAGACAGACGCCGCCACCGGCCAGCCGCTGGTGGACGTCATTCTCGACCAGGCCGGTGCCAAGGGCACCGGCGCCTGGACCGTGCAGACCGCGCTGTCGCTGGGCGTGCCGGTCTCGGGCATCGCCGAGGCCACCTTCGCCCGCTCGCTGTCGTCGCACCCCGAGCAGCGCGAGGTCTCGCGCGACCTTCCGGGTCCCGAGGAGGGTCTGAAGGTCGACGACGCCGACGCGTTCATCGAGGACGTGCGTCTCGCCCTGTACGCATCGAAGATCGTCGCGTACTCGCAGGGCTTCGACGAGATCCGCGCCGGTGCCGCGGAGTACGACTGGACCATCGACCTCGGCGCCGTGTCGAAGATCTGGCGTGCCGGCTGCATCATCCGCGCCCAGTTCCTCAACCGCATCGCCGACGCCTACGACGCCCAGCCCGAGCTGCCCGTGCTGCTCACCGCGCCGTACTTCGTCGAGGCCCTCGGCCGCGCGCAGGGCGCGTGGCGCCGGATCGTGTCGGCCGCCGCGGGCGCCGGCATCCCCGCCCCCGCGTTCTCGTCGTCGCTGTCGTATTACGACGGCCTGCGCGCCGAGCGCCTGCCCGCCGCCCTCATCCAGGGCCAGCGCGACTTCTTCGGCGCCCACACCTACAAGCGCATCGACAAGGACGGCACCTTCCACACCCTGTGGTCCGGCGACCGCACCGAGATCGAAGCCGAAGACACCCACTGACGCCTCGCGCGAACGTCCGAGGGCGGATCCCCACGCGGGGATCCGCCCTCGGCGTTTCAGCCCGTGCCGGTTCGACCGGGGTGGGCGGACCGGTCAGCCGGTTTGGCCGTTCGGGCCGGGCTTGACGTTGTGGTTGCGGCAGAACACGTTGCCCGGATCCCACTCGCGCTTGACCGCGGCAAGCCGGGCCATGGTCGCCGGCGGGTACATCCGCTCCGCGAACGTGGCGTCGGTCGAGACGGTGAAGTTGCCGTACACGCCGGCCCCCTTCGCCTCTATCGCATCCCACTCCTCGACGACCTGCGCGCGGGTCGCGTCGTCGAGCATGCCCGGCACGTCGAACGCGCCGGCCATCGCGAACCATGTCGCGTCGCGAGCGGGGAACGCCGAGTCGTCCTGCGAGACGTCGCCGTACGCCCCGCCCAGCGAACGCATGAACGCGACGGATGCGGGGTGCTGCTCGCGGAACGACACGAGCTCCTCGATCGTCTCGTCGTCGAGCACCGGCAGCAGGGTGTTGCCGCCGACGAAGCCGGGTATCGGCTGCTCGGGGTCGAACTCGGGGGCCTCGAGCAGCACGTCGGGATACTCCTGCACCCCGAACTCGCGCTCGGTCACGCCGGGCGCGCCCGCGAGCGGCGCCAGCGCGCGGCGCGCGGTCTCTTCGTCGGTGCCGATCCACACCGCGGTGATGGAGGCACCCGCGGGCGCACTCGGGTCCATCGCCGGCACATCCATGTACGTGACGGTGAGGTCGCGCGGGGCATCGGTCATCAGGTCGCGCAGCACGCGGATGACCGGGCGGGCGTCGCCCTCGATGCCGTAGACCGCGTGCACCACTCCGTCGAGGGGGTGCGCCTCGAAGTCGAACCGCGTGACGACACCGAAGTTGCCGCCGCCGCCGCGGAGTGCCCACAGCAGCTCGGGGTGCGAGGCGTCCGTCGCCTCGACCACCTCGCCGCGAGCGGTCACGAGCTGAGCGCCCACGAGCTGGTCGGAAGCCAGGCCCCACGCGCGCACCATCCAGCCGATGCCGCCGCCGAGGGTGAGGCCGCCGACGCCGACCGATGCGGTGTCGCCCGAACTGATCCCCAGCCCGCGCTCGGCGAGCGCGTGTGCGACCGCACCCCACTGCGCTCCGCCGCCGACGTGGACGCGGGTGCCGTCGATCTCGATGTCGTCGAGCGCGGAGATGTCGAGGGTGAGGCCACCGGGCACCCCGCCCCAGGCGCTGTGACCGCCGCCGCGGATCATGATGTCGAGCCGCTCCGCCGTGGCGTAGCGGAGGGCGCCGCGCACGTCGTCGACGGCGGCGGCGCGGATGACGGCGGCGGGCGAGCCGATGCCCGAGTGGAAGCGGCGGGCGGATTCCCATTCGGAATCGCCCGGACGGATGACGGTGCCGACGGCGCCGGCGCTGAGGTCGTCGTTGCTCATGACGGCCAGGCTAGAGGTCGGCGCCGACATCGACCAGGGTTCACCCGGCCGAGTTCTCCGCGGCCGCGGCGGGTGGCCGGACCGGCGTAGGCTCGCCAAGGTGACGAGCATCCTCTACATCGGCGGCACCGGAACCATCAGCGCGGCGTGCGTGCGCCGCTCCGTCGCCCTCGGGCACGACGTCGCGGTGCTGAACCGCGGCGGCGCCCGGCGGCCGCTCCCGCCGGCGGTCGAGCTCATCGAGGCCGACATCCGCGATGCCGCGGCCGTGCGCGCCGCGATCGGCGATCGTCGTTTCGACGTGGTCGCCGAGTTCCTGGCGTTCTCACCCGCGCACATCGCGACCGACCTCGACCTGTTCGAGGGGCGCACCGGCCAGTACGTGTTCATCAGCTCCGCCTCCGCGTACGAGAAGCCGCCGCGCCGGCTGCCGGTGACCGAGTCGACGCCGCTGCGCAACCCGTACTGGCAGTACTCGCGCGACAAGATCGCGTGCGAAGACGTGCTGGTCGCCGCCCATCGCGAGCGCGGTCTGCCCGTGACGATCATCCGCCCGTCCCACACCTACGACGAGCGGCTGCTGCCGACCCTCGGCCACTGGACCGACATCGCGCGCATGCGCGAGGGGCGCCCGGTCATCGTGCACGGCGACGGCACGAGCCTGTGGACCATCACGCACAGCGACGACTTCGCGGTCGCGTTCACGGGTCTGCTCGGCAATCCCGCCGCGATCGGCGAGGCGTTCACGATCACCGGCACGCACGCGCCGAGCTGGAACCAGATCTACGGGTGGCTGGCCGATGCGGCGGGTGTGGCCTCCCCCGACCTCGTGCACGTCGCCTCCGACACGATCGCCGCGTTCGAGCCCGCGCTCGGGCCGACCCTCATCGGCGACAAGGCGCACTCCATGGTCTTCGACGTGTCGAAGGTGCAGCAGCTCGTGCCCGAGTTCCGCACCACGATCACGTTCGACGAGGGGGCTCGACGCATCCTCGCGTACTACGACGCGAACCCCGAGGCGCAGCAGATCGACGAAGGCCGCGACGCGCTCTTCGATCGCATCGCGGCCTTCGTGCGTTCGGCCGACTGAGAGCCGGCCACGCCCTGATCAGCGCGTGATGTCGCGCACCGTGCCCTTGTCGAGCCGCAGGCGGCGCCGGGCGCGTCGCGCGACCGCCGAGTCGTGCGTCACGACGATGAGCGTGAGCCCTTCGTCGTTGAGGGACTGCAGCACCGCGAGGATCTCGTCGCGCATGCTCTCGTCGAGGTTGCCCGTCGGCTCGTCGGCGAGCAGCACGCGCGGTCGCTTGACGATCGCCCGCGCGATCGCGACCCGCTGCTGCTGACCGCCCGACAGCTCGCCGGGGCGGTGGTCGGCGCGCTCGGCGAGCCCGACGTGCGTGAGCGCCTCGGTGACCCGCGCGGTGCGCTCGTCCTTCGACAGCCCCAGCGGCTCGAGCGCCATGTCGACGTTCTCGTGCGCCGTGAGGGTGGGGATGAGGTTGAACCCCTGGAACACGAAGCCGATCTCGTGCGCGCGGATGCGGCCGAGCTCTCGGTTGTTCGCCGTCGCGATGTCGATCTCGCCCAGGTGCACCGAGCCGGTGGTCGGACGGTCGAGCGCGCCGAGCAGCTGCAGCAGCGTCGACTTGCCACCGCCGGTCGGGCCCTGGATCGTGACGAAGTCGCCCGCGTCGATCGTGAGGTCGACGCCGGCGAGGGCCTTCACGACGCGGCCCTTCTGCGTGTAGGTGCGGGTGACGCCTTCGAGGCGGTACTGCGCCTGGGGCGAAGCATCCGCAGCGGCGGCCGGCTCGGTGTCGATCATGGTCATGACGTGCTCTCCCGTCGGTGAGGTGGGTTCGGGTGCGGTGGGGATGGTGTCGGACATCGGATGCCTCAGCCCACCGATCGCAGGGCTTCGGCGGGGCTGAGCCGGGCTGCACGCCAGCCGCCGAATGCGCCGGCGACCAGGCCGCCGAGCACCGCGATCCCGACCGCCGCGACGACGACCCAGAGGGTGATCGGCGCCGACAGCACGATGTCGGTGCCCGCCGACTGCACGACGTCGCCGAACGCACCGCCGCCACCGCCCATCGGGCCACCGCTCTGACCGCCTTCGGGGCCGAAGCTCTGTGCCGCCGGTGCCGTCGAGATCGTCGGCGAGATGAGGTTGATGGCGATGATTCCGGCGAAGCCGATGATGAGGCCGATGACGCCGCCGATCGCGCCCTGCACGACCGACTCCCCCGCCACCTGACCGACTACGCGGCCGTTCGACCAGCCGATGGCCTTGAGCGTGCCGAACTCCCGCGTGCGGCGTGAGACGCCCGAGATCGTGAAGAGCACGGCGAGCACGAGCGCGACGGCGAGCACGATGAGCGAGAGCCACGTGCCGAGGTTCGTGATGAGGGTGGAGGCGCTCGAGAGCGATCCCGACACGGTCGAGGCGAGATCCGCCTGCGAGCTCACGGTGGCGTCGGGCAGCTCCTCCTGGAGCGCCGCCTGCACCGAGGCGATGGCGTCCGATGATTCGGCCTGCACGTAGACGGTGGAGACGACGTCGCCGGCGCCCGAGAGCTCCTGTGCGACGCCCAGCGGGATGTACACGTCGGAGGCGGTGTCGGCCTCGTCCGAGGTCGAGGCGACGATTCCGACGATCTCGAACTCCTGACCGCCCACGTCGATGGTGCCGCCGACGGCGAGGTCCGCCGTCGAGGCGTAGGTCGCGTCGAGCACGGCGACGGACGTGCCCTCATCGGACGACTCGAGGCCACGGCCGTCGGAGACCTCCACGGCAGACAGCGGGCCGACGGCGTCCGCCGACGGGTCGATGCCGAGCACCGTGAACGAGTCGACGCCGAACGAACCGCCGCCGAAGCCGCCGCCCCCGCCCTCGCCCTGCTGCGGGGGCTGGCCCTGCGTGCCCGTGCCGGAGTCCGTCGAGTCGTCGGGACGCTGCGGCAGCTCCCCGGAGAACGTCATGTTGGTGAGGCTGAGGGCTGCGGATGCCGCGGACACGCCCTCGATGCCCGTCACGGTATCGAGGGTCGAGGCGTCGAGCGTCGAGCGCATCGGCTCGGTCACGAGCCGCGACTGGCTGAGCTCGGTGGTGCCGTCGTCGGCGGTCGACCCGCCGTCCTCGCCGAAGTCGAACCGGGCACCGCCCTGGCCCGGCTCCGCCTGTGCACCCGTCACGGTGAGGTCGGTGCCGACGCCGTACACGGACTCGAGCGCCTTCGCCTGCGCGGCGCTCACGCCCGCGGCGAGCGAGTTCACGATCATCACGAGAGCGATCGCGATCGCGAGGCCGGCGGCCACGATGATCGTCTGCTTCTTGCGGCCGGCCAGCTCCCGCCGCAGATAGGTGAAGTACATGGGTCTCCTCTTGGCAGGCGGAATGCCGGCCGTCGACGTGACGCTACGGAGCGGCGTGATGCGCGCCCTCAGCGCGACCTATGCACCCCTTATGAACGGTGAGACGAACAGTGCCGGGACGAGACCTCGGGTGAGCCCCGGCGTCTCGTCCCGCGACTGGGGCCTCACGGACGAGTGCGGTTTCACAGCCGGCGCATAGCGGGCTCCATAGGAATCGCATAGGAAGGCCCGCACAATGGACGCATGACCAACCCCGCTCCGGCCCTCCTGCGTCCCGACGGCTCGAACCTCCGCGTCCTCGTGGTCGACGACGAGCAGATGCTCACCGATCTGCTGTCGATGGCGCTGCGCATGGAGGGCTGGGAGGTCCGCACGGCGGGCTCGGGCTTCGAAGCACTGCAGTCCGCGCGAGAGTTCGAGCCCGACGCCATGGTGCTCGACATCATGATGCCGGACCTCGACGGCATGGCCGTGCTGCAGCGGCTGCGGCAGGCCGGCGACGATGTGCCGGTGCTCTTCCTCACCGCGAAGGACGCCGTGAGCGACCGCGTCGCCGGGCTCACCGCCGGCGGCGACGACTACGTCACGAAGCCCTTCAGCCTCGAAGAGGTCGTGGCGCGGCTACGCGGGCTCATGCGGCGCGCCGGCACCGCGCACGCCGCGGGCGCCGAGCCGATCCTCCGCGTCGGCGACCTCACCCTCAACGAGGACAGCCACGAGGTCGAGCGCGGCGGCACCGAGATCGAGCTGACCGCGACCGAGTTCGAACTGCTCCGCTACCTCATGCGCAACCAGCGCCGCGTGGTCTCGAAGGCGCAGATCCTCGATCGCGTCTGGAACTACGACTTCGGCGGCCGCTCGAGCGTCGTCGAGCTGTACATCTCGTACCTCCGCAAGAAGATCGACGCGGGGTTCGACCCCCTCATCCACACCGTGCGCGGGGTCGGCTACATGATCAAGGCGCCGCAGTGACGGATCAGAAGACTCCCTCCCCCGTGACGACGGGGACGACGGATGCCTCGACCGGCGCGGGCGCGCGGGCCGAGGCACCCACTCCTCCCGTGCAGCACACCGAAGACGCTCTCCCCCGCCGAGCACCGTGGACCCTGCAGCGCAAGCTGATCGTCACCGTGGTCGGCATCACGTCGTTCATCCTGGTGCTCGTCGCGGTGGCGACGAGCGCGATCCTGGGTTCGGTGCTCGAGGACCAGCTCAACGCTCAGGTGAAGGCCGAGCAGCAGAGCGTCGAGTACATGCGACCGCTCCTGGCCAACGGTCTCACGGCGCAAGAGATCCTCGAGCAGCAGCCGCGGCAGCCGGGATACTTCCTCGCGGTGGAGTCGCCCCTCGGCGAGCCGACCGCGGCCGCGGTCGACGGGAACGGCGACGTCGTGGCCCTCTCCGACGACCAGATCGCCGAGATCAGCGAGAGCCTCGAGGGTCAGCGCGGCCAGTACGTCGTGACCATCGGCGATCTCGGCACCTACCGGATCGAGGGCGTCCGGGTGGGCCCCTCGGTCGTCATCGTCGGCCTGTCGCGTGCCGGGGTCAGCGAGACCCTCACGCGCATGCTGATCACGATCGGCCTGCTCACCGCGGGCGGCCTGCTGCTGCTCGCCGTCGCGACCGCCTGGACGATCCGCCGAGGCCTCGCACCCCTGCGCGCCGTCGCCGACACCGCGGCACGCGTGTCGGCGCTGCAGCTCGACCAGGGCGAGGTCTCGATCCCCGAACGCGTCCCCGTGCGCGAGTCCGATCCGCGCACCGAGGTCGGACGCGTGGGCGCCGCCCTCAACACCCTGCTCGACCACGTCGACGAGTCGCTCACCGCACGCCAGCGCAACGAGGAGCGCATGCGCAGCTTCGTCGCCGACGCCAGCCACGAGCTGCGCACGCCTCTGGCGTCGATCCGCGGCTACTCGGAGCTGTCGCTCACCGCGCTCAGCCGCGGCCAGAGCACGGCTCTCGAGACGACCGAGGCGTCGCTGGAGCGCATCCAGGCGCAGTCGCTGCGCATGACCTCGCTCGTCGAGGACCTGCTGCTGCTCGCGCGGCTCGACGAGGGTCAGGAACTCGTCTACGGCACGGTCGACCTGACGCGGCTCGCGATCGACGCCGTGGGCGACGTCACGCCGACCGGTCCCGACCACGAGTGGGTGCTGGAGGTGGGCGACGACCCGGTGCTGATCGCCGGCGACACCGGGCGCCTGCACCAGGTCGCCGCGAACCTGCTCGCCAACGCCCGCACTCACACGCCGGCCGGCACGACGGTCACCGTGAGCGTCTCTCGCAACGACACGGAGGCGATCCTCCGCGTGCACGACGACGGCCCGGGCATCGATCCGTCCCTCACGGACGAGCTGTTCGAACGCTTCTCGCGCGCCGACCGCTCCCGCGCCCGTCAGACCGGCGGCACCGGCCTGGGCCTGTCGATCGCCCGGGCGATCGTGGACGCGCATGGCGGCAGCATCCGTGTCGCGAGCAGGCCCGGCGACACGACCTTCGAGGTCCGTCTGCCGGCCCGCCCCGCCGACCCGGTGGCGCACGGCTGAGCCGAGGTCGTTCGTCGGTCCAGGCCGTTTCTTCTCGCTCGTCGAGCGGCAGAGCGCTCCGTCGCCAGAAGACGACACGCCGCACCCGGCGCGCACCGCGGCTCGGCGTCAGTAGCCGCTGAAGGCATCGGTGGTGATCGAGCGGGCCTTCTCGAGCGCGGGGGCGAGCTCGGCGATCAGACCCGCGGGCCCGGAGATGTAGGCGTGGCGCGCGGAGATGTCGGGCACCATCCGCACGAGGCCTTCGGCATCGAGGCGGACCCCCTGGGCCCACACCCAGTGGGCCGGGAGGTCGGCGGGCCGGTCGCGCGTGAACACCACGACGCGGGCTCCGGATGCCTCGATCTCGTCGCGGTAGGCCAGCTCCGAGGAATCCGACGCGACGTAGACCAGGACCACGTCACGGTCGACGCCCTTCGCCGTCTCCTGGCCGAGCTGCGACACGAACGGCGTCACGCCGATGCCGGCGGCGACCATCAGGATCGGCGCGGCGTCGCGCTTGGGCAGCAGGAAGTCGCCCCAGACCCCGGTGATCGCGAGCTCGTCGCCCGGCTCCACCTGCGCGAGCGCCTGCTTGTACGAGCTCAGCGGCTTCGTGGTCTTGCCCTCCTTGAAGGCGACCTTCACGAAGGGCAGCTCGGCGGGCGCCGACGCGATGCTGAACTCCCGGCGCGTGCCGCGCGCATCGGGGTGGCGGTGCGGCACCTCGAGCTCGAGGTACTGGCCCGGCAGGAACGCGAGCCGGTCGTGCACGCGGAAGGTGAGCTCCTGCACGGTGGGAGTCGGTTCGGAGCGCGCGACGAGCGTGAGCCGCACCGCGGTGCGGACGGCGAACGCGAAGGCGACCAGGTTGCCGACGAGGAGCGCGCGCTCCTGCCCGAGGGTGATGTCGCCGATCGCGATCGGCCATCCGGCGAGCACGCCCACGACCGCCGCGACGGTGAACTGCTGCCAGCGGCGCGGTGGCAGCGTCAGCGGCTCGGACAGCATGAACGCGCCGAGGAACAGGAACGGCGACGACCACAGCACCGGCCACAGCAGGTCGAGGACCTCGACGTCCAAGCCGGCCGCCTGGTACTGCGCCGCGGTGCGGAAGATCGCGACCCCGACCGCGATCACGAGGAAGATCGCGACGACGCGCACCTTCTCGGTGCGCACGAGCACGGCGAGACCCAGCAGGATCACGGGTGCTGCGAGCGCCGGCGTGCCCACCCACCACGAAGACGCGCCGAGGTCGGGCCACGCCAGGCTCAGCAGTGTGAGCACCGTCGCGCCGACCGCCGCGGGGTTGAAGATGTGGCGGCCGCGCCAGGCCAGGATGTACTTCGACAGCGACGCCACGGCGGCGGCGATCGCGATGCCCAGAAGCCCTGCGAGCTCGTACGTCGGCCGCAGCACGAACAGCAGGATATGCGCCGTGATGAGCGACGATTCGAGGCGCCACGGGAGGTTCAGCACGCGCTGGGCCGCAGCATCCACCCCCACGCACACGGCCGACAGCACGGCGAGTGTCGCGATCAGCTGCAGGGGGTCGGGTCCGACGAGACCGAAGAACGACAGCAGCAGCGCGACGACGGCCAGCGCCGCGAGCGCGAGATAGACGAGACGGTACATCGACATGCGGCCGAGCACCGCGAAGATGCGGTTCCAGAGAGCGGTCAGCGATCCCATCCGCGTCACACCGGCTGCAGGGGCTCGAAGCGACCCGCGGGCGGGATGACACGGATGCTGTCGCCCGGGCGCACGACGCCCCCTGCGAGCACGACCGACATGACGCCCGCGAGACGCACGGTGGCACCGCTGTCGTCGACGGAGACCAGTTCTTTCATGAGCCCTTCCGAGAGTCCGTTGATCTGCGCGCAGGGGTTGCGAAGGCCGGTGACCTCGATCACCGCGTCCTCGCCGAGCTCGAGCCGCGTGCCGCGCGACAGACCCAGCAGGTCGATGCCCGCGGTCGTGATGTTCTCCCCCAGTGCGCCGGGCGTCACCTCGTGGCCCCGCGCCGCCACGAGATCGAACAGCTCGGCGTGGATGAGGTGCACCTGGCGGAGGTTGGGCGTCGTGCGGTCGCGCGCGATGCGCGAGAGGTGCTGCACGGTCCCGCCGGCGTGGGCGTCGCCCTCGACGCCGATCCCGGCGAGCAGGGTGATGCTCTCGCGCACGGGTTTGCTGAAGCGATGCGCGTCGTCGCGGGAGACCGCGACGACGTGTCCGGAGGAAGACTCGGTCACCACTCAAGGCTATTCGGTCGCGAAACCGGCGCGGTCCCTGATCCGGCGTCTGCTCGCACGAACAGGTCGGCCCGGCAGCCGGGCGACCACTCGACGCGGCCGTCGGTGCTCATGCGCACCCACTGCGCGCCCCACTCGAGCGCGAGGCGCGGGCCGCCGTCGAAGAACAGCGCGGTCGCGACCGCGTCGGCCGTCATCGCGTCGGCCGCCACCGCCCAGGTCGCCGCGTAGGTCCGCACCGGCTGGCCGGTGCGCGCATCGAGCACGTGGTGCAGGGTCGTGCCCGTCGTCGACGGCCACGCGCGCCGGTTGATCGCGGACGCGCAGAGCGCGGCATCCGTCACCTCCCACACGCCGATCGCGCGACGCGGATCGAACGGATGCTCCAGCCCGATGCGCTGCGGACGCCCCCGCACAGCGAGATCGCCGCCGGCGTCGACGGTGAGGTCTCCGGACTCGGTGCGCACCAGGACGTCGAGCACGAGGTCGACGAGGCGCCCCTTGCCCAGGGCGCCGACATCGACGGTCGCGGGCTCGGTGAGGGCGAGTCGGCCGTCACGCCAGGTGAGTCGCTCGCGCCAGTCCAGCGGCGCAGCCACAGGTGCGGCGTCGTGGAGCGAGTAGTGCGCGTCATAGCCGAGCGCGTCCAGGGAGCCCCCGACGAGCGGATTCACGGCTCCCCCGGTCGCATCCGACACGGCGGCGAGGGCATCGAGCATGGGGGCGGCGTCCTCCGGCGAAGGAAGGGAACCCGCGCCACCGGCGAGCGCGCTGACGTCGGAGTCCTCGCGGAACCGCGACCACACGCGGTCGAACGCATCGATCCGCGCGGTCACCTCGTCGCGCACCGCCGCGGGCAGCGGACGCTCGGCGACGATCTCCCATGTCGTGCCGATGGCGTCGAACCGCCACGACGCCGGCACGGTGCTCATGGGCTAGCTCGCCGCTTCGGACTTGATCGCCTCGATGGCCTCGTTGAAGCCCTTGCTGGTGAGCGACGACCCGGCGACGCGGCTGACCTGGATGTCGTCGATGTCCTGCCCGACCACCACGTCGGCGATGCCGCCGATGAACTGGCCCTGGTACTGCTCCGACTCGCGCTTCTGCGGGTCGCCGGTCACCTCGACGGCGGTGATGACGTCGTTCTCGAGGGTCACGGTGACGCTGATCGTCTCGACCGACTCGGGCGTCGCGTACGAGCCGTCCGCCGTGTACGTTCCGTCGGCGTACGAGCCGGAGCCGGTGTCGGACCCGGTCGTGCCCGTGTCGGTCGACGAGGACGAGCCGGTGTCGGGCGTGGTGGGCTCTTCGGCCTCGGAGGCCGTCGCCGCGCAGCCCGAGAGCAGGGCGATGCCGGTGACGGCGGTGAGGGCCGCGCCGGCGCGGACGGGGCGGGAAGCGAGTGCGGTGCGGATCATGACGGTCCTCCTGGCTCGGGTCGGGCTCGTGGCGTCGACGCGATGTCCGCGTCGAATGGGATCCTTTCAAGCCCGCCTATGAGCCGCCTTTGAGAGATGCCGCAGAGCCCGATGCGGCCGATGAGCCCCGCCGCGCACGCAGCACCGCCTTCAGCACCTCCACCGCCAGGAAGATGCCGATCGACACGACGATCGGCAGGATCCAGGATGCCGCGGACAGCGGCCGCGACTCGAACAGCACGTTCATGAACGGCACGTACGTGTAGACGAGCTGCAGCCCCACCAGCGCCAGCGCCGACCACCACACCACCCTGTTGCCGCGCAGCACATCGAGGGTGAGGCTCGACCGGGTGAGGAACCGGCAGTTGAACAGGAACGCGAGTTGCCCCAACGCGAGCATCAGGACGGCCTCCGTGCGCGCCACCTCGAGGTCGGCTCCCGCCGCAGACACCCCGTAGAACACGCCCATCGCCGCGCCGCCGATGAGGACCGACACGATGAGGATGAATCCGAGCTCGCCGCGGCTGATGATCGGCCCCCCGCTCGCGCGGGGCGGGCGGCGCATGATGCCGCGCTCGGCGGGCTCGTAGGCCAGGGCGAGCGAGAGCGTCACTGCGGTGACCATGTTCACCCAGAGCACCTGCACGCTGGTGAGCGGCAGCGCGAGGCCGAACACGACAGCGACCAGCATGACCAGGGACTGCGCCCCGTTCGTCGGGAGGAGGAAGACGATCGACTTGCGCAGGTTGTCGTAGATGCGCCGGCCCTCGGCGATGGCGCTGCGGATCGTCGCGAAGTTGTCGTCGGCGAGCACGAACTCGGCCGCTTCCTTCGTGGCCTCCGTGCCCTTGATGCCCATCGCGATGCCGACGACGGCGCGGGTGAGGGCGGGGGCGTCGTTGACACCGTCGCCGGTCATCGCCACGACCTCGCCGTGCGACTGCAGCGCGCGCACGATGCGGATCTTGTGCTCCGGACTGGTGCGCGCGTACACGTCGACGCCCTGCACCACCTCCCGCAGCTGCTCCTGACTGAGCGCTTCGAGCTCCGCGCCGGTGAGCACCTCCGCGTCGGCGCCCGCCACGCCCATCTCGTGCGCGATCGCAAGAGCGGTGCCGGCGTGGTCGCCGGTGATCATCTTGACCCGGATGCCGGCGGTGTGGCAGTCCGCGATCGCCTCGACGGCCTCGGGCCGGGGCGGATCGACGATGCCCCACAGACCGATGAACTCGAGGTCGACCAGGTCGTCGAGCGCGAACTCGTCCGTCGTGGGACGCACCGGCTTGCGTGCGGCCGCCAGGACGCGCAGGCCCTGGCCGCTGAGCCTGGCGATCGCGTCGTCCCAGCGCACGAGGTCGAGCGGCTCGGAGCCGTTCGCGCCGCGCTGTGTGAGCGAGCGCTCGAGGAGCCGGTCGGGCGCGCCCTTCACGAGGATCGCCCGCGACACCTCACCCGCCTCGCCTCCCGAGCGCGCGCCCTCGTTGAGCGTCGCCATGAGCTTGTTGGCGGAGTCGAACGGGATGACGGCGACCCGGCGTCCGCCGGCGCTCCCGACGCCGCCCTTGATAGCGACGGCCTTGAGGGCGCCCTCGGTGGGCTCGCCCACGAGGCTCCACGAGCCGTCGTCGGCTCGAACGATGTGCGCGTCGTTGCACAGGGTCGCGATCGCGAGGATCGCGGCGAGATCGCCCCGGCCCGCGGCATCCGCTCCTCCGTCCGCCGGAACGATCTCACCCCCGGGCGCGTAGCCGAGGCCGGTGACGTCGTAGTCCGCGAGCGGGGTGACGATGTGGCGCACCGTCATCTCGTTGCGGGTGAGCGTGCCCGTCTTGTCGGAGCAGACCGTCGTGACCGAGCCGAGCGCCTCGACGGCGGGGAGCTTGCGCGTGATGGCGTTGTGGCGAGCCATCTGCTGCACGCCGATGGCGAGCGTGATCGTCACGAGCGCGGGCAGGCCTTCGGGGATCGCCGCAACGGCGAAGCCGATGGCCGCCGAGATCAGCTCGTCATACGGCATCCCGTGGAGGAACCGCCCGATCATCATCATGACCGCCGCCATGCCGAGGATCACGACGGTGAGAACGCGGCCGAAGCTGTCGAGCTGACGGGTGAGAGGAGTGGCGAGGGCGTCGGCCTCGTCGGCGAGGCTCTGGATGCGGCCGAGCTCGGTGGCAGGGCCCGTCGCGGTCACGACGCCCCGGCCCTGCCCTGCGCTCACGATCGTGCCGGAGAACGCCATCGAGCCGCGGTCGCCCACGCCCGCGTTGCCCGCGACCGGATCCGTCGTCTTCGACGACGGCACCGACTCCCCCGTGAGCGCGGACTCGTCGATGCGCAGCTGGTGCGCCTGCAGCAGTCGGACGTCGGCCGGCACCTTGTCGCCCGGCATCAGCCGCACCACGTCGCCGGGCACGAGGTCCGACGCCGGGACGGTGACCCAGCTGCCGTCGCGCCGCGCGCCGGCGTCGGCCGACAGCATGCCCCGGATGCCCGCGAGCGCTTTCTCGGCGCGGCCTTCCTGGACGTACCCGATGACCGCGTTGATGATCGCGACCACCATGATCACCCAGAAGTCGAGCCAGTCGCCCATGAGGGCCTTGATGACCGCGGCACCCAGCAGGATGTAGATCAACGTGTCGTTGAAGTGCGAGAGGAACCGCAGCCACGCCGGCTTGCGCGCCGGTTCAGGCAGGCGGTTGGGCCCCGCGACCTCGAGGCGTTCCGCCGCGTCAGCGGCGCTGAGACCCCCGGCGTCCGCTCCGAGATGCTCCAGCACGTCGTCTGCGGGGATCGCCCACGGACGCACGACGGTCAGCCGGACTTGCGTCAGGGAGGCGGAGTCGAGCGGCTGCGACATCTCTGCATCGTCCTTCCGTCGCCGCCGCGGAGCCGGGGTCTCGACTCGGCGCCGGGGTCAGGCGGCCCCGTCGAACATGCTGGTGACGGAGCCGTCCTCGAACACTTCGTGGATCGCACGTGCGAGCAGGGGTGCGATAGGCAGAATCGTAAGCGTCGCGAAGCGCTTCTCGGCGGGGATCGGCACCGTGTCGGTCACGACGACCTCGTCGATGGCCGGGCTCTGCAGGCGCTGCGCGGCCGGGTCGCTGAAGATCGCGTGGGTCGCGGCGACGATGACCTTGACCGCACCGTTCGCCTTGAGCGCCTCGGCCGCCTTCACGATCGTGCCGCCGGTGTCGATCATGTCGTCGACGAGGAGGCAGACGCGCCCCTCGACGGCACCGACGATCTCGTTGACGGTGACCTGGTTCGCGACATTCGGGTCGCGGCGCTTGTGGATGATCGCGAGCGGCGCGCCGAGGCTGTCGGACCACTGGTCGGCGACGCGCACCCGGCCGGTGTCGGGCGAGACGACGGTGAGGCGCTCACGGTCCTCGGCGCTCAGCGTGTTCTCGAAGTACTCGAGCAGCACGGGCTTGGCGAACAGGTGGTCGACCGGGCCGTCGAAGAAGCCCTGGATCTGCGCGGCGTGGAGGTCGACGCTCATGACGCGGTCGGCGCCCGCGGTCTTGAAGAGGTCCGCGACGAGGCGGGCGCTGATCGGCTCGCGGCCGCGGCCCTTCTTGTCCTGACGCGAGTACGGGAAGTACGGCGCGACGACGGTGATGCGCTTCGCCGATGCGCGCTTGGCGGCGTCGAGCATGATGAGGGTCTCCATCATCCACTCGTTGACCGGCGGGCCGAAGCTCTGGATGAGGAAGAGGTCGCAGCCGCGGATGGAGACCTCGAATCGGGTGAGGATCTCACCCGACGCGAAGGTGCGGTACTCGGTCGGCACGAGCTCCGTGCTCAGCTGCGCGGCGACCTCGGCCGCGAGCTCGGGGTGGGAGCTGCCCCGTGCGACCACGAGACGCTTCTTCGTCTTTGCGACGAGTCCCGGGGCGATGTCGTTCGCCCGGTCGAGTTCAACGGTCTTCTTCTTGCGCGCCATCGTCCGCCTTCTGTGCGCTGCGGGCCCTGGCGGCGACATCCGCCGCTCCGGTACCCGGTCTGTTCTTCTCGACCCACCCCTCGACGTTGCGCTGAGGGGCGACGCTGAGAGCGAGGGCACCGGCGGGCACATCCTTGCGGATGACCGCTCCGGCCCCGGTCTTCGCGCCGTCTCCGATCCTAACGGGCGCCACGAAGACGTTGTGCGAGCCGGAGTGCACCTCATCGCCGATCTCGGTGCGGTGCTTGTTCAGGTCGTCGTAGTTCGCGGTGATCGCGCCGGCGCCCAGGTTGACGTGCCGACCGATCGTGGTGTCGCCGATGTACGACAGGTGGGGGACCTTGCTCCCCTCGCCGATCGTGGAGTTCTTGGTCTCGACGAACGTGCCGATCTTGCCCTTCTCGCCGAGATACGTACCCGGGCGGAGGTACGCGAACGGGCCGACCGTGGCCTTCGCGCCGATCACGGCGAGCGTCGCGTCGGTGCGCCTGACCGTGGCGTCCTCCCCCACCTCGCAGTCGACGAGGCTCGTGTCGGGGCCGACGATCGCACCAGACGCGATCACCGTCGCGCCCAGGACGTGGGTGTTCGGCAGGACCGTCACATCGGGCGCCAGCTTCGCGTCCACGTCGATCCACGTCGTCGCCGGGTCGAGGATCGTCACGCCCTCCAGCTGCCAGCGCCGCACGGTCCGCGCGTTCAGGATGCGGGCCGCCTCGGCCAGCTGCACGCGGTCGTTGACGCCCAGGGCGGCCGCGGCATCCGGAGCCGTCTGCGCCGCGACGAGCAGGCCGTCGCCGCGCAGCAGCGCCACGACGTCCGTCAGGTACTTCTCGCCCTGCGCGTTCGCGGTGCCCACGAGCGCCAGCTCGGTGCGCAGGGCCTGCATCTGGAAGACGTACACCCCGGCGTTGATCTCGGTGACGGATGCCTCGTCCGCCGTCGCGTCCTTCTGCTCGACGATGCGCGACACGGCGCCGTCGGCATCGCGGATCACGCGGCCGTAGCCGGTGGCGTCGTCGAGCGAAGCGCTGAGCACCGTCGCCGCCACGGCGCGGTCGCGATGGGTGCGCACGAGCGCTGCGAGCGTGTCGGCCTCGAGCAGCGGAACATCGCCGCTCAGCACGAGCACGTCGCCCGAGAAGTCGCCGAGGGCGTCGAGCGCCACCTCGACCGCGCGGCCGGTGCCGGGGACCTCGTCCTGGTCGACCACGACCACGCCCGGCGCGGCACTCGCGACGGCGTCGGCCACTCGGTCGCGCTCGTGCCGCACGACCACGACCACGCGCTCGGGCCCGAGGGCGATCGCGGTGTCGAGCACGTGCCCGACGAGCGGGCGACCGCCGATGCGGTGCAGCACCTTCGGCGTCGAGGACTTCATCCGGGTGCCCTGCCCTGCGGCCAGGACGATGACGGCCAGAGCGTTGTCGCGGGTCGTGTCGGTCATGCTCCGCCGCCAGGACTCGAACCTAGACCTCACAGCTCCAAAGGCTGTCGTGCTGCCATTACACCACGGCGGACCGCGGCGCTCCCGGGTGCCGGGCGCCGCCCGTCAAGTCTGCCAGATGCCCCGTGCGCGCCCGTGCGCGGCGGCCGCCCGCGTGCGGATCATGTGCTCGATGTGAGCGCCGCGTCGGGCGTAGGGGCGGGGTCGGGATAATGGGGGCATGACGGCGCAGAGCGACGAGGTGGACCGCATCGTCGAGGCCTGGACCACGCAGCGCCCCGACCTCGACTTCTCGCCCCTCGGCGTGCTGTCGCGCGTGGACCGGCTGTCTCGCCACCTCGACCGCGCGCGCCGCGACGCGTTCAAGCGCAGCGAGCTCGAGCCGTGGGAGTGGGACGTGCTCTCGGCGCTGCGCCGGGCGGGCGAGCCGTTCCAGCTGAGCCCCAAGCAGCTGCTGCAGCAGACGCTCGTCTCCAGCGGCACGATGACCAACCGCATCGACCGCCTCGTCGGGCGCCGGCTGGTGCGCCGCGAATCAGATCCCGACGACGGCCGCAGCATCCTGGTCACCCTCACCGACGAGGGCAAGATCCGGGTGGATGCCGCGATCACGCGTCTCGTCGACGCCGAGGCGCTCCTGCTCGACGCACTGTCACGGGGCGACCGCGACCGGCTCGCCGCGCTGCTGCGCAAGCTCAGCCTCGGGTTCGACGCCGCGGACTGACCCGGGCTCAGCCGAGCTGCTCGGTGAGCTCGAACCAGCGCTCCTCGACGCCGTCGCGCTCCTTCTCGAGCCCGCCGATGCGGGCCATCTCGGCGCCGAGCCCGACGTAGTCGGACTGGTCGTGGTCGGCGAGCGCCGTCTTCGCGGCGGCGATCTGCGTCTCGAGCTTCTCGAGGCGGCGCTCCAGCGACGCGACCTCCTTCTGCGCGGCGCGCAGCTCCTGCCCCGACAGCGACGGCGTGGTGGATGACGGGGATGCTGCGGGTGCAGCATCCGCCGCCTTCGAGGCTGCCGGCCCCGCGGCGCGCTCACGCTCGCGCAGGCGCAGGTATTCGTCGACGCCACCGGGGAGGTGGCGGAGGTGGCCGCCGAGGATCGCGTACTGCTGGTCGGTCACGCGCTCGATGAAGTACCGGTCGTGCGAGACGACCAGGAGCGTGCCCGGCCACGAGTCGAGGAGGTCCTCGATGGCGGCGAGCATGTCGGTGTCGAGGTCGTTGGTGGGCTCGTCGAGGATCAGCACGTTCGGCTGCTCGAGGAGGATCAGCAGCAGCTGCAGGCGGCGCTTCTGGCCACCGGACAGGTCTTTGACGGGAGTGGAGAGCTGCGCGCTCTGGAACCCCATGCTCTCGAGCAGCTGGCCGGGCGTGAGCTCCTGCGCCTTCGAGCCGCTGCCGAAGGTGTAGGTGGTGCGCAGGCGCGAGATGACGACGCGCACCGGGTCGGCGAGGTGCTCCTCGAGCTCGTCGAGGCGCTGTGTGAGGGTCGCGACCTTCACGGTCTTGCCGCGCTTCACGCGCCCGGCGGTGGGCTCCACGTCGCCGGCGACGAGGCCGAGCAGCGTCGACTTGCCCGCGCCGTTGACGCCGAGGATGCCGGTGCGCTCGCCGGGGGCGATACGCCACTCGACCGGGTGCAGCACCTCACGGCCGTCGTAGGAGACCGCCGCGTCGAGGAGGTCGACGACGTCCTTGCCGAGCCGGGAGACGGCGAGCGAGCGCAGCTCGGTCGCGTCGCGGATCTCGGGCACGTCGGCGATGAGCACGTTGGCGGCGTCGATGCGGAACTTCGGCTTCGACGTGCGCGCCGGCGCACCGCGGCGCAGCCATGCGAGCTCCTTGCGGGCGAGGTTCTGGCGGCGCTGCTCGATGACGGCCGCCTGGCGGTCGCGCTCGACGCGCTGCAGGATGTACGCGGCATAGCCGCCCTCGAACGGCTCGACCATGCGGTCGTGCACCTCCCACGTGGTGTTGCACACCTCGTCGAGGAACCAGCGGTCGTGCGTCACGACCAGGAGGCCGCCCTGGTTCGCCGGCCACCGGCGCTTGATGTGCTCGGCGAGCCATGCGATCGCCTCGACGTCGAGGTGGTTCGTGGGCTCGTCGAGGAAGATGACGTCGTCGTCGCCCACGAGGAGGGCCGCAAGCGCCACACGTCGACGCTGACCACCGGAGAGCCCCGCGACCGGACCGTCCCACGGGAGATCGCCGAGGAGACCTGCGATGACGTCACGCGTGCGCGCGTCGCCCGCCCACTCGTGATCGGGCCGCTCGCCGACGACGGCCTCCCGGATCGTGAGGGCGTCGTCGAGGGTGTCGGCCTGGTCGAGCACGCCGACCCGCACGCCGCCGCGCACGGTGACGCGGCCGCCGTCGGGCTCGAGCCGCCCGGCGAGCATCGCCAGCAGGCTCGACTTGCCGTCACCGTTGCGGCCGACGACGCCGATGCGATCGCCCTCGTCAATGCCGAGCGACACCCGGTCGAAGACGACCTTGGTCGGGAATTCCAGGTGCAGGGCCTCGGCCCCCAGAAGATGTGCCATGTCCCCTTAAGGCTAGGCGACCGCGGGCAGCACCCGGCGTCACACTGCGGGCACCGGAAACCGGACAGGTTAGGATAGCCATGCCTTGCACCTGCGCCGACGACTCTCCCCGCGGCGGCGCGTCGGGAGAAAGCCACCCCCTCTATGACCGCGACCGCGCCCGCCCTCGGACTGTCCCTCCTCGGCGGGGATCCCGACCACACCGCGCTGATCGCCGACGGCACACGACTGGACTACGCGGAACTGCGCGATCGGGTGCGGCGGCGCCGGGACCACATCGGCGACGTGCGCCGGCTCGTGATGATCGCCGCGGGCAACGCCGTCGAGCCGATCGTCACCTATCTCGCCGCGCTCGAAGGCGGACACCCGGTCCTCCTGGTCTCCGGCGACGACGACGAGACCGCGCGCGCACACCGCGCGTCGCTGATCGCACGGTTCGACCCCGACGTCGTCGCCCACGACGGGGTCTCGGGCTGGACTCTCGACGAGCGGCGCGCCGGCAGCCGCCACGAGTTCCACCCCGATCTCGCCGTCCTCGCGAGCACGTCGGGCTCGACCGGCTCGCCGAAGCTCGTGCGGCTGTCGGCCGAGAACGTCCGCAGCAACGCCGCGGCGATCGCCGAGTATCTTCAGCTGACCCCGGCCGACCGCGCGGCGACGACGCTTCCGCTGCAGTACTGCTACGGGCTGTCCGTGGTCAACAGCCACCTGCTGACCGGCGCGAGCCTGCTGCTCACAGACAGCTCGGTTTCCGACGACGAGTTCTGGCGCCGGGCGCGCGCGCACGCCGTCACCTCGTTCGCGGGCGTCCCTTACACGTTCGAGCTGCTCGAGGCGCGGGGCTTCGACGGACGCGATCTGCCGTCGCTGCGCTACCTCACCCAGGCGGGCGGACGTATGGCTCCCGACGCGGTGCGGCGGTTCGCGCACCTCGGCCGCGAGCGCGGGTTCGAGCTGTTCGTGATGTACGGGCAGACCGAGGCCACCGCTCGAATGGCGTACCTCCCACCCGACCTCGCGATGACGCACGCCGGCGCCATCGGCCGCCCGATCCCCGGCGGCTCTTTCCGCATCGATGCCGTCGACGGCGCCGAGACCGGCGAGCTGGTGTACGAGGGCCCGAACGTCATGATGGGGTACGCCCACGGGCCCGAGGACTTCCCGCTGGGGCGCACCGAGACGCAGCTGCGCACCGGAGACGTGGCGCGGCTGCGCACCGACGGGCTGTACGAGATCGTCGGCCGCATGAACCGCTTCGTGAAGGTCTTCGGCCTGCGCCTCGACCTCGATCGCGTCGAGCACCTGCTCGCCGACGAGGGCATCGAGGTGCGCGCGGCGAGCGCCGACGAACGGCTGCTGCTGTTCGCGACCTCCGAGCGCACGGTCGCCCGTGCCCGCGAGCGCGCCGCGTCACTCACCGGCGTGCCGGCGCGCGTGATCGGCGCCTACGCGGTGTCCGAATTCCCGCGGACCTCGAACGGCAAGCGCGACGACGCAGCCCTCGTGCGCTTCGCCGCCGCGCACGAGCGCAGCACGGCCACCCTCCGACCGGCGGCTCCGGCCGTCGTCACGGCAGAGACCGTGCGCGACCTGTACGCGACGCTTCTCGGTGAGCCCGCCGCGGGCATCGACGACACGTTCGCGGGCCTCGGCGGCGACTCGCTGAGCTTCGTCGAGATCTCGCTGCGACTCGAGGAGATGGTCGGCGCGCTCCCCCGGGACTGGCCGACGCGCACCCCGCGCGAGCTCGCGGCGTCCGCTTCGCCTGCGCAGGCACCCGCCGCGGACGCGGAATCGGATGCCGCGTCCGCCGGTGCCGCGGCGGCGCCGGTCACGCGGGCCCAGCGTCGCCGGCTCTCGTGGACGCGCCTCGAGACGCCGGTGGTGCTGCGGGCGGCGGCGATCTTCCTCATCGTCGCGACCCACGCCGATCTGTTCGACATCAAGGGCGGCGCGCACCTGCTCCTCGCCGTGGCCGGCTACAACCTCGCGAGATTCCAGCTGGCGCCCGCCTCGGGCACCGCGCGCCTGCGGCGCCTCGGGCGCAGTGCGGCCCAGCTCGCGGTCCCCGCGATGCTGTGGATCGGCGCGGTGGCACTCCTCAGCGGCCAGTACGCGCCGACGACCGCGGCGCTCGTGAACAACTTCGTCCCCGGCGACGGCCGGTGGAACGAGCAATGGCAGTTCTGGTTCCTCGAGGCGATGCTCTGGTCGTTCGCAGGCGCGGCGGCGCTGTTCGCGGTGCGCCGCGTCGAGCGGCTCGAGCGCCGGGCGCCGTTCGGGTTCGCCCTGGTCGCGCTCGCGGTCGCGCTCGCCGCCCGCTTCGCGATCGCCGGGCCCACCGCCGAGCACGTGGAGCGGTACGCCGCCCCGGTCGTCCTGTGGCTGGTGGCCCTCGGATGGCTCGTGGCGCGCGCGGACACGACCGCCCGGCGGGTCCTCGTCTCCGTCGTCGCTGTCGTCGCGACGTTCGGCTTCTTCGGCGAGCCGTGGCGCGAGGCGATCGTGGCGGGCGGGATCCTCGCGCTCGTCTGGGTGAGGGCCATCCCGCTTCCGCGCCTCGCGGTGCCGCTCGTGGTCACCGTGGCGGCAGCATCCCTGTTCGTGTACCTCACGCACTGGCAGGTGTATCCGCCGTTCGAGCAGAGCGCGCCGTGGCTCGGCACGCTGCTGTCGTTCGCCGTCGGCGTGATCGCGTACCGGCTGTACGTCAGCGCCGCCGCCGGGGCTGCGGCCGGGTGGGCGTGGCTGCGCCGCGCGACGGCACCGGTCAGCCTGCGGCTGCGCCGCGCGTGAGGACGCTGCCCGTCGCGGTGGTCTCGCCTGCGGCGTAGAGCACGACGCCGCCTTCGACGACCACGCGCACGGCCGTGCCGGGCGCGAACGCGGCTGCGCGGTGCTGCGGCACGCGGTACATGAGCTCGGCCTCCAACTCGCCGGTGCCGACGCGAAGCCGCAAATCGGCGGTCGACCCGGCCGGACGCACCGCGACGACGGTGCCGTTGGCCACCGGCGCCAGCGTGGCTGCGGCCCCGTGCGCCGCGGCGGCCACGCGCAGCTGTGCGGGCCGCACCATCGCCCTCACGCGAGAAGCGCCGCCCGACAGGTCGTGCCGCACGGCCAGCCGGCCGAACCCGCACTCGACGCCGTCCGCGTCGGAGCGCGCGGGAACCACCAGTGCATCACCGAGGAACAGCGCCACGCTCGCGTCGATCGGCGCGTCGTACACCGCCATCGGGTCACCGGACTGCACGAGGCGACCGCCGACGAGAACCCCGACCTGGTGGCCGAACGACAGAGCCTCGTGCTGGTCGTGCGTCACCAGCACGGCGGTGACGCCGCTGCGCTCCAGGACGTCGACCACGGCGTCGCGCGTCGCGGACCGCAGGCCCGTGTCGAGCGCGCTGAAGGGCTCGTCGAGAAGGATCACCCCGGGGTTCTGGGCGAGCGCGCGCGCCAGCGCCACCCGCTGCTGCTGACCACCCGAGAGCTCGTGCGGCATCCGCGCGGCGAGGTCGGGGTGCAGGGACGCGAGCTCCAGCAGCTCGCGCACGCGCGCGGCGCGAGCGGGTCCGCGCGGAAGCCCGAAAGCGATGTTGCGGGCCACCGAGAGATGCGGGAACAGCGCGCCGTCCTGCGCGACGTAGCCGATGCCGCGGCGGTGCGTGGGCACGGTCCTTCCGTGCCCCGACAGCTCACGATCGTCGAGGCTGATCACCCCGGCGTCGGGGTCGATGAATCCGGCGACCAGGCGCAGCAGCGTGGTCTTGCCGCTTCCCGAGGCGCCGACGAGTGCGAGCCGCGTGCCGCGGGGGACGTCGAGCGAGACATCGCGCAGCACCTCGGTGCCGCCGTACGCCTTCGACACGCCCTCCAGCCGAAGGGTCATCTGAGGGTCCTCCCCGTCGCGTGCGTGAACATGAGGGCGACCGCGGGCACCGACAGGAGCACCAGCAGCACCGCGTAGGGTGCGGCGGTCGGGTAGTCGAGGGCGGATGCGGCCGACCAGAAGCTCGTGGCCACCGTGCTCGTGCCGGTCGGGGCGAGCAGCAAGGTCGCGGTGAGCTCGTTGGCCGCGCCGAGCGCCACGAGGGCGGCGCCCGCTCCGATCGCCGGGAGCAGGAGCGGCACGGTGACCCGCAGCCGGGCGGCGGCAGGCGGCACCGCCAGGGCCCGCGCGGCCTCCTCGAGCGATTCCGGCACCTGCGAGAGTCCGGCGCGCAGCGGCACCAGCGCTCGCGGCAGGAAGATCACGACGTAGGCCGCGACCACGGTGAACGCGGTCTGGTACAGCGACGGCGCGAAGGCGAGCGTCACCGCCACGAACGAGAGCGCCACGATGATCGCCGGAAGGCTGCTCGCGAGATAGGCCGCCCCCTCGAGCAGCCGTGACACCCGTCCCGGGTAGCGCACCGCCAGCCAGGCGAACGGCAGGGCGACGGCGATGGTGCAGAGCGCCCCCGCGAGCGCGAGACCGAGCGTCTGGAGCGCCGCGATGCCGACGTCGCCGAAGGCCGCGGCATCCGCTCTCATGAGCCATCGGACCACGCTCGTGAGCGGCACCACGAGAGCGCCCACGAGCACGGCCGCCACCACGGCGAGCGCCGGCACCGTCAGCCGGCCGAGCCCCAGGGCCTCCGCCGGATGGGGAGAGCCGCCGCCGACACGGGCGTAATGGGCGCGGCCCCGGGCAGCCGACTCGGCGCCGAGGAGGATCAGGCACAGCAGAGCGAGCACCAGCCCGAGCGCGGCCGCGTTGGGGCCGGCGAACATGCTCTCGTACGCGACCACGATGGCCGTGGTGAACGTGTCGAAGCGCAGGAACGCGAACGCGCCGTACTCGGCCAGGAGGTGAAGGGCGACCACGAGGGCGCCGCCGAGCACTGCGAGCCGCAGCTGCGGCGCGACGACGCGGAAGAACACGGCCCACGAGCCCATGCCGAGAGCGCGCGCAGATTCCTCGAGCGCAGGGTCCAGACCCCGGATCGCCGCGAGGGCGGGCAGGTACACCAGGGGGAAGTAGGCCAGCGTCGCGACCAGCACCGCTGCCCACAGTCCGTTCATCGACGGGATGGCGCTCGCCCAGCCGTAGCTCGCGACGAACGCGGGGATCGCCAGCGGGGCAGCCAGGGCGACCTTGAAGACCCCGCCGCCCGGCAGCGTCGTGCGTTCGACGAGCCAGGCGCCGCCCACGCCGAGGACGACGGTCGCCGGCACGCCGATCACCACCAGCAGCACCGTGTTGACGAGCAGCTCCGCGACCTTCGGCCGGAAGACGAGGGCCGACAGCTGGTCCCACCCCATGGCGAACGCCGCCTGGACGACGTAGCCGATCGGGATCAGCGCGCCGAGGGCCAGCACCGCGACGACGACGACCAGCCCGGCGGGCGGACGCCTCTCGGTCGTGCCGCGCGCGGGTGCTCGCGTCTGCAGCTGGGTCAGAGGAGTCCGGCTTCCGTCATGAGCTCGATGACCGCGGGCCCGTTGAGCGTGGACGGGTCGATCACGGGTGCGTCGAGCTCGGCGAGCGGGGGCAGCTCGGGCTTGGCGGGGACGTCGGAGGCGACGGGGTACTCGAAGCTGTAGCCCTCGCCGAGGATCTTCTGCCCCTGCTCCCCCGCGATGAACGCGAGGAACTGCTGCGCCTCGTCGGCGTGGGGGGCGTTCTTCAGCACGCCACCGCCCGAGATGCTGACGAAGGCACCCGGATCCTGGTTGCCGAAGTAGTGCAGCTTCGTGTCGGCGCTGTCTTCGGCT
Source organism: Microbacterium sp. Soil_C_42 (assembly GCF_057656735.1). Classification (NCBI taxonomy): domain Bacteria; kingdom Bacillati; phylum Actinomycetota; class Actinomycetes; order Micrococcales; family Microbacteriaceae; genus Microbacterium; species Microbacterium sp. Soil_C_42. The sequence continues at coordinate 114,549 of NZ_JBDGJU010000001.1, forward strand.
GCGGCGTCCTGGTCGCGGAACCAGTAGTAGTGGTAGATGATGCCCATCGGCACCTCGCCGGCGTTGACCGCCTTCATCGTGACGATGTTGTTGCGGTACTCGACCGCGTTCTCGGCCATGCCGTCCAGCCAGTCGCGTGCGCCGTCCTCACCCTGGGTCGCGAGCACGGCCGAGACGATGGCCTGGAAGTCGGCCTTCGCAGGCGCGGCACCCCACTCGCCCTTCCACTGCGGGTCCGCGAGGTCGAGAAGCGATGCCGGGAGCTCGCTCTCCGAGATCAGCTCGGGGTTGTAGACCAGCACCGTCGAGCGGGCGGCGATCCCCGTCCAGAGACCCGAGGACGGACGGAACTGCTCGGGAACGAGCGCCAGGGTGGACTCGTCCACGGGGGCGAAGAGGTCCGCGTCCTCGACGAGCGACATCGCCGGAGAGTTCTCGGTGAGGAACACGTCGGCCTTGGAGGCCTTCCCCTCCTGCACGAGCTGGTTGGCCAGCTCGCTGTCGTCGCCGTTGCGGAGCACGACCTCGATGCCGGTCTCGGCGGTGAACGCGTCGGCCCATTCCTCGGTCAGCTGCTCGTGCTGGGCGTTGTAGACGACGAGGGCGTCCGGATCGGCGGCGTCGTCGCTCGCAGCTCCACCGGCGCAGCCGGCCAGGGCGAGGCCCGCCACCACCACCGGTACGACGAGGAAATGGCGCAGGCGCGCGGAAGACGGGCGGCGTGAAGGCATGGGGAACCCCTCGGAAACAGACAGGTAAGGCTAGCCTAAAGCACGCGATCGCCGTGTTTCGTCCGGTTCCGTGCCCTCCTGTGCCGGATCGGTCAGTACCAGATGCTCAGGCGCGGCGCCGTGTGCCAGCCGAGCACGCGGGTCGCCATGGCGAGCGCGTCCGCGGATGCCTCGGCCGAAGCATCCGTCACCGACACGCGTCCCGCCGCGGCAAGAGTCGCGAGCGAGACACCGCCGAGGTACGTGGCGGACAGTTCGGCGACGCCGAGAGCCACCGTCGGCGCATCGATCGATTCACCGTCGCCGAGGATCCGCACGCGTGCGGCGCCGCGCTCATCGGCCTCGAGCAGGTAACGGCCGGCGGCGATGCCGAGCGAGTCCGAGACGTCGATCAGCAGCGTGCCCGGGCCGCCGTAGCGACGGGTCTCGAGCGCGGCGACGACGTCGATGATCCGCAGGTATTGGTGGTCGCGCACGCTGACCTTCGCCGCGCGCTGGTCCGCGATCATCCACAGCAGCGGCTCATCGACCGACAGCTCGCCCGCGTGCACCTCGGCCACGAGGTCGAGCTCGAGCAGGAACCGCCACAGCGCCGCGTACGCGTCGTCGGTCTCGGCCAGCAGGTAGTGGACCGAGACGGTCGCCTTCGTGAAGTCGTCGTGGTTCTCGCGGACCGCGTACACCGCGACTCCGCGCACCTCGCCCGCCGCGTCGGAGTACTGCACGGCGCGCTTCTCGGCGGTCTTCTCGGCGGCGGGGTGGGTGCCGGCGAACCCGTCCCAGTGACCGCCCGGCACGTCGATCTCGCCCGGGTGGCGGTGCCGCACCCGCTCGTGCAGGGCCGGCATCAGCTCGCGCACACGCTCGCGGCCGATGAAGTCGATGCGCCCGGCGGGCTGCGGGCCGATCCAGCCGGCGCGCTTGGTCTCGATCGTCCAGGAGGCGCCCGCTGCTGCCGGGGCGAACCCGTACCGCCCGTACAGCGGCGACTCGCTCACCGTGAGCATCGCCATCGGGATGCCGGCCGCCTGGGCCGCTCGCAGCTCCCCCTCGAGCATCGCGCGGGCCACGCCCTTGCGCCGGTGCGTCGGTGCGACGGTCACGGCGGAGATCGCGCACGAGGGGATCATCGCCTCGCCCGGCACCGTGAGCTCGCCGAGCCACGACGCGATGGTCGCGACGGGAGCGTCCATCGGCGACTCCGGGTCGAAGACGCCGGTGAGCCGACGGTAGCCGCTGCGCTCGCGCGTCGCGGCGATCTGCTCCGCGGTGCGCTCTGCGTCCTGGAAGCCGCGCGCGACCGACTGGAGCCAGCCGACGTACTCGTCGCTGTCGACGGCGATGCGCCGGTAGTCCAGTCCGTTCGTCGCGAGCCGCCCGGCCGACTCCTCGTCGACCGGACCCGCACGGAAGGCGGCGCGTTCGGTCTCGCTGATGCGGCCGTATGCCGAAACGGACGTGCTCATAGATTCTTCCTCTCCGCGCCCGCGAGGGCTCAGGTGGGTGTGCGGCCGGTCGGGGCCCGGCTCAGGTGACCAGGCGCGCGCCGGCGACCGGCCCGTGCACGTGGAGCGCCTCGTAGCCCGCGGCCGACAAGGTGATCTGCAGTTCGAGCGCCGACTCCGGGTCGACGGTCAGGAAGGCCAGCGTAGGGCCTGACCCCGACACCATGCCGGCCAGAGCGCCGGACTCCTCGCCGAGCTCGAGCACCTCGCGCAGCTCGGGGCGCAGCGACAGCGCAGCGATCTGCAGGTCGTTGCGCGTGTGCTCGGCGAGCGCGATGGGGTCGGCGGCCCGCAGCGCGTGGAGCACGCCGGGCGCGACCGCCGGCACCCGGGCACCCGCGTCGATGTCGGGCCGCGCACGCAGCTCGTCGAGGTGCGCGTAGACCTCGGGGGTCGACAGTCCGGCGTCCGACGGCACCACCACCCAGTCGAAGCGGCCCTTCGCGAGCGCCGGGCTCAGCTCATCGCCCCGCCCGGTGCCGACGGCCGTCCCGCCCATCAGGGCGAAGGGCACGTCGGCGCCGAGGCGTGCGGCCAGCTTGTGCAGCTCGGCGGTGCCGAGCTCGGCCCCCCACAGCGCGTCGCATGCGACGAGGGCGGCCGCAGCATCCGCCGATCCTCCGCCCATGCCGCCCGCGACCGGAACGTGCTTCACGATGTCGAGGTGCACGCCGCCGGCATGGCCGATGCGCTGCGCGACGAGCCGCGCGGCGCGGACGGCCAGGTTGCGGTCGTCGGCGGGGACGCCGGTCACGTCGACGGTGCCGGAGATCGACACGGTGAACTCGTCGGACGGCGACGCCCACACATCCTCGTACAGCGACACCGCCTGATACGCCGACGCGACGTCGTGGTAGCCGTCGTCGTGCACGCCGCCGACCTCGAAGAACAGGTTGAGCTTGCCCGGCGCCCGCACCCGCACGCCGTCCGCGGCGAGAGCCTGACTCACCGGTTCGCCGATTCCGCCCAGAGGTCCACGTCGATGCCGTCCGACAGGGCGTCGATGCGCTCCTGCTCCTCGACCGTGAAGGCCGGCCCGTCGAGCGCCTTGAGGTTCTCGTCGAGCTGCGCGGGACGCGAGGCGCCGATGAGCGCGGACGCGACGACCGGGTCGCGCAGCACCCACTGGATCGACATCTGCGCGAGCGTCTGCCCGCGCTCCTTCGCGATGACGTCGAGCGACCGCAGCGTCGACAGGCCCTTCTCGCTCAGCGAGCCGCTCGGCAGCGACCCGCGCTGCTGCGCGCGCTCGGCCGACCCGTCGCCGAGGTACTTGTCGGTCAGCAGCCCCTGCGCGAGCGGCGTGAACGCGATCGCGCCCATGCCCTCCTGCCTGAGCACCCCGGTCAGCCCGTCCTCGACCCAGCGGTTCAGGATCGAGTACGCCGGCTGGTGGATGACGAGCGGCGTGCCGAGCGAGCGGGCGACGGATGCTGCGACCGCCGTCCGCTCGGCGCTGTAGGACGAGATTCCGACGTAGAGCGCCTTGCCCTGCCGCACCAGCGTGTCGAGCGCGCCCACCGTCTCCTCGACCGGGACATCGGGATCGACGCGGTGCGAGTAGAAGATGTCGACGTAGTCGATGCTCATGCGCTTCAGCGACTGCTCGGCGCTGGAGATGAGGTACTTGCGCGACCCGCCGTTGCCGTAGGGGCCGTGCCACATGTCGTAGCCGGCCTTCGACGAGATGATGAGCTCGTCGCGGTACGGCGCGAAGTCCTCGCGCATCATGCGCCCGAAGTTCGTCTCGGCGGTGCCGTAGGGCGGGCCGTAGTTGTTCGCCAGGTCGAAGTGGGTGATGCCGCGGTCGAACGCGTGGCGCAGCAGCGCCCTCTGGTTGTCGAACGGGATGTTGTCGCCGAAGTTCCACCAGAGCCCGAGCGACACGGGCGGCAGCGTGAGCCCGGAGGTTCCGACCCGGCGGTAGTCCGCACCGGTGTAACGGTCGGCGTCGGCGGTGTAGGGGCGGTGGAGGTCTCCTCCACGGGACAGGTAGCGCGCGTCTTCGGTCACCGGTCCAGGCTAGCGAGGTCGGACTGCTCGCGCAGGGGAGGATGGGAGGCACATCGACCGCGCAGTTGTCAAGGGGCTGGGTGCGAAACGTCGTCGTAACGGACGCTCCGTAGTGTCGAGACCCCGGGGGCGCGCATCCGCGCCATCACCCGGTCGACGAGAAGGAGGACCGCATGACGCTCCTGTCTGCACTGCCCCACGCGGCCGACCCCTGGAGCGTGCTCGTGGAGCGCGCCGACGTGGTCGTCGACCGCGGCATCCTTCATCTCGTCCACGACGATGTCGCGCCGCACGAGGCGCGTGATGCCGACCTGCTCCTGGTCGCCGACGCGCTCGACGACGCCGGCGTCGACACGCTCCTGATCCGACACGACCGCGCCATCCCCGCGCTCGTGGTCGACGTCCGCGATCGCGAGGCTGCGACGGCGGCCCTCGCCGCGATCTGCACGCGCGAGCCGCTGTACGTCAAGTCCAAGGGGCGCGCGCCTCTTCTCGCCTGCGACGCCCCACCCGCTCCGGACGCGCCCTCCGCGATGCGCGTATACCGCCCCCGCCTGACCCGGTCCGGATCGCTCCGCTACGGTGCGGCGCTCGGCGTGCATCTGGAGTTCTGGCGCTTCGGCGAGGACACGGTCGAGGCTCCGCGCGACAACGCGCTCATCCGGAAGCAGACACCCGTCGAGGATCTCGCCTATGAGACGGTCGAGCGCCACGGTCGCACCTGGCGCACCGTCGCCGGCATGTTCGCCCCCCAGCCGCTCGAGGTCACCGACGAGATCGACATCGTCTTCTCGTGGGTCGATGCCTCGTCGAGCGACTTCCGGCGCCAGCGGGCGGCCCAGCTCTCCGAGTACGTGGTGGGCGAGGGCGATGACGGACCCGCGCGGTACCGGCACGTCGACGAACTCCGCTACGCGCTGCGCAGCGTCCACATGTACGCACCCTGGGTCCGGCGCATCTTCATCGCCACCGACTCCCCCGCCCCGGCCTGGCTGCTCGAGCACCCCAAGGTCACCATCGTGCGCAGCGAGGAGTTCTTCGCCGACCCGTCGGTGCTGCCGACGCACAACTCCCACGCGATCGAGGCGCAGCTGCACCGGATCCCCGGGCTCGCCGAGCATTTCCTCTACTCGAACGACGACATGTTCTTCGGACGCGCCGTCGAGCCCGAGCTGTTCTTCACGCCCGGCGGGGTGACGAAGTTCGTCGAGTGCGAGGTGCGCATCGGCGCCGGCGACCCCGCGCTCCACCGCAGCGGCCACGACAACGGTCTGCGCGTGAACCGCGCGCTCCTGCGGGAGCGGTTCGGCCGCACCATCGTCCGCGACCTCGAGCACTGCGCGGCGCCGCTGCGCCGCAGCGTCATGGCGGAGCTGGAGCAGACCTTCGCCGAGGACTTCGCCCGGACGGCGGCATCCCGATTCCGCTCCGCGACCGACATCTCGGTCACCAACAGCCTGTACCACTACTACGCACTGCTGACCGGACGCGCCATCGCCACGCGCGCCCCGCGCGTGCGCTACGCCCAGACGACGCTCGCGGCGGGCATGCGGCGCATGGAGCGGCTCGTCGAACGCTGCGACGCCGACATGTTCTGCCTCAACGACGGCGGCGAGGCCGAGGTGCCCGAAGAGATCCGGGTGCGCGCCCTCCGCAGCGCGCTCGAGCGCATGTTCCCCGTGCGGGCGCCGTGGGAGCGCGACGAGCTCAGCGCAGCACGGGAATCGGCTCGGTCGGCGCATCCCTCCGGGCGGCGATGAGCGGGGCCACCCCGGCCGACAGGAGCCGGCGCGCCGCTTCGTCGGGGTCGATGTACTCGAGGGCCCGCGGCGCGTCCACGGGCACGACCGAGTGCACCACCGTGTCGTCGTACACGTGCACGATGCTGAACGCCTGCGCGCCGTCCTGAGGACGCGTACCGCCGACGGGCACCGTGAGGTCCTGCGCGTAGCAGGTCGACGACGCCACCGACACCGGGATGCCGGCGAACGTCGCGAAGGTCGAGTAGTGCAGGTGACCGGCGAGAATCGCACGCACGTCGGTGCCGCGCAGGACCGCCGCGAGCCGCCGCTGATCGCGCAGCTCGACGCTCGCGGCGAGCGGCAGCACGCTCGGCACGGGCGGGTGGTGCATCGCGAGGATCGTGCCGAGCGGCGCCGGGGTGGCCAGCACGTCGGCGAGCCAGGCGAGCTGCGCGTCGCGCAGCTCGCCGTGGTGGTGACCGGGCACGCTCGTGTCGAGAGTGATCACGCGGAGCCCGTCGAGCTCGTCGACCCGATCGACGGGGCGCGCATCGGATGCCTCGTCGTGCAGGCCCGCCCGGAACGCCCCACGCTCGTCGTGGTTGCCCATCACCCAGAGCACGCGCGAGCCGATGCGCTCGGCGAACGGCTCGACAAGCGCGCGCAGCGCAGCGTATGCGCCGGGCTCGCCGAGGTCGGCGAGGTCGCCGGTGACGACGATCGCGTCGGGGCGGATGCCGCTCGACTCGATCGCGCCGACCGTCTCGGTCAGCCGCGCGGTGCCGTCGACCGCGTCGAAGAGGTGCGGGGTCGCGGGCGCACGCAGGTGCGTGTCGCTCAGGTGCAGCAGGATGCGTTCGGGGGCCGGGTACTCGGCGGTGCGCATGTCAGATCACTCCGGTCCGCCGGGAGGCGAGGTGCCGAGGAACCGGACGACGGACGCTCGAATGTTACCGGCATGTTTCGCACGGTTCCCGACGGCGCGGTGAAGATTCGCTGAATTTCAGCTTTCCGAGATGCTTCCCGCGGCGACCGCGATGCGCACGTAGTCGTCGATCGAGAGCTCCTCGCCGCGCGCGGTCGGCGCGACTCCCGCGCTCTCCAAGATCACGGATGCTGCGGCCGCCGATCCGCCGAGCACCCCGGCCGTCGCCTGCCGGAGCATCTTGCGCCGCTGCTGGAACGCGGCATCCACGATCGCGAAGGTCCGCTTGCGCAGCTCCTCCCCGCCGCGCGGCTCGGCGGCACGGCGGAAGCCGACCAGCACGCTGTCGACGTTCGGGACGGGCCAGAACACCTGCCGCGACACGGTGCCCGCGAGGCGCCACGGCCCGTACCATGCGGCCTTCACGCTCGGTGCGCCGTACACCTTCGACCCGGGCGGGGCGGCGAGTCGCTCCCCCACCTCGGCCTGGACCATGACCACGCCGCGGTCCAGCGCCGGGAAGTGCTCGAGGAAGTGCAGCAGCACCGGCACGCTGACGTTGTACGGCAGGTTGGCGACGAGCACGGTCGGGTCCCCGGGCAGCTCGGTCACGCGAAGGGCATCGGCGTCCACGACCGTGAGCGCGCCGTCCGCGACGCCGTGCGCTGCCGCGGTGGCAGGCAGCCGCTCAGCCAGCCGGTGGTCGATCTCGACGGCGGTGACGGATGCTCCGGCCTCGAGGATGGCGAGGGTGAGCGATCCGAGACCCGGCCCCACCTCGACCACGCGGTCGCCCGGCTCGACCTCCGCGACGTGCACGATCTTGCGGACCGTGTTGGCGTCGACGACGAAGTTCTGCCCCAGCTTCTTGGTCGGCGTCACGTCGAGTTCGGCGGCCAGCGCGCGGATCTCGGCCGCACCGAGGAGTGTCACGGGCATGCGTTCACTGTACGGCGTGCGCGCACCCGATCTCGGATCCGCAGGTGCGGATCACGGGCACGACACGCCGGTTGCGGATGCCGCCACCCGGCGTTTCTTCTCACCGCTCCGCTCGTGCGGATCCGATTCTGCGTACGCGTGCCGCCCGCCGTTGCGGCCCGGACGCTAGCGTGGCATGCATGAACTCGACCGGATCGATCCCCGCAGACGCGTTCTCCCTGCGCAGTCCCTACGGCCGGCGAGCGATCGGCCTGTCGGTCGCGGCCGCCGTCGGCGGGTTCCTCTTCGGCTTCGACTCGTCGGTCATCAACGGCGCGGTCGACTCGATCTCGAAGGACTTCGCGCTCAACGACGTCATCACGGGTTTCGTCGTCGCGATCGCGCTGCTCGGCTGCGCGGTCGGCGCGATCATCGCGGGCAGCCTGTCGGACAGGTGGGGGCGCCTGCGGGTGATGTTCCTCGGCGCCATCATGTTCTTCGTCAGCTCCATCGGCGCCGGTCTCGCGTTCTCGGCCTGGGACCTTGCGCTCTGGCGCGTGGTCGGCGGCCTGGGCATCGGCATCGCGTCGGTCGTCGCCCCCGCCTACATCGCGGAGATCGCACCCCGACAGATCCGCGGCGGGCTCGCCTCGCTGCAGCAGCTCGCGATCACGCTCGGCATCTTCGCGGCGCTCCTGTCGGACGCGCTCCTCGCCAACTCCGCCGGGGGCGCCGACAACGTGCTCTGGTTCGGCCTGGAGGCCTGGCGCTGGATGTTCCTCGTCGGGGTGATCCCGTCCGCCGTCTACGGCATCCTGTCCTTCACCCTCCCGGAGTCGCCGCGATATCTGATCGCGAAGGGCCGGTACGACCAGGCGCGCGAGATCTTCACCCGGCTGGTGCCGCCGGCCGACCTCGACCACACCATCCGCGACCTGCAGACCGCGATCGAGGCCGACCGCAAGAACGCGGGTGTGTCGCTGCGCGGGCCGGTGCTCGGTCTTCAGCGCATCGTCTGGGTGGGCATCATCCTGTCGGTGTTCCAGCAGTTCGTGGGCATCAACGTGATCTTCTACTACTCGACGAGCCTGTGGCAGTCCGTCGGCTTCGACGAGAGCGACTCGTTCACGATCAGCGTGGCGACGTCGATCACGAACGTCCTCGTGACGCTCGTCGCGATCTTCCTTGTCGACCGCGTCGGGCGCAAGCCGATCCTGCTGACGGGCTCGGTGATGATGGCGGTGTCGCTGGGCCTGATGGCGATCTCGTTCGTGTTCTCCGAGACGGACGCCGAGGGAGCGGTCACGCTGCCCGCCCCCTGGGGGCCGATCGCGCTCGTTGCGGCGAACGTCTTCGTGGTCGGGTTCGGCGCCTCGTGGGGCCCGCTGGTGTGGGTGCTGCTCGGCGAGATCTTCCCGAGCCGCATCCGCGGCAAGGCCCTGGGCGTCGCCGCGGGTGCGCAGTGGATCGCGAACTTCCTCATCACGATCTCGTTCCCGGCGATGTCGTCGTGGTCGCTGCCGCTGACGTACGGCATGTACGCCGCGTTCGCGGCGCTGTCGTTCTTCTACGTCCTGTTCCGGATCCCGGAGACCAAGGGCATGGACATCGAGCAGACGGAGACGCTGTTCCTCCGCAAGGACGCGAAGACCCCCAGTTGACGCGCCCCGGTGAAGGGGAGGTCCGCCACAGCTCCTAGGATGGCGGGATGCCTTCGCTCGGGGAACTGATCGCGCCGCGGCGCCTCGGAACGGATTTCCGGTGGCTGCTCGCGTCGTCGTGGACGAGCAATCTCGGCGACGGCATCGCGCTCGCGGCCGCTCCGCTGCTGATCGCCTCGCTCACATCGTCGCCCGTGCTCGTCGCCGCCGGAGCCATGATGCAGTTCCTGCCGTGGCTCCTCTTCGGTCTGTTCGCAGGCGCCGTCGCCGACCACCACGACCGGCGCCGCCTCGTGATGCTGGCGAACGGCCTGCGCGCAGTCATCGTGGCCGTGCTCGTGGCGTTCCTCGTCAGCGGGCAGGCCACCGTGTGGCTGGTGCTGGCGGTGGCGTTCCTCTACGGCACGGCCGAGGTCTTCGCCGATTCGGCCGGCAGCACGCTGCTGCCGATGCTGGTGAAGCCGGCCGACCTCGGCATCGGCAACGCCCGCATGCAGGCCGGCTACCTCGTCGCGAACCAGCTCGCCGGGCCTCCCCTCGGTGCCTTCCTCTTCGCGGTGGGCTCGTTCTGGCCGTTCGTGCTGCAGGTGCTGTGCGTGGCGCTGGCGGTGCTGCTCATCTCCCGGATCGCGCGCACCCCGGCGCCCGAGCACCCGGACTCCGGCCGCGGCAGCAAGGCGCACGCCATCCGCGAGGGTCTGCAGTGGCTGCGCCACAACGCACCGGTGCGCACGCTCGTCATCATCATCCTGGTCTTCAACGTCACATGGGCCGCACCGTGGGGCGTGCTCGTGCTCTACGCCACGGAGCACCTGGGAATGGGTCCCGTCGGCTACGGCGCCCTCACGACCGCGGCCGCGGTCGGCGGCATCATCGCGATCTTCAGCTTCGGCTGGCTCGAGAAGCACGTGCCCTTCTCGACGCTGATGCGGGTGTGCCTGTCGCTCGAAGTGCTCATGCATCTGTCGTTCGCCCTCACCACGTCACCGGCGGTCGCCTTCGCCATCATGTTCGGCTTCGGCCTGTACGCGTTCGTGTGGGGCACCATCTCGACGACCGTCCGCCAGCGCCTCGTGCCGATGGAGCTGCAGGGCCGCATCGCATCGGTGAACATGGTCGGCGTGTTCGGCGGCCTCGTGATCGGGCAGTTCATCGGCGGCATCCTCGCCCAGGTGTGGGGGCTCACCGCTCCCTGGTGGTTCGCCTTCGGCGGCTCGCTCATCACGCTGCTGCTCGTGTGGCGGTCGATCTCGCACATCGCGGCCGCGAAGCCGGTGCTGGACGACGAGTCCGCGAAGCAGGTCGCCGACGAGGACGAGCCCGGCGCAGGCGGACTCCCGCTGATCGACTGACGACTGTCACCTCGCCGAACCGAGAGACTTCCGTCGAGAAGCGGGACCTCACCCCGGGTGTCGGCCCGAGTCCCCGCGTTCGACGAGTGCGGCCAGGCGGTCTGCCCACTGCGCGAGACGAGGCACCCACGGGTCGGCCATCTCGCCCGCGTCGCAACGCCGCAGCGCCTCGGCGAACGGGACCCATTCGCTCTCGCAGACCTCGTCGGGATCCAGCACGACCGGCGGATCCCCCGGCACATGCGCGACATAGAGATCGAACAGCGCCGTCGCCTCGACGACCCGTCCCACCAGGACCAGCTGCGTCACCGGGAGCGGCACGCCTGCCTCCTCGTGCAGTTCGCGCACCGCGCCCTCGGCGCTGGTCTCGCCGGCGAGGGCGCTTCCCGCGGGGAACTCCCACGACAGCGGGTAGTCCTTGATCGCGGCGCGCCGGGTCATCAGCACCCGGCCGTCGCCCCGCACGAGGCAGACCGACGCGACGATGTGGAAGCGGCCCTCCGGGAACTCAGGGTCGCCGCGGCGGTGCGTGATGCCGATCGGCTGGCCGTCGGCATCCGTCACGTCCCACAGCTCGCCGTCGATGATCAGTCCTCGAACGCCCCGTAGACCTCGAGCGTGTTCGCCGCGATCTGCGCACACAGCTCGTCGACGTCGACGCCGAGCTCGGCGGCCATGTACCGCACCGTCACCGGGATCAGGTACGGCGCGTTCGGCCGGCCGCGGTGCGGGGTCGGCGTGAGGAACGGGGCATCCGTCTCGACCAGGATCCGCTCGCGCGGGATCACCGCGAGCGCATCGCGGAGGTTCTGGGCGTTGTTGAAGGTCACGTTGCCGGCGAACGACAGCCAGTAGCCGCGCTCGCCCGCGATGCGCGCCATGTCGGCGTCGCCTGAGAAGCAGTGGAAGACCGTGCGCTCCGGAGCGCCGACGCGCTCGAGCGTCTCGAGCACGGCGTCGTGCGCGTCGCGGTCGTGGATCTGCATCGCGATGCCGTGCTTCTTCGCGAGGGCGATGTGCGCTTCGAAGCTCTCGAACTGCGCGGGCCGGCCGTCCTCGTCGGTGCGGAAGAAGTCCAGGCCGGTCTCCCCGATCGCCCGCACGCGCGGCTGCGCGGCGAGCTCGTCGATCACCGCGATCGCCTCGTCAAGACGTCCGGCGGCCTGGTACGCGGGTGCCTCGTTCGGGTGGATGGCGACTGCCGCGAGCACGCGGGGGTGGGATGCTGCCGCCCACGCCGACCAGCGGCTCGAGTCGATGTCGCCCCCGGCCTGCACCACGCCGACCACGCCGACCTCGCCCGCGCGCGCGAGCTGCTCGTCGAGCGACAGGCCGACGCCGTCCTCGATCTCGAGGTGCGCGTGGTTGTCGTACACCGGTACCGCGAGCGGCTCAGGCGCCGCCGGGTACGTGACGTCGCGCGAGCCCTTCTCGCGCGTGCGCACGTACTGCGACGGGTCGGAACCCGCCTCGGGGTACGGAACCGGAGGTGTCGCCATCAGACCGACTGCTCGACGCGCGGGAACAGCGGCGCGAGGCCGTTCACGCTGGAGCCCGGCTTCAGCACGCCCCAGGTGCCGGCCGCGCGGATCGGCTGATCCTCGAGGCGCCCGATCGACTCGGCCGCACCGAGCGCGATCCAGAGCTTCTCGGTCGAGACGGGCATCACCGGCGACAGCAGGACCGCGAGGGCCCGCAGCCCCTCGGCGGCGGTGTAGAGCACCGTGCCGAGACGCTCGCGCTGGGCGTCGTCCTTGGCGAGCGCCCACGGCTCGTTCTCGGTGATGTACAGGTTGAGCGCGTCGACGATCGTCCAGATCGCGTGGATCGCCTCATCGATGCGGAACCGCTCGATCGCGGCGTCGGCGTGGGCGGCAGCATCCGCCACCGTCTTCTGGATGTGCAGGTCGGCGTCGGTGTAGGCACCTGCCGGGGGCACGACGCCCTCGTAGTACCGCTCGATCATCGCGGTCGTGCGCGAGGCCAGGTTGCCGAAGCCGTTCGCGAGCTCGGCCTGGTAGCGCGCGGAGAGGTCCTCCCACGAGAACGAGCCGTCCTGGCCGAACGCGATCGCCGACAGGAAGTAGAACCGGTAGGCGTCCGAGCCGAAGACATCGGTGATCTCGGTCGGCGCGATGCCGGTGAGCTTCGACTTCGACATCTTCTCGCCGCCGACGAGCAGCCAGCCGTGCGCGAAGACGCCGCGCGGCACCTCGAGTCCTGCGGCCATCAGCATCGCCGGCCAGATGACGGCGTGGAAGCGCAGGATGTCCTTGCCGACGATGTGGTAGGCCGGCCAGCGGCGGCCGAACTCCTCGGGGTCCTCGCCGTAGCCGATCGCGGTGGCGTAGTTGAGGAGCGCATCCACCCACACGTAGATGACGTGCGACTCGTCCCACGGCAGCGGGATGCCCCAGTCGAACGCCGAGCGCGAGATCGACAGGTCCTTGAGGCCGTTCTTCACGAACGACACGACCTCGTTGCGCGCCGACTCGGGGCGCACGAAATCGGGAACCGTCGAGTACAGCTCGAGCAGCTTGTCCTGGAACTCGCTGAGCTTGAAGAAGTAGTTCTTCTCCTGCAGCAGCTCGAGGGGCTTCGAGTGGATGGCGCACACCTTCAGGCCCTCGAACGCGCCGGTGCCGTCGACGATCTCGGACTCGGGCTTGAACTCCTCGCAGCCCACGCAGTACAGCGCCTCGTACTCGCCGGCGTAGATGTAGCCGCGGTCGTAGATCGCCTGCACGAACTGCTGCACGCGCTCCTCGTGGCGCTGCTGCGTCGTGCGGATGAAGTCGTCGTTGGCGACGTCCAGCGTCTTCAGCAGCGGGAACCACGCCTCGGTGACGAGCTTGTCGACCCACTCCTGCGGCGTCACGTTGTTCGCCGACGCGGCGCGCATCATCTTCTGGCCGTGCTCGTCGGTGCCCGTCAGCATCCAGGTGTCGTCGCCCGCCTGGCGGTGCCAGCGCGCGAGGGTGTCGACCGCCACGGTGGTGTAGCCGTGGCCGATGTGGGGCACGTCGCTCGGATAGTAGATCGGCGTCGTGATGTAGAAGGACGAGGGGCCGGAAGTCACCCGACGAGTCTAGTCAGCGCGGATGCCCCGCCCGCCGCTGTGACCGGACGCCCTCGTCCGGACCCGCCGATGCGCCCGAACGTAACACTCGTGCCCTGCGTTTCACGGGCGCCGTGCGCCACGCGGCCGCGGCGAGGCGCGTCGCCTCAGGCGCTGTCGCGGACGACCAGCGTCGTCGGGAGCGTGATGGGCGCGGGCCGTGCCCCGCCGATAGCCTCGAGGAGCGTCGACACCATCTCGCTGCTCAGACGCTCCCAGGGCTGACGCATCGTCGTGAGGGCGGGCTCATGCGTCGCGGCGAGACCGGAGTCGTCGAATCCCGCCACGGCGATGTCTTCCGGCACGCGCAGGCCCGCCTTGCGCAACGTCGCGATGGCGCCGGCGGCCATCATGTCGCTGGCGGCGAAGACCGCGTCGATGTCACGCGTGCGCTCCAGCAGGCGCGCCATCGCGAGCGCGCCGGACTCCTGGCTGTAGTCGCCCTCCTCGACGAGGACGGGGTCGAAGTCGTCGCCCATCTCCTCCTCGAACCCGACGAGGCGGAATCTGCCTCCCGGCGTGTCGTGAGGGCCAGCGATCATCGCGATGCGGCGGTGCCCGCGGCCGCGGAGGTACCGCGTCATCTCGCGGGCCGAGGCGATCTCGTCGACCGAGACCGTCGGCACCTGGGCCTCATGACCCAGCGGGATGCCGCAGCACACGGTGGGCACACCCGCCTCGAGCAGCTCGTCGACGAGCGGGTCGGATTCGTGCGACGAGATGAGGAGCACGCCGTCGACGTGACCGGCGCTCACGAAGTGGGCGACGTTGGCGCGCTCCGCCGGCGTGCCCGCGACCAGCAGCACGAGTGTCATGGAGCGCTGCGCGAGAGCCTCGGCCGCGCCGCGCAGGAGGAGCGCGAACGTCGGGTCCTGGAAGAGCAGGTGCTGCGGCTCGGTGAGCAGGAACGCGAGCGAGCCCGCCCGCCCGGTCGCGAGACTGCGCGCCGCGTGGTTCGCGGTGTACCCGGTGCGCCGGATGGCCTCCTCGACGGCCTCGCGCGCGTCGGGCGACACCCAGTGCCCGCCGTTGATCACCCGTGACACGGTGCCACGCGAGACACCCGCGGCCGCCGCGACATCGCGGATCGTCGGTTTGCGTCGCACGGACGTCGTCTCCCCCACGACGAGCGACTCTACCCCCGTGACGGGGCGGAAGGCGCGCCGACACGATCACGACTGTGACCGGTCACAGTTGCGTAACGGTTCCCGGGCCGAGCCTGCGTCGAGGCATCCGTCCGAGTAAGACTGTGACCGGTCACAGCCACTGCTGCGACCGAAGCGCACTGCACGAACTGCACCGACCCGATGGAGCGTCCATGACCTCGCCCGACCGCTGGCCCGAGATGCGGGGCATCGCCTACGGAGGCGACTACACCCCCGAGCAGTGGCCGCGGGAGGTGTGGCGCGAGGACGTCGCCCTCATGCGTGAGGCCGGCGTCAACCTGGTCAGCGTCGGGATCTTCGCCTGGGCCCTCATCGAGACGAACGAGGGGGTCTTCGACTTCGCGTGGCTCGACGAGCTGATCGACCTGCTGCACGAGAACGGCATCTCTGTCGACCTCGGCACGCCCACCGCGTCGCCCCCGGCATGGTTCTTCGCCGACCACCCCGACGCGCACGTCGTCTCCCGCGACGGCGTCACGATGGGCTTCGGCGCCCGCGGCATGGCCTCGCACGCGTCGCCCGCCTACCGTGAGGCGATCGTGCGCATCGCCTCGGCGCTCGCGGAGCGCTACGGCTCGCACCCCGCGGTGGTCATGTGGCACGTCCACAACGAGTACGGCGTGCCGGTCGGCGAGGACTACTCCGCACAGTCGGTGCGCGCGTTCCGCGGCTGGCTTCGCGAGAAGTACGGCACGCTCGACGCGCTCAACGCGGCGTGGGGCACCACGTTCTGGGGTCAGCGCTACGGCGAATGGGACCACATCGGCGCCCCGGCGGCCGCACCCTCCGTCGTCAACCCCGCACAGCGCCTGGATTTCGCCCGCTTCACCGACGCCCAGCTGCGCGCCTGCTTCGTCGCCGAGCGCGACGCGATCCGCGCCCACGCGACGCAGCCCATCACCACCAACTTCATGGCGAACCAGAGCTGGACCACCGACCTCTGGGCGTGGGCCCGCGAAGTCGACATCGTGTCGGACGACCACTACCTGTGGGCGGCGGATCCCGAGGGCGAGATCGGTCTCGCGATCGCTGCCGACCTCTCCCGCTCGGTCGGCGGGGGCACCCCGTGGATCCTCATGGAGCACTCCACGTCGGCGGTCAACTGGCAGCCGCGCAACGTCGCCAAGCGACCGGGTGAGATGGCACGCAACTCGCTGGCGCATCTCGCGCGCGGGGCCGATGCCATCCTCTTCTTCCAGTGGCGCGCGTCACGCTCGGGCGCCGAGAAGTTCCACTCGGCGATGGTCCCGCACGCCGGCACCTCCTCCCGCGTCTGGCGCGAGGTCGTGGAGCTCGGCGACGCGCTCGGGCGCCTCGAGGAGGTGCGCGGCTCGCGGGTCGCGGCGGACGTCGCCATCCTGTGGGACTTCGAGTCGTTCTGGGCGCAGGACCTCGAGTGGCGCCCGTCGGTCGACGTGTCGCACGCCGACCAGATCCGCGCGTTCTACGAGCGGCTGTGGCGCGACGGCATCACGGTCGACTTCGCCCTGCCCGGCCAGGACCTGTCCGCGTACAAGCTCGTGGTCGCCCCGGCGCAGTACCTGCTGAGCGCGGCGGACGCCGCGAACCTCACCCGCTACGTCGAGGCCGGCGGCACCCTGGTCGTCTCCTTCTTCTCGGCCATCGTCGACGAGAACGACGCCGTGCACCCGGGCGGCTTCGGCGCACCGCTGCGCGACGCGCTCGGCCTCGTCGTGGAGGAGTTCCTGCCGCTGCGCGAGGGCGCACGGCACACGGTCGGATGGGCCGGTTCGACCACGCAGACGCTCGCCGCCGACGCGTGGCAGGAGGACCTCGTCCTGCACGGCGCCGAGGTGAAGGCGACGTACGTCGACGGCCCGGGCGCCGGCAAGGCGGCGATCACGCGTCACGCGCACGGCACCGGGCACGGCTGGTACATCAGCACGCGATTGGATGCCGCGGGCCTCGCCACCGTCATGTCCGACGTGTACGCCGACGCGGGCGTGGCACCGTCGTCCCACCCCGAGGGCCTCGAGGTGGTCGTGCGCCGCGGCGAGAACGCGGACTACGCGATCGCGATCAACCACCGCGACGACGACGCCTCGCTCGCGGCATCCGGCGTCGAGCTCCTCACCGGCGCAGACGTCGACGACGAACTCGTCGTGCCCGCCGGCGGCCTCGCGGTCGTCCGCACGCCGCACACCTCCTGACCCACCCCAACCCTGCAACACCCCATCACCGAAAGGGAAATCATGCGAAAGCAGATCGCACTCGGAGCGCTGGCGCTCACGGCAGCGGTCGTCCTCGCCGGCTGCGCCGGCGCAGGCTCGTCCGACAACTCCGACGACGCGGCCGACAGCAGCGCAGAGCTCGTCGTCTGGACCGACGAGGAGCGCCAGACGGCGGTCAAGGACGCGGCCCAGGCCTTCGAGGAGGAGACCGGCGCCACCGTCAAGATCGTCAAGAAGAACTTCGAGGACCTCCGCAACGACTTCATCGCGCAGGTGCCGACCGGCGAGGGCCCCGACATCACCGTCGGCGCGCACGACTGGCTGGGCGCGCTCGTCGCCGCCGGCGTCGTCGACACGCTCGACCTCGGCGACAAGGCGTCGGAGTTCGAGCCCGTCGCCCTCGAGGCCATGACCTACGACGGTCAGCTGTACGCGCTCCCCTACTCGCTCGAGACCATCGCGCTCGTGCAGAACGTCGACCTCGTGGGCGCGGAGGCCCCCGCGACGTGGGACGAGATGATCCAGAAGGGCCTGGCGTCCGGCGCCGAGCGTCCGTTCGTCATCAACACCGCCGGTGAGACCGGCGACGGCTACACGATGTACGGCTTCCAGACGTCGTTCGGCGCCCCGGTCTTCGTGCAGGACGCGTCCGGCTCCTACACGACCGAGGTCGGCATGGGCGGCGCCGCGGGCGAGGCCTTCGCGACGTGGCTCGGCGCCAACGGCACCTCGGGCACCGGCTACATCTCGACGACCGTCGACTACGACATCAACAACGAGCTCTTCAACACCGGCAAGGCGCCCTACACGATCCAGGGTCCGTGGGCGATCAGCGCCTACACCGACGTGAAGAACATCGCCGTGAACCCCATCCCCTCGGCGGGCGGCGAGACGGCCGCTCCGTTCGTGGGCGTGCAGGGCTTCTACCTCAGCTCGCAGTCGAAGAACGCGCTGCTCGCGCAGGAGTTCCTCGTGAACTACCTCGGCACCGAGGAGGCGCAGCGCGCCCTCTACGAGGCCGACCCCCGCATCCCGGCGTGGTCGACGCTGGCCACCGAGGTCTCGTCCGACCCGATCATCGCGGGTTTCCTCGCGTCGGCCCAGAACGGCGTCCCGATGCCGAGCATCCCGGAGATGGGCTCGGTGTGGGACCTCTGGAACGCCGCGCAGTCGCAGATCATCAGCGGCGCCGACCCCGTGTCGACGTGGAACACGATGGTCGCCGATGTCCAGGCGGCGGTCGAGGGCTGATCCCGACCGGCTGAACCCGGCCACCGACACGGTGGCCGACATGCTCCGGGAGGCGGGTGAGTGCCTCTCCCCGTCTCCCGGATCCCAACCCCTTCCCGGATCGACCCCGTCGATCCCCCTCACGCCCGGCGATGAGGCCCGTGACAGGAGCAGACGCATGACGGTGGACGCCCCCACCCTCCCCCAGGCGCCGGCGAAGACGCCGCCCCGCGAATCGCACGCCCGCCGCTGGCGCGGCCCCGGCTGGGGCTTCCTCGCCAAGCTCGCCCTGATGGCCCTCGTGAACGCCTTCGGCGTGATGACGCTGCTGAGCGCGTTCCGCGTCGAGTCGTGGGTCGTGTTCTCGGCGACGCTCGTGCTGATCCTGGCCGCCGACGTCGTCTACTTCACCAAGCGCGCGCTGCCGCTGAAGTATCTGCTGCCGGGCCTGGCGTTCCTGCTCGTCTTCCAGGTCTTCATCTTCGGCTACACCGCGTACATCGCCTTCACCAACTACGGCACCGGTCACGCCGGCACCCAGGAGCAGGCGGTCGAGGCTGCGCTCATCCAGGGCGAGCGTCGCATCGAGGACTCCCCCACCTATCCCCTCTCGGTCGTCGAGCGCGTCGGCGAGGTCGGCTTCGCGATCGTCGACGAGAACGGCGACGTGCTCGTCGGCTCTGCCGAGCAGCCTCTCGAGGAGGCCCGCGGCGCCGAGGTCGGCAGCGCCGGCTCCCCCACGGAGGTCCCCGGCTGGGACGTCGTGCCGCGCGCCACGGTCATCACCGACGCCGCCTTGCAGGAGCAGATCGCGAGCCTTCGCGTGCCGGTCTCCGAAGACCCCAACGACGGCTCGATCCGCACGCGTGACGGTTCTTCGGGCGCGGTCTACGAATCGACGCTGGTATGGGATGCCGAGGCCCAGACCATCACCGACACCACCACCGGCACCGTCTACACCGCGAACGACCAGGGGCTGTTCGTCGCCGAGGACGGCTCGGCGCTGCCCACGGGCTGGTATGTCAACGTCGGGTTCGAGAACTTCTTCCGGCTGTTCACCGACCCCGCGCTCGCGCAGACGCTGCTGTCCGTCACCGTCTGGACGTTCGTCTTCGCGACGCTGTCAGTCGTGCTGCCCTTTGCGCTCGGGCTCCTGCTCGCGCTCATCTACAACGACGCGCGTCTCAAGGGCCGCCGGTTCCTCAGAACGCTGTACATCCTGCCGTACGCGTTCCCCGCGTTCATGTCGGCGCTGCTGTTTCGCGGCATGTTCAACGCCGAGTTCGGCGTGATCAACGATCTGTTCTTCTTCGGTGCGAACATCAACTGGCTCGGGGACCCGTGGCTCGCCCGCGCGGCCGTCGTCTGGGTGAACCTCTGGCTCACGTACCCGTACTACTTCCTCGTGTGCACCGGCGCGCTGCAGGCGCTCCCGCAGGACACCCTCGAGGCGGCCTCCCTCGACGGCGCCGGCCGCTCGCGGCAGCTGCGCTCGATCATCCTGCCGCTCGTGCTCGTGGCCACCGCGCCCCTGCTGATCTCGTCGTTCGCGTTCAGCTTCAACAACTTCACCGTCATCTACATGTTCAACAACGGCGGCCCGGCGATCCCCGGCGCCCCGTACGCGCTCGGGGCCACCGACATCCTCATCTCCGCCATCTACGACATCTCCGGCGTGTCAGGCGGCGCCGCGGACTACGGCCTCGCGAGCGCCTTGTCGATCCTCGTGTTCGCCGTCGTCGGGGGCATCTCGGCGATCGCGTTCCGTCAGACCCGCAAGCTCGAGGAGTTCCAGTGATGTCCACCGCCACCGATGTCGCCACGGGACCGACCACCCGCACCCCCGGCGCGCTCCGCGACCGCCGCTCCGCACGCCGGCGCCGCTGGCTGCTCGAGGTCGGCTGGAAGTACCTGCTCGCCGTCGTCGTGATCTTCTACGCGATCTTCCCGCTCGTGTACGTGCTGTCGGCGTCACTGAACCCCAACGGCACGCTCGCCGCCAGCAACGCCCTCTTCAGCGTCGTCGACCTGTCGAACTACGCCGCCCTCGGTGAGACGAGCTTCTGGACCTGGGCGGGCAACACCCTCCTCATCGGCGGCATCGCCTCGGTCGGCGCGGTGCTGATGGGCGCGGCTGCCGCGTACGCGTTCTCGCGCTTCCGGTTCTCGGGCCGCCGTGCGGGGCTCACCGGACTCCTCATCATCCAGATGTTCCCGCAGGCGCTCGCGTTCGTCGCGATCTTCCTGATGCTGCTGGGTCTCGGCGAGGTCGTGCCGGCCCTCGGCCTCAACTCCAAGATCGCGCTCATCTGCGTGTACCTCGGCGGCGCGCTCGGCGTGAACACGTTCCTCATGTACGGCTTCTTCAACACGGTGCCGATCGAGATCGACGAGTCCGCCAAGATCGACGGCGCATCCCACGCCCAGATCTTCTGGCGGCTGATCTTCCCGCTCGTGACGCCCATCCTCGCGGTCGTCGCGCTGCTGGCCTTCATCGCGGCGTTCGGCGACTACATCATCGCCAAGATCGTGCTCGTCTCGGAGGAGAACTGGACCCTCGCGGTCGGAATGTACCAGTGGGTCTCGAACCAGCTCGCCTCCAACTGGGGTCTGTTCGCCGCCGGCGCGGTGATCGCCGCGATCCCCGTGCTCGTCCTGTTCCTGTCGCTGCAGCGCTACATCGTCGGCGGCCTCACCGCGGGGTCCGTCAAGGGCTGAGCCTCAGCCCACCCCTGGATCAACGTCGATCGGAGAGCCCCCGTGCCTCACCACCCTCGATCCGCGCGCCTCGCGGCGGCCGCGGCATCCCTCGCCCTGGACATCACCGGGCTCGCAGCGGCACCCGCCGCCGCAGACGACGGCCCCGTCGAGGCCGGCATCACCGTCCCCAAGGTCGAGAACCTTCCGGCGGACTTCATCAGCGGCGTCGACGTGTCATCGGCGATCGCGCTCGAGGCGTCCGGCGTCGTGTTCCGCGACGCAGCCGGGCGGCCCGCCGACCTGTTCGACGTCCTCGCCGATGCCGGCATCACCGACGTCCGCGTGCGCGTGTGGAACGATCCGTTCGACGCCGCCGGCAACGGATACGGTGGCGGTGACAACGACGTCGCCCACGCCGTCGAGATCGGCAGGCGCGCGACGGATGCCGGACTCGGCGTCCTCGTCGACTTCCACTACTCGGACTTCTGGGCCGACCCCGCCAAGCAGCAGGCCCCGAAGGCCTGGGCGGCCGCGACCCCAGCCCAGAAGGCCGTCGCGGTGACGGACTTCACGACGCATGCGCTGGAGGAGCTCAAGACCGCGGGCGTCGACGTGCAGATGGTGCAGGTCGGCAACGAGACCAACAACGCGGTCGCCGGCGTCAGCGGGTGGGACGGCATGGCGCGGATCTTCTCCGCCGGATCGGCGGCCGTGCGCACGGTGTTCCCCGAGGCCCTGGTGGCGGTGCACTTCACCAACCCCGAGTCCGCCGGGCGATACGCCGGCTACGCGGCGAACCTCGCGTCTCGCGGCGTCGACTACGACGTGTTCGCCTCGAGCTACTACCCGTACTGGCACGGCACCGTCGCGAACCTCACCGCAGTGCTCGAGGACGTCGCCGACACCTACGGCAAGAAGGTCATGGTGGCCGAGACCTCGTGGGCATACACGCTCGAGGACGGCGACGGCCACGGCAACGTCATCGACCTCCCCGCAGAGGCCACGCAGTACCCGGTCAGCGTGCAGGGGCAGGCGGACGCCGTGCGCGACGTGATCCAGGCGGTCGCGGACGTCGGCGCGGCGGGCATCGGCGTCTTCTACTGGGAGCCCGCGTGGCTCCCCGTCGGACCGCCCTCCGCACTCGACGCGAACAAGGCGCTGTGGGAGACGCACGGGTCGGGCTGGGCCTCGAGCTTTGCCGGCGAGTACGACCCCGACGACGCCGGCCAGTGGTACGGCGGCTCCGCGTGGGACAACCAGGCGCTGTTCGCGCACGACGGCACGCCGCTGGAGTCGCTCAACGTCTTCGCGTACGCCCGCACCGGCGCGGTCGCGCCGCGCGAGGTCACCGCGGTCGCGCCGGTGAGCCTCACCATCGCGGAGGGCGATGCGGTCATCCTGCCCGCGACCGTGACGGTGTCGTACAACGACGGCTCGTCCGAGATGCAGCCGGTCACATGGTCCGACACTGCGAAGTGGATCGAGGGCCCCGGCACCTACACGATCCCAGGCGTCACCGCGTCGGGGCTCGCAGCGACGGCCACGGTCGTGGTCGCCGAGGCGAACCTGCTGCGCAGCCCCGGCTTCGAAGGCGACAACAGCGCCTGGACGAAGACCGGAGCAGGCCTCACCGTCGGTGCGTGGGACGACCCGCGCACCGGGGAGCACTCCGCGCACTTCTGGGCCGCGGACGCGTACTCCTTCACCCTCTCGCAGCGCGTGGACGGCGTCCCGGCCGGCTCGTACGTCGTGCGCGGTGCACTGCAGGGCGACGGAGAGGATGCCGCGAGCGGCGTGCGTCTGAGCGTCTCGAGCGCGTCGGGCGAGGCATCCATCCCCTTCTCGATGGACGGGTGGCGCAACTGGTCGGTGCCGACCACCGCACCGATCGACGTCCCCGCGGGCGGCAGCGTGACGGTCACCGTCACCGCGGCCCTCTCGGGCGGCGCGTGGGGCACGATCGACGACGTCGAGCTCGTGCGGGCCACGCCCACCGGCGTCGACACCTCCGCCCTCGCCGCGGCGCTCGCGGACGCCGAGGGGGTCGACCGATCCGCGTACACGCCGGCCACCGCGGCAGGGCTGCAGGCGGCGATCGAACGCGCGCACATCGTGCTGGCGGCGAATGCCCCGTCCCTGGGCGCGGTGGACGGCGCGACGACAGCCCTGGTCGACGCCGTCGACGGGCTCCTGGTGCGCGACACGGCCACCGGCGCCCCGGGACGCGGCATCCTGTCGCACGACAACGGGTGGGACACCGGCCTCGAGGACGGTGCGTACACCGTGCGCATGAACCTCTGGTGGGGCGAGAACGCGACGAAGCTGCGTGTGTTCGAGAACGGCGAGCGCATCGCCACCGTGGCGCTCGGGTACGGTGGCGTCGGCGCGCAGTCGGCCGAGATCCCGGTCACCGGGAAGAGGAACGGCGTCTACGTCTACACCGGCGAGCTCGTGAACTCGCAGGGCACCACTGCGCTGGAGCCCGTCACCGTCACGGTCACCGACGCGTCGCCCGCGAAGCCCGTGCTGAGCCATGACAACAAGGACGGCGACGGCACCTACACGCTGACCGCCGATCTGTGGTGGGGCACGAACGCGACGACCTACCGCTTCTACGAGGGCGACACCCTGGTGGGCGAGGGCGCGCTCGTCGCGGCGACGCCGGGCGCGCAACGTGCGACGCTCTCCGTCACCGGCGCCACGCGTGGCACGCACGGCTACCGCGTCGTCTTCGCGAACGACGCCGGCGCGACCACGAGCAAGGCCCTCGCCGTCGTCGTACGCAAATAGCGCCGGTCGCGGATCGTTTTCCGCGGCGCAGGAGCATGGATGCCGGGGGTCGCGCCGAACCCCGGCATCCGGTATGTTCGCCCTCAAGTCGATGATCCGTGCGCTCTCGCGGGTCTCGACGGGAGGCTGTGGGGGCCTCGGCGCCTGGCGACGGCCCTTTTCCTGGGGAGGAAAACGCCATGTCGCGTGCTCGTGTGATCTCGCTGGTCGGAATCGGGGCGCTCGTCGGCGCTCTGCTGGTGCCCTTGGCGGGAGCGGGGGCGGCGTCGGCTGCCACACTCCAGCCCTCAGGGCTCCAGACGGGATTCCAGCTCGACGGCGACAAGGAGGGAGGCACCCCGCCGACCAGCTTCGACTGGAACTCGTTCCTCAGCGCACCGGTCCCCGACGGCGGCTACACGTTCACGCCGACGGGGGCGTACACGACCGCGGCCGGACTCGCGTCGTCCGGCGTCCTGGATGCCACGTTCGGCTGGGACAACGGAAACCTCGACGGCGCCTGCCCCGCGACCGCGCCCGATGCGACAGGGTCGCCGGGCTCCCAGACCCCCGACACCATTCCGTGGGCGCCCGGTAGCGCCAATGTCAACGACAAGGGCAACATGTGCAGCACGGGAGCTGCGTACGAGGTCGTCGTCGATGCGCAGGGTGTCCGCCACGCGATCCTCTACTCCTACTGGACGCGCCTCGTCGGCAACGGGAGCCTGAGCCTCCTCCAGAACCTCGAGGGTCCCGCCGCCGGCCGCTGCGACGACGTGCTCGTCGTCTTCGATTACGAGGCCAGTCTCGGGACCGTGACCGTGCATTTCCGCCGGTGGACGCCGAACGCGAACGACGGATGCGCGAACCCGAACGGCGCCGGACAGTGGCTGCCCACCGGGCAGGCCATCGACTTCGCGTACGCCGTCGGCGTGCGCACCGAGGGGCCGATGCCCGTCGGCAACCAGCCGCAGGCGACGTTCGGCGAGTTCGCCGTCGACCTCACCACGGCCGGCCTGTTCAACCCCGACTCCTGCACCACGTTCGAGGTGTCGACCGAGCTCTCCCGCACCGGATCCGATTTCGGCGCGCAGACGCAGGATTACCTCGACGCCGCCGACCCCCTCGTGCTCTCCAACTGCGGTTCGCTGAGCGTCACGAAGGACGTCGTGCCCGCCGGCTACGAGTCGGCCGACCGCTTCGGCTATCGCGTCGACCGCGCGGGCGGCGGCATCGTGCTGCCGGACACGGATGCCCGGCAGATCGTGGATGATCTCGGCATCGGCGAGACCGACACGTTCCAGAACGTCCTGGGTGGGACCGATTACCGACTGTCGGAGACCGTGGCGGCGCCGTGGCAGCAGCAGTCGGTCGTCTGCACGACGAGCCAACCGGGAACCGGCCAGCCGGTGGTGGTCGCGTTGGCCAGCCCGACGGATCCGTTCACCGTCTTCCCGAACACGCAGACCGACTGCGTCATCACCAACGCCACCTCGACTGTGACCGTGACGAAGCAGACGCTGCCCGACGGGTCGCCGCAGGAATTCGACTTCACCGTCGGCGCGAACTCGACGACGCTCACCGACGGCGAGAGCGTCACGTACGCGTTCACGCCGGGCACCACGGTGGTCATCGGCGAGACCATCCCCGACGGGTGGATGGACAGTCCCGACATCACCTGCTCCGACGAGAACGCGGTCATCACGCCGACGACCGCGAGCGCACAGGTGACCACTGTCGCCGGGCAGGATATCCGGTGTGTGTTCACGAACACACAGATGGGAAACATCCGGATCAGCAAGGAAGCCTTCGGCACGCCGGCGAACTCCGTCTTCAACTTCACCGGCACGTGGCCCGGGCTTCCCGCCGGAGGCGGGTTCTCGATCGACGCCGTCACCGGTGACGGGACCAACTACTACTCGGCCGTCTACCCGGTGGCGCCCGGCAACTACTCGGTGACCGAGCCCGCGGGTCAGCACGACACCGAACTGGGCTCGCTGATCTGCACGATTGAAGGCGTCCCCGTTCCGTTCGAGACCGCGACCGCCAACTTCACGGTCGCACCCGGTGACACGGTGACCTGCTTCTACGTCAACGCGATGCCCGGCCGAATCCTCGTCGTGAAGCTCAGCGATCCGTTCCCGTATGAGCAGCCCTTCGCCTTCACATTCACCCCGCCGACCCCGGGCGCGCCGACGAATTTCCCGCTGACACCGAAGCCCGGTTTCGCGACATGGGACAGCGGGACGCTCGCGGCCGGTGCATACACGATCACGGAAGCAGCCGTCCCGAACTGGACATTGACAGACGTCACGTGCGACCCGATCGCTGGGAGCACAGCCGCCCCCGTGAACGGCGGAGTCACGGTGAATCTCGCGGCGGGAGACATCGTGGAGTGCACCTTCACGAACGTCGCGACCCCGGCGCAGCTGACACTGAAGAAGACCGCGACGGGCATCGCCGACGGCTATCCCTGGTCGTTCGACTTCCTCGTCACGAACGTGGACTCTGGAGAGGCCGACGAGGTCACGCTCGACTCGGAGACCCCGCCCGAAGTCCTCACCGAGATCGTCCCCGGGGCCCGGTACACGGTCGTCGAGGTTCCATCGGACGGCTGGACGAGCGGGATCACCTGCAGCCTGGGAACGGCGATGGAGGACGGATCGGGCTGGGAGTTCACCGCCGCGCCGGGTGACGTCCTCACGTGCGATGCGACAAACGACGCCGACCCGGCGAGCCTGTCGTTGACCAAGACGGTCGACGGCGTCACCGACGACTACGAGTGGGCGTTCGACTTCACGCTCGACCCCGCCGACGGCGTCGCACCCGGCGCAACGCAGACCGTGGAGGGTACGGGTCCTGTCGCGGCCGACCCGATCGAGTGGACGAACCTGCTTGCCGGCGAGACGTACACGATCGCCGAACAGCAGGTGCCCGGCTGGACGCCGGGCGCCCTCACCTGCACGGGAGCCCAGGATACGAACCCCGATCCGGTGGCGGTGACCTTCGTCGCCCAGCCCGGTGGCAAGATCAGCTGCGAGATCGAGAACACCCCCGAGCCGATCGACATCACTATCCTTAAGGCGGCGCGGGGCGGCGATGCCACGTTCCAGTACGTGCTCACGCCGCTCGACCCCGCCGGCGAGGCCATCGTGTCGTCCGTCGTAACTGAGGGCGGCTTCGGCACCGCGACCTTCACAGGTCTCACCGCACGCGGGCTGTACTCGCTCGCCGAGCGCGATCTACCCGGGTGGATCGAGGGCGAGCTCTTCTGCAACGTCGCCCACGCCGACGGCGATGTCGACAACATCAACATCGCGCGCTTCCGCGTGGAGCCCGGCGACGAGATCGAGTGCGAGATCGAGAACTACGCGGTCGGCCGCATCGTCGTGGTCAAGAACGTCGAAGGCGCCGATGGCGTGTTCGACTTCACGGGCACGTGGCTCGATCCGGAGGACTTCTCGATCGAGACGTCCGGGGGCACCGGCTCCGCCACGTTCGCAGAGCTCGCACCCGGCGAGTACGAGGTGAGCGAGGTCACGCCTGACGGCTACGACAACACCGACCTCGTCTGCGTCGACGGCCGCCCGCTGGGCGGCGAGTCGACGGTGGACGGGCTCGTCGGGTCGATCGTGCTCGATCCGGGCGAGACGGTCGTCTGCACGTTCACGAACACGCAGTGGGGCTCGCTCATCGTCGACAAGGCGACGCTGCCCGCCGGCTCGACGCAGGAGTTCAACTTCGAGTGGGGTCCCGACGGCGAGGCGTTCACGCTCACCGATGAGGCCGACCCGTACTCGACGGGACTCATCGCCCCCGGCTCGTACACCGTCACCGAGACGAGCGACCTCGAGCGCTGGCTGCTCGATGACATCGAGTGCGTCGGGTCGGACGGCGACCCGGTGATCGAAGGGGCATCGGTGTCGGTGGAGGTGCCGCTGCGGGCCGCCGTGTACTGCACGTTCGTGAACGCGTACCTGGCCCCGCTCGAGATCGAGAAGACAGTGACATCGGGGCCGACGAAGCAGGCGGACGGCACGTTCGCGATCGCGTACTCGGTGACCGTCACGAACCCGGGCGCACTCGCCGACACCTACGACCTCGACGACGAGCTCCGCTTCGGGAGCGGCATCACCGTCGTCTCGGCCCACGTGTCGTCCGTCGAGGGTCTTCCGGTCAACGCCGGATGGGACGGCGTCGCCGATCTGCGGATCGCCACGGGCACGACGATCGACGGCGGCCTGACGCACACCTACGACGTGAAAGCCACCGCGCGGGTGTCGTCGACGATCACCACCGATCAGGCGGACTGCACGACCGGATCCGACGCGGAGGGCACCGGGCTCCTCAACGCGGCGACGGTTCTCTTCACGGGCGGGGACGCCACCGCGACGGCCTGCGCGCCGGTGCCGGCGGTCCTCCCACCGACGGGCGTGACCCTGACCGCGCTGTGGGTGGGCCTCACGATGCTCGCGGGCGGCGTGATCCTGTTCGCGATCCGCCGGCGGCGCTACCCGCGGACGGAGAGCGCGGCCTGATAGAGCTCGCGGCTGGAGTGTCCGGTCAGTCCGGACACTTCGGCCGCGGCCTCTTTCAAGCGCGTGCCGCCGCGGACGAGTTCGAGCACCTGCGTGACCGCGTCGGGGAACGCCACGCCGCGCGCGGGCGCACCTTCCACGACGATCACGAGCTCACCGCGGACGCCGCCCGCGGCCCACGCCGCGAGCTCGGCGAGCGTGCCGCGCGCGACCTCCTCGTGCAGCTTCGTCAGCTCACGGCAGACCGCGCCGCGACGTTCGTCGCCGAAGGCGGCCGCCATGTCGGCGAGCGTCGCGGCGACGCGCGACGGCGCCTCGAAGAAGACCATCGTGCGCGGCTCGGTGCTCAGCGCGCGCAGCGCCGCCCCGCGCTCCCCCGCCTTGCGGGCCACGAAGCCCTCGAACGTGAAGCGGTCGGTGGGCAGCCCTGAGACGGCCAGCGCCGTCACGACCGCGCTCGGCCCGGGGATCGCGGTGACGTCGACGCCGGCCGCCGCGGCCGCCGCGACGAGGCCGTAGCCGGGGTCGCTCACCGTGGGCATGCCCGCATCGCTCAGCACGAGCACGTCCTGCCCGCGCGCGAGCTCCACGAGCTCGGGCGCGCGCTCCTTCTCGTTGTGGTCGTGCAGCGCGATCAGCCGCGGGCGGTTCGCGATGCCGAGTGCGGCCAGCAGACGCTGGGTCGTGCGGGTGTCCTCCGCGGCGACGACGGTCGCCTCTTCAAGGGCCTCGACGAGCCGGCGGGACGCGTCCCCGAGGTTTCCGATCGGGGTCGCCGCGAGGATGATCACCCCCTCAGCCTAAACTTGACCGGGTGACGGATGCCCCGCGGCTCGAGGCCGACCAGCCCGCCGCGCCGCCGAACCCCCCGGCACGACCGAGCCTGTACGACCGCTTCGCCCGCCGGCTGAGCGAGGACGCACGCGCTCGGCGGCTGTATCGGTGGCTCGGTCCTGCGGTCGTGCTGGTGATCGCCGCGGTCCTGCGGCTGTGGAACCTCGCCGCAGCGCACGACCTCATGAACCAGTTCGACGAGACGTACTACGTCAAGGACGCCTGGACGCTGCTCAACCTCGGGTACGAGGCATCCTGGCCCGCGGGCGCCAACGAGAGCTTCCTCTCGGGCGATGTGGACGTGTTCACGACCGATCCGTCGTTCGTCGTGCATCCGCCGCTCGGCAAGTGGATCATCGCGCTCGGCATGGCGGTGCTCGGCCCCGACTCGGGCTGGGGCTGGCGCATCACGACGGCGCTCCTCGGCATCGCGTCGGTGCTGCTGCTCATGCTCATCGCGAAGCGCCTCACCCGCTCGACCACGTTCGCCGTCGTGGCGGGGCTCTTCATGGCGGTCGACGGCCTCGCCGTCTCGATGAGCCGCATCGCACTGCTCGACACGTCGCTGACGTTCTTCGTGCTGCTCGCCGTCCTGTTCGTGCTGCGCGACCGCGAGCGCACGATGACGCGCATCGCCCAGGCCGTCGCGGCGCGCTACGACGGTGACACGCCGCCCTCCTGGGGGCCCGTCCTGTGGAACCGGCCCTGGATCATCGCTGCGGGCGCCGCGCTCGGGGCGGCCAGCGCCGTGAAGTGGTCCGGCGCGTGGGTGCTCGCCGGCCTCGGGGTCTACCTCGTCGTCACGGACGCGCTGGCCCGGCGCCGCGCGGGCGTGCTGTTCTGGCCGACGGATGCGGTGCGCCAGGGTCTCGCGACGTTCGTGCTGTTCGTCCCGGTGGCCCTCGTCGTCTACGTCGCGTCGTGGTCGGGATGGCTGTTCAGCTCAGGCGGCTACGACCGCCAGGCCGGGAGCAACCCGCTCGAGAGCCTCTGGATCTATCACGTCGCGATGTACAAGTCGACCGCCGGCATCACGTCGGGGCACTCCTACGCGAGCCCCGCATGGCAGTGGCCGCTGCTGTGGCGTCCCACCGGCGTCTACTACCACCACGATGCGCTGGGCGTGAACGGCTGCACCGCGCCGAGCGGCTGCGTCGACGTGATCTCCACGATGCCCAATCCGCTGATCTGGTACGCCGGGGTGGCCGCCGTGCTCTACCTCGCGTACCGCTTCGTGGTGGCGCGCGACTGGCGTTACGCCCTCGTGCTCACCGGTGTCGCGGTCACCTACGTGCCGTGGCTGTTCCTGCCCGATCGCACGATCTTCCAGTTCTACACGGTGCTGGTCCTGCCGTTCATGCTGCTCGCGCTCACGTTCGCCCTCAAGGACATCGCCGGTCCTCCCTCGGCCGACTCCTACCGCCGGCTCACGGGCCAGCGCCTCGTGCTGGTGTTCCTCTTCGTCGCGCTCGCGCTGTCGGCGTTCTGGTACCCGATCATCTCCGCGATGACCGTGCCCTACGACTTCTGGCACGTGCACATGTGGGTGCCCAGCTGGGTGTGAGCCGGGCTCAGGCCTGCAGGTCCGCGACCTCGGTCACCGGCAGCCGGCACGTGAAGTCCCGGCAGTCGTACGCCGTCGGGCGTCCGTCGCGCTGCCCCTTCTCGGCGAACAGCTCGAATCCCGCTTCAGCCCACGAGAGCGACTGCTCCGGCGACACGATGGCCACGACATCGGCACGGATGCTGCGCGCCGCCGTCGCGAGCGGGGCCCGGGCATCGTCCGTGACGACGACGACCTGCCGCGGCGGCTCGGCGAGACCTGCCGCGACCCTCAGGAGCGCGCCGTACGCGAGCGGCTGGGCGAGGGCTGCGGGTGCGTGGGCGGCGACGAGCCGCTCGGCGATCGACCGATAGCGGTCCCCCGCGCCCAGCACCCAGAGCGCCGCGGCGGCCGCCGCGACCGACGCGGCCCCGGACGGCTCATCGGCGTCGGAGGCGGCATCCGGCGCGCCGATCCCCTGCCGGGACAGCACCGGATCTCCCCCTCCGGGGACGGCGACACGGTGCTCCTCGTGCACGCATGCGTCGATCAGCTCCCGCGCCCGCGCGGCGTAGGCGACCTCCCCCGTGGCGACGGCGAGGGAGATGAGCCCCATGGCGAGCTGGCCGTGGTCGGCGAGCGTCGCGTGCGCGCGCGACGGCACCTCGTCGAGGGAGGCGCGCAGCAGCCGGCCGTCCGCGGTGACGTTGACCTCGAGCACGGCGTCCGCCGCCCAGCGCGCCGACTCGATCCACGACGGCTCGCCCAGCCGTGCGCCGGCTCGCGCGAGGGCCGAGATGGCGAGGCCGTTCCAGCCGCTGACCACCTTGCCGTCGACGGCCGGGGCCTCGAGACCGGCCCGGGCCGCGGCATCCCGTGCGTAGTAGCCGCCCTCGCTGCGAGCACCGTCGATCCACGACTCCGAGTCCTGCGCGGCGCCGAAGCCTCCGCCCGGCTGCTGCAGCACATCGCGCAGGAACCCGGCGATGCCGCGAGCGACGTCGTCGCGGGGCGCGACCGCGTCCATCGCGACGTCGAGCAGCTGGGCGTTGTCGGTCAGCATCCGCTCATAGTGCGGCACCGTCCAGTCGGGCCGGGTCGCGTAGCGGAAGAACCCGCCCTCGACGGCATCGCGCAGCGGCGAGGAGGCCATCGCGCCGAGGGCACGCTCGGCGACGGCGGATGCCTCGGGGGCGTGCTCGCGGACGATCCGCGTCTGCAGGAAGCGGAGCGCCGTGGCGACGGGGAACTTCGGGGCGCCGGCGCCGGGCTCGCCGAACCCGCCGTGCCGCGGATCCTCCCGACCCGCGAGGGAGCGTGCAGCGCCGATCAGGTCATCGGCGGACGGCGTCGTCGCCTCCGGGGCGGGCGTGGAGTCGCGGACCTCCGCGAGAGCACCGGCGACGGCATCCGCCGTCTCGTCGATCTGCTCGCGCCGCTCGGTCCACGCCTCGTGCACTGCGGCGAGAACCTGCCGGAACGCCGGCATGCCGGCGCGCGGCTGCGGCGGGAAGTAGGTGCCGGCGTAGAAGGGCCGCCCCTCGGGCGTCGCGAACACGGTCAGCGGCCAGCCGAGGCTCGGCGAGAACGCGGAGGCTGCGGCCATGTAGGCGGCGTCGACCTCGGGGTGCTCCTCGCGGTCGACCTTGATCGAGACGAAGCCGGCGTCGAGCTCGGCGGCGGTCGTCTCGTCCTCGAACGACTCCCGGGCCATCACATGGCACCAGTGGCATGTCGAGTAGCCGATCGACACCATGACCGGCACGTCCCGGCGTCGTGCCTCGGCGAACGCCTCCTCGCCCCACGGAAACCACGCGACCGGATTGCCCGCGTGGGCTCTCAGGTACGGGCTCGTCGCTTCCGCGAGGCGAGGGTTCACGGCATCCGCTCCCGCTCGCGAGCGGTCAGTTGACCTCGTCGGGGTGCGCGCTCACGCGCCCCGTGCCGTCGCCCGGCTCCATCGCGTCGATGGCGGCGATCTCGTCGGCGCTGAGCTCGAAGTCGAACACGTCGAGGTTCTCCTCGAGGCGCTCGCGCCGCACCGACTTCGGGAAGACGATGAAGCCCTTCTGGAGGTGCCAGCGCAGCACCGCCTGCGCCGGCGTCTTGCCGTGCGCCGCAGCGGCCGCGGCGACCGGCGCCGCGCCGAACAGGTCGTACTTGCCCTGCCCGAGGGGTCCCCACGACTCGATCTTCACGTCGTGGGCGGCGGCCCAGTCCGTGATGTCGCGCTGCTGGTGGGCGGGGTGCAGCTCGATCTGGTTGACGGCCGGAACCACCCCGGTGGCCGCCACGATCTTCTCGAGGTGCGGCACGAGGTGGTTCGAGACGCCGATGCTGCGGGTGAAGCCGGCGCCCCGCAGCTCGATGAGCTTCTCCCACGCGTGCAGGTAGTTGTCCTGCGCGGGCGTCGGCCAGTGCACGAGGTACAGGTCGACCTGCTCGAGTCCGAGCTTGGCGAGGCTCTCCACGATCGCGGCGTGGGGCTCGTCGCCGTCGTGGCGGTCGTTCCAGAGCTTGGTGGTGATGAACAGCTCGTCGCGCGCGATCCCGCTTGCCGCGATGGCCGCGCCCACGCCCTCTTCGTTGCCGTAGATCGCGGCGGTGTCGATGTGCCGGTAGCCGACCTCGAGCGCCTCGGCGACGGCCCGCTCGGTGTCCGCCGGCGGCACCTTGAAGACGCCGTAGCCGAGCTGAGGGATCGTGTTGCCGTCGTTGAGGGTCACGCTGGGGACTGTCATGGTTCCCAGCCTAGGCGCGCGGACGCGGCGTCGGACGGGTCGATCCGGGGCGCGGCCCGAGGGGATACGATCGAAGGCTATGTCCGCGCCCGAACCCGTCATCTCCTACCCGCCGGAGCTCCCCGTCAGCGCCGCGCGCGACGAGATCGCGCGCGCCGTCCGCGACCACCAGGTCGTGATCGTCGCGGGCGCGACCGGTTCCGGCAAGACCACGCAGCTGCCGAAGATCGCGCTCGAGCTGGGGCGGACGCGCATCGCGCACACACAGCCCCGCCGCATCGCGGCGCGCACGATCGCCGAGCGCATCGCCGAGGAGCTGCAGGTGCCGCTCGGCTCGACGGTCGGCTACAAGGTCCGCTTCACCGACAAGGTGTCGGAAGACACGCGCATCGCGCTGTTGACCGACGGCATCCTCCTCAACGAGATCCACCGCGACCGGCTCCTGCGCCGCTACGACATGGTCATCGTCGACGAGGCTCACGAGCGCTCGCTGAACGTCGACTTCCTCCTCGGGTACCTGCGGCGCATCCTGCCCAAGCGCCCCGACCTCAAGGTCGTCATCACGAGCGCGACGATCGACCCCGAGAGCTTCGCGAAGCACTTCGCGAAGCCCGACGGAACCCCGGCGCCGATCATCGAGGTGTCGGGCCGCACGTATCCGGTCGAGATCCGGTATCGGCCGCCGGCACGACCGGCCACGGGCGAGGAGGAGTCCGACGACGTCGACGGCATCACCGCGGCCCTGCGCGAGCTCGACCGCGAGGCCGCCGGCGATGTGCTCGTGTTCCTCCCGGGCGAGGCCGAGATCCGCGACGCCGCGGACGCCGTGCGCGGCATGTACGCGAAGGATGCCGCCCCCACCGAGGTGCTCCCCCTCTACGGGCGTCTGTCCGCGGCCGAGCAGCACCGGGTGTTCGAGCGGTCGCAGGTGGCCGGCATCCGTCGCCGTGTCATCCTCGCGACGAACGTCGCCGAGACGAGCCTCACGGTGCCCGGCATCCGGTACGTCGTCGACACCGGCACGGCGCGCATCTCGCGGTACAGCAATCGCAGCAAGGTGCAGCGTCTGCCGATCGAAGCCGTGTCGCAGGCGTCCGCGCAGCAGCGGTCGGGGCGCGCGGGCCGCACCAGCGACGGCATCGCGATCCGGCTGTACTCCGAGGAGGACTTCGGCACCCGGCCCGAGTTCACCGAGCCGGAGATCCTGCGCACGAGTCTCGCCTCGGTCATCCTGCAGATGCTCTCGCTCGGCTTCGGCGACATCTCGTCGTTCCCGTTCCTGACTCCCCCGGACTCGCGCGGTGTCAAGGCCGCACTGGATCTCCTCGTCGAGCTCGGGGCGGTCCGCCTTGCGACGGGCTCGGGGGCCGGCGGGGGGCACCCGGCGCTCACCGATCTGGGCCGGGAGATCTCGCGACTGCCGATCGACCCGCGCTTCGCGCGCATGATCGTCGAGGCGCGGCGCACCGGTGTGCTGCGGGACGTCCTGGCGATCGTCGCAGGGATGTCGATCCAGGATGTGCGCGAGCGCCCCGAAGACCGCCGAGAGGAGGCCGACCGCCTGCACGCGCGGTTCACCGATCCGTCGAGCGACTTCCTGAGCCTGCTCAACCTGTGGAACCACCTGCAGGAGAAGCAGGCCGAGCTGGGCTCGAGCGCGTTCCGGCGTCTGTGCCGCGCGGAGCACCTCAACTACGTGCGGGTGCGCGAGTGGGCCGACGTGCATCGCCAGCTCAGCGCACTCGTCAACGCTCCGCGCTCCTCGCCCGGTGAGCGAGCTCGCGAGTCGAAACGCAGAGTCGAAACGGGAACCGCCGACCCCGACGAGCTCCACAAGGCGATCCTGTCGGGGCTGCTCTCGCACCTCGGCATCCTCGACGAGCGCACCACGTCGTCCGCAACACGGGGCCGCACCGGCTCCGACCGCGTCGAACAGCGGCGCGGTGCCGAATACCTGGGCTCGCGGGGCACCCGGTTCGCGATCTTCCCGGGCTCCGGGCTCAAGAAGAAGCGGCCGACCGCCGTCATGGCCGCCGAGGTGGTCGAGACGAGCCGCCTGTTCGCGCGCACCGTCGCCGCGATCGATCCGGCCTGGGCAGAACCGCTCGCCGGCGATCTCGCCAAGCGCTCGCTGAGCGAGCCGCACTGGTCGAAAGCGGCCGGCGCGGCATCCGCCTACGAGAAGGTCACGCTCTTCGGCCTCGAGATCGTGCCGAAGCGCCGGGTGCAGCTCGCGCGATTCGACCGGCCGTTCGCGCGCGAACTGTTCGTGCGCCACGCGCTGGTCGAAGGCGAGTGGGACTCGTCGCACCTCGATAAGAAGCTCACGGCGTTCGAGCGCCGCAACCTCGAGCTGCGCCGGCGTCTCGAGAAGATCGAGGAGCGCGAGCGCCGCCGCGACATCCTCGTGGGCGACGAGGCCGTGTTCCGCTTCTACGACGCCCGTCTTCCCCGCGACGTGTTCGACGCGCGCTCCTTCGAGGCATGGTGGAAGGAGGCCTCGGCCCGCACGCCGCGCCTGCTCGACATGACGGAGGCCGACCTCGTCGACGAGGCGTCGCGCGGTGACGAGCGCGACTTCCCGGCACGCTGGACCCAGGGCGACCAGGTGCTCTCCCTCGCTTATCGGTTCGAGCCCGGCGCCGCCGACGACGGCGTGACCGCCGTCGTTCCGCTGGCCCTCCTCGCACAGCTGCGCCCCGACGGCTTCGACTGGCAGGTGCCGGGGATGCGGGACGAGCTCATCACGGCGCTGCTGCGCTCGCTGCCCAAGTCCATCCGCCGTCACGTGGTCCCCGCCGCGGACTGGGCGGCGACCTTCGCCGCCGACCTCGCCGGGCAGGGTCCCGAGGCTCACGACGGCGTTCCGCCGGTGCCGCTGCGCGACGCTCTCGCGGCACGCATCCAGCGCGTCGCGAGCCAGTCCGTGAGCGCCGACGACTTCGAGATGGAGCGGGTGCCCGGTCACCTGCAGGTGTCGTTCCGCGCGGTCGACGAGCGCGGTCGAGCGGTGGGTTCCGACCGCGACCTGGCTGCGCTGCAGGCACGACTGGCAGACCGGGCGCGCACATCCGTGTCCCGTTCGCTCACCGCGACGGCGCCGGCGAACGGCCGCGGCGACCGCGCCAGGGGCCCCGCGGCCCGCCTCCCGGGTACGCCGGGCGGTGCCGCGCGGCCCGAGTCGACGTTCACGGAGCGCACCGGCCTGACCGACTGGACGTTCGGGGATCTCCCCGACGTCGTCGACACGAAGGTCGCCGGCGGCGTCGTGCGCGGCTATCCCGCGATCGTCGACGAAGGGGCCTCGGTCGCGCTGCGGATCGAGACGACCCCCGAAGCCGCGACCCGGGCAACCCGGGCCGGCGTCCGGCGTCTCGTGCTCCTGTCGGTCGCGTCGCCGTCGGCCTACGTTCTCGAGCACCTGACGTCCGCCGAGAAGCTCGCGCTCGCGGCATCCCCGTATCCGTCCGCGAAGGCGCTCATCGAGGACAGTCGCGTCGCGGTGGCGGACGCCGTCATCGCACGCACCGCCCCTGATGCCGTCGTGCGCAGCCGGGCCGGCTTCGAAGCGGTGCGCGACGCGTTCTCGGGCGCGGTCGTCGACGAGCTGTTCCAGACGGTGTCGCTGACCGCCCGCATCCTCACGGCTGCGCGCGACGTGGAGCGCGCGATGCGCGACGCGAACTCGCTGACGCTGCTCGGCGCGCTGAACGACATCAAGGGCCAGCTGGCGGGCCTGGTGTTCCCGGGCTTCGTGTCGCGGACCGGCACCGCCCGGCTGGCGCAGCTGCCCCGCTACCTGCGCGGCGCGCTGGATCGCGTGCGGGCACTCGCCGACAATCCGGGCCGCGACCGCCAGCGGATGACCGAGTTCGAACGCGCCGCGACCGTGTTCGCCGAGGCCGGCGGCGTGATCCCGCCGGCGGATGACGCCCCGCTGCCGCTCGTGCACGCCCGGTGGCTGCTCGAGGAGTACCGTGTGAGCCTGTTCGCGCAGTCCCTCGGCACGGCCGAGCCCGTGTCGCTGCAGCGGATACAGAAGGCCCTCAGGGAATAGCCGTCTCGACGACAGGAGTTGCCCCCGTCATGACCACTGCGATCGCGTACACCGAGTTCGGGGGCCCTGAGGTCCTGCACGAGATCCCTGTTCCCGAGCCGGTGCCGGCAGCCGGGCAGCTCGCGATCCGCGTGACGGCGGCCGGCGTCAACCCGATCGACGGCAAACTCCGCTCCGGTCGTCGACCCTCGGGCGAGATCACTGCGCCGCGTCGCGTCGGCGGCGACGGCGCGGGTGTGGTGACCGGCGTCGGCGAAGGGGTCGACGGGTTCCGCGTCGGCGATCCGGTGGTGTTCGCCGGGGCGTCGGGAGCGTACGCGACGGATGTCGCGGTGACCGCCGCCCACGTCTTCCCCCGACCCCCGCAGGTGAGTGCGGCCGAAGGCGCTGCGCTGGGCATCCCGATCGGCACGGCGTACCAGGCGCTCCGCTCGCTCGCGGTCGGCAGCGCGGACACGGTGCTCGTGCACGGCGGCTCGGGCGCGGTCGGCCAAGCGCTCATCCAGTTCGCCGTGCTGTGGGGAGCGACCGTCGTCGCCACCTCGTCCGAAGGCCGATTCGACCGCGTCCGCGAGCTCGGCGCCCTCCCGGTCGCGTATGGCGATGGGCTCGCCGACCGCGTGCGCGCAGCCGCTCCGCGGGGCGTGACCGTCGCGATCGACGCCGCCGGCACCGATGAGGCCCTTCACACCTCCCTGGAGCTCGTCGCCGACAGGCAGCGGATCGCGACGCTCGTACGAGGGCGGGATGCCGCCGGCCTCGGCATCCGCGCCTTCTCGGGCGGCTCGCCCCAACCGCTCACCGCGCAGCAGCAGCTCTGGCGCACCGAGGCGGTGCCCGTCGCGCTCGCGCTCATGGCCGCTCGACGCTTCTCGGTCGAGCTCGGTCCGTCCTTCGCGCTCGCCGACGCCGCCGAGGCGCATCGCGCGATCGAGTCCGGCGTCGCCGGCAAGATCACGCTCGTGCCCTGAGCCGGCCGGTCACACGATGCCGGTGACCTCCGCGGGCGCCGGGCCGGTCGCGACCGGGCGTCCCGGAGTGTTCGACCACTGGCTCCACGAGCCCGGGTAGATCCCCAGCTCCAGCCCGGCGAGGTCGGCGGCGAACACCGCCTGCGCGGCGGTGACGCCCGACCCGCAGTACGCCGCCGCGGTCACGCCCTCGCGTGCGCCGACCGTGGCGAAGAGTGCACGCAGGGTCGCCGCATCCCGGAATCGCTCACCGTCCATGTAGGCGCCGGTCGGGAGGTTCACGGCGCCGGGGATGTGGCCCGCGATCGGGTCGATCGGCTCGACCTCGCCGCGATAGCGCTCGGCGGCGCGCACGTCGATGAGGACGCCCGACGCGGCGAGCGCGGCGGCCTCGTCGATCGACAGCACCGGCTCGGCGATCGGCGCGAGCGAGACCGCGCCCGGCTCGGGCGTGACGGGCCCGGACTCCAGCGGCAGGCCGGCCGCGGTCCAGGCGCCGAGGCCGCCGTCGAGGAGGCGGACGTCCGCGATGCCGGAGCGCGTCAGCAGCCACCATGCGCGCGATGCGCCCAGCGCGCGATCGTCGTCGTAGACCACCACCGTGTCGCCGTCGTCGATGCCCCAGCGGCGCGCGGCCGCCTGCAGCGCTTCGCGGGGAGGAAGCGGATGCCTCCCCTCGTCGGGACGGCCGTGCTGCGAGAGCTCCGTCTCCATGTCGACGTACACGGCGCCCGGCACGTGAGCTTCGAGGTGCTCGGCACTGCCGTCGGGGCGGTCGAGCCGGTAGCGCACGTCGAGCACGCGCACGGCGGAGGACCGGAGGAGATCGTCGAGTTCTACGGGGGTGATCAGCTGCGCCACCCGACCATTCTCGCG
Organism: Microbacterium sp. Soil_C_42; assembly: GCF_057656735.1. NCBI lineage: Bacteria > Bacillati > Actinomycetota > Actinomycetes > Micrococcales > Microbacteriaceae > Microbacterium > Microbacterium sp. Soil_C_42. The sequence goes on from NZ_JBDGJU010000001.1 coordinate 154,131, forward strand.
TGCCCGCGCGCTACCGCTCCTCGAGCGGGGCCGGGCCGGGCGCGCAACAGTTCGACACACGAAACACCGCCCTGGGCACCGCGGCTCGACAATGGTCTGCATGCCTGAACAGACTCGTCCTGCCGCCCTTCGCTCGTTCGCGACGGCGCAGGTGCAGGCCGGGTTCGACTCCGGCATCGCGGAGAACACCGCCGTCCCCTCGATCCACCAGTCCAACGGCTTCGAGTTCCGCTCGCTCGCCGAGGCACGCGACCTCTTCGCGCTGCGCAAGGACGGCAACATCTACAGCCGTGCGGCGAACCCGACCGTGCTCGTGTTCGAGCGTCGCGTCGCCGAGCTCGAAGGCGGCATCGCCGCGGCCGGTGTCGCATCGGGGCAGGCCGCCGTCGCCGTGGCACTCCTGGCGCTCGCCAAGCAGGGCGAGCACATCGTCGCCGCCCGTCAGCTCTACGGCGGCACCATCGACCTGCTCCAGGACACCTTCGCCGACTGGGGCATCGAGGTGAGCTTCGTCGATCAGGACGACCTCGACGCGTGGCGCGCCGCCGTCCGGCCGACCACCCGCGCGCTGTTCGCCGAGTCGATCTCGAACCCCATCGCCCAGGTGCTCGACCTCGCCGCGGTCGCCGCCGTCGCCAAGGAGGCCGGCGTGCCCCTGGTGATCGACAACACCGTCGCGACGCCGTACCTGCAGCGCGCGAAGGACTTCGGCGCCGACATCGTGGTGCACTCCGCCACGAAGTTCCTCGGTGGCCACGGCACCTCTCTCGGCGGCGTCGTCGTCGACCTCGGCACCTTCGACTTCACGGCGGAGCCCGCGCGCTGGCCGCAGCTGACCCAGACCTACCCGCGCGTGCCGGACGGCAGCCTCATCGAGCGCTTCGGCGAGACCGGGTCTGCGTACATCGCGCTGGTCAAGACCAAGTACGTGCACGACCTGGGTCCGTCCCTCTCGGCCTTCAACGCCTTCCAGCTGCTCCAGGGCCTCGAGACCCTCGACCTGCGCATGCAGCGCCACACCGCGAGCGCCCTCACGGTCGCCCGCTTCCTCGAGACCCACCCCGCCGTGTCGCGTGTGCACCACCCCGGGCTGGAGTCGAGCCCGTGGCACGCGCAGGCCGCGGCGTACCTCCCCGACGGCGTGAGCTCGGTGTTCGCGTTCGACCTGCCCGCCACGGGCGACGCCGAGGCGGACTTCCGGCTCGTCGAGGGGTTCATCTCGCGCCTGCAGGTGATCCGTCTCGTGGCGAACATCGGCGACGCGCGCAGCCTGGTCGCGCACCCTTCGTCGATGACGCACAGCCACATGTCGCCGACGCAGCTCGCCGAGGCGCACATCGGCCCGACCACGGTGCGCCTGTCGATCGGTCTCGAGGACGCCCGCGACATCGTCGACGACCTCGCCCGCGCGCTCGACCAGATCCCGGTGGCCGCGAGCCGCGTCGAGTTCGCGGAGAGCGTCGCCCGCTAGTCATCCGGGCACCGGGGGCATCGCGCCGCTAGCCTCGTTCCATGACTTCGCCCTCTTCCCCCCGCTGGGGGATCCTCGGACCGGGCGGCATCGCCCGTGCGTTCACCAGCGACCTGCGCACCGCCGGGCTCGACGTCGCCGCGGTCGGCTCGCGGCGACGCGAGACCGCCGAGGCGTTCGCCGCCGACTTCGGCATCCCGCACGCCCACGGCTCGTACGAGGAGCTCGTCGCCGACCCCGATGTCGACATCGTGTACATCGCGACGCCGCATCCGATGCACGCGGCGAACGCCCTCCTCGCCCTCGAGGCGGGCAAGCACGTGCTGGTGGAGAAGCCGTTCACTCTCAACGCGGCGGAGGCCGCGGCGGTGCGCGACGCGGCCGCGCAACGCGGTCTTCTCGCGATGGAGGCCATGTGGACGCGGTACCTGCCGCACATGGTCCGCATCCGCGAACTCGTGGACTCGGGCGCCCTGGGAGAGATCCGCGCCGTCACCGCCGACCACACTCAGCTGCTTCCCGCCGACCCGGCGCACCGCATCAACGCGCTGGAACTCGGCGGCGGTGCCCTTCTCGACCTCGGGATCTACCCGATCTCGTTCGCGTGGGACATCCTCGGCGAGCCGCTGTCGATCGCGGCCGCCGCACGCATCGGCGATGCCGGTTCCGACACCGAGGTCGCGACCATCATGACGCACGCATCGGGCGCCCTGTCGACCTCGATCTCCGCATCCCGCGGCGCCGGCCCCAACACCGCGGCCATCATCGGCACCGAGGCCCGCATCGACATCGACAGTGTCTGGTACTCGGCCACCTCGTTCCGCCTCGTCGGCCCCGACGGGACGGTGATCGAGGAGTTCCGCTCCGACATCGACGGCCGCGGCATGCAGTACCAGGCGCTCGCGGCAGCGCGGTACCTCGCCGAGGGCCGCACCGACTCCGACGTGCTGCCGATCGACGAGACCGTCGCCATCATGGCCACGCTCGACGAGATCCGCGACCTCGTCGGCGTCCACTATCCCGGTGAGGAATGACATGCCCGACCTGCTGAGCCCCCGCGTGGCGGTGTACCTGGACTTCGACAACATCGTGATGTCGTGGTACGACCGCGTGCACGGCAAGAACTCCTACTCGCGCGACCGTCAGAAGATCGCGACGGATGCCTCGGACCCCGAGATCGCCGAGCGCCTCGCCGCCGCGACGATCGACGTCGGCGCCATCATCGACTACGCGACGTCGTTCGGCACCCTGGTGCTCACCCGGGCGTACGCGGACTGGTCGGCGCCCGTCAACGCGGAGTACCGCTCGCAGCTCGTCGCGCGCGCCGTCGACCTGGTGCAGCTCTTTCCGGCGGCCGCGTACGCGAAGAACGGCGCCGACATCCGCCTCGCCGTGGACACCGTCGAGGACATGTTCCGCCTCCCCGACCTCACGCACGTGGTGATCGTCGCCGGCGACTCCGACTACGTGCCGCTCGCCCAGCGCTGCCGCCGCCTCGGCCGCTTCGTCGTGGGGGTGGGTGTCGCGGGATCGACCGCCAAGTCCCTCGCGGCGGCGTGCGACCAGTTCGACTCGTACGACGCGCTCCCGGGTGTGGCGGCTCCGCCGACGGGGAAGAAGGATGCCGCGCCGCAGCGCGCGTCCGGCAGCCGGCGCTCGAGGAAGGCCGCCGTCGACCCGACCGAGTCGCTGCTCGAACGCGCGCTGCGCCTCGAAAGCGACAAGGAGGGCGTGGAGTGGCAGCACGCCTCGGCGGTGAAGAGCCTCATCAAGCGGCTCGACCCGTCGTTCAGTGAGAAGGCCCTGGGGCACAAGAGCTTCTCGGAGTTCGTGAAGGCCCACTCCGGCGTCGCCGAGGTCGACGAATCGGGAAACATCGTCCTGATCCGCCTCGCCGCCGACCGGCGCTGAGTCAGGCGGGGGCGACCCGAGCGAGGAACTCGAGCATCCCCGCGTTGAAGGCCTTCGGCTGCTCGATGTTGGCGGCGTGTCCGTCCTGGGCGATCACGGCCGACTCGCCTCGCGAGGCGAGCGCCGCCGAGGCTGCGGCGTGGGAGCTCGGCCAGAACTCGCTCTCGGCGCCGGCGACGAACAGCACCGGCACGTCGGTCGCGGCGATGACGCTCCGCCAGTCCGCCTTGGCGTGGTCGTTCAGGAGCGCGAGCTCGCCGTGGGTGAACTCCCGTTCGGCGCCCTTCATGGCGCGCAGCAGTCGCACGAGCCGCCTGCCCCGCCGCAGCATGGGCGTGCCGTGCCCCGTGTCAGGGATGCCTTCGGCGAAGTAGGTGTCGACGTTGCCCTCGGTGTACCCGTAGAACCCGTGCGGCCAGTCCGGGCTGTTGAGCATCTTCGGCGTCTGATCCACGCTCACCACCGCGGCGACCCGCTGGGCGCCTTCCTGCCCGAGATACGACCAGATCGTGCTGGCACCCATCGACCCGCCGACGAGCACCGCGCCGCGGAGCTCCAGCCCCTCGAGGACGTCGCGCACGTCCCGCCCTCTGCGGTCCATGTCGACTCCTGACGACGGGCGTTCGGCGGCGCCGTGCCCGCGGAGGTCGACGGCGAGCACGCGGTACCCGGCACGTCGGAGTTCCGGCAGCTGGTACGTCCAGCTCGATGCGGCGGCTTTGAAGCCGGCGAGAAGCACCACGGGGCGGCCCGCCGGATCGCCGGACTCTTCGTACTCCAGCCGGACGCCGTCGTCGGCGCGGAACGAGCGCATGTCATTCTCCGTTCGGGAAGGCCTTGCCGGGGTTGAGGATCGCCGTGGGGTCGAGCGCGTCCTTGATCGCGCGGTGCAGGCGCAGCACCGCGGGGCTCAGCTCCGCCGCCGCACCCGGCAGCTTCAGCAGCCCGACGCCGTGCTCGCCGGTCACCGTGCCGCCGAGGGCGCGGCAGTCGTCGACGATGCGATCGAACGCCGCCTTGGCCCGTGCTTTCGCGTCGTCGTCGCCCTCCGGCGCGATGATCAGCGGATGCAGGTTGCCGTCGCCCGCGTGGGCGATGTTCGCGATCACGACGCCGGCGTCCGAAGCGGCGGCTTCGATGCGCGCCAGCATCTCGGGGACGGCACCACGCGGTACGCAGATGTCCTCGGTCAGCACCGGACCGAGCCGCTCGAGCGCGGGGTAGGCAAGCCGACGGGCGGTGAACAGCCGGTCGACCTCGTCCGGGTCGGCGGCGCGCTCGACACGGCTGCCGCCCGCCGTGCGGAACAGCTCTTCGACGGCGGCGGCGAGCTCCTCGCCGCGGGCGCCGGCTTCGTCGACCTTGGCCAGCAGGAGCGCCGACGCCTCCTCGGGCAGGTCCCATCCCTGCCACTCCGCGACGGCGTGCAGGCACGTGCGATCGATGAGCTCGAGGGCGGAGGGCACGATGCCCGCCTCGGTGACGGCGGCGACGGCAGCGCCCGCGTCGGTCAAGGAGTGGAAGTAGCCCACCACCGCACGCTCCTCGCGACCGCCGAGTGGGCGGAGCTTGAGCGTGACGTCGACGATGATCCCGAGCGTGCCCTCCGACCCGACGAAGAGGCCGGCGAGGTCGTAGCCGGTGACCCCCTTCGCCGTGGTGCGTCCGAGCTTCGCCACGCTCCCATCGGCGAGCACGACGGTCATGCCGAGCACATAGTCGCGCGTCACTCCATACTTGACGCAGCAGATGCCGCCGGCGTTCGTCGCGACGTTTCCGCCGATCGTCGAGATCGCCTGGCTCGCGGGGTCCGGCGGATACCAGAGCCCTGATCCTGCGACGTGCCGTCGCAGGTCGTCGTTGAGCACGCCCGCCTCGACCACCGCATACCGCTCGGCGACGTTCACCTCGGTGATCCTGGTCATGCGTTCGAGCGAGAGGACGAGGCATCCGTCCGTCGCATTCGCACCTCCCGACAAACCGGTGCCGGCACCGCGAGGCACGATCGGCACGCCGAGTGCGGCGGCGACGCGGACCGCCGCGACGACGTCGTCGACGGACGACGCGAAGACCACGGCGGCGGGCAGCGCGTAGTCGGCCCACTCGGCGTCGTCGTGGCTCAGACGCTCGCGCGTCTCGTCGTCCGTGACGACGGTGTGCGGGGGCAGTGCGGCGCGGAGCGCTTCGACGAGGGTGTGCATGGCGTACCGATGCTAGTGCGTGCCGCGCGCCACTGGTCCGCGACGCCGTGTGATCCCACAGCCGACCTGGGAAATCGGCCGTGGGATACAGTGTGACCTGTGGCACGCCGTCAAGCCCCACCGGGCTCGCAGACCTCGCTCCGCGAGGCCAATCGCGCGCGCGTCATCGAGTCCCTGAAGCGACACGGCCGTCTCACCCAGATCGAGCTCGCCGGCAGCACGGGCCTGTCTCCCGCCACCGTCTCGAACATCGTCAAAGAGCTGACCGCGTCGGGCCTCCTGCACACGTCTTTCACCACGAGCAGCGGACGCCGCGCAACTCTCGTGTCGCTCGCACGCCGCCTCGGCCTCGTCGCCGGCGTCCACTACAGCTCCCGCCACCTCCACATCGCGATCGCCGACACCGCGCGCACCATCGTGACGCAGTCGTCTCTGCCGCTCCCCCTCGACCACCGCCACGACTCCGAACTCGACCGCCTCGCACTGCTGCTCGGCGACATGATGGAGTCCCTCGGCGGGTCCATCACCGACCTCCTCGGCGTCGGCCTGGCCCTCCCGGCGCCCATCGATCCCCGCACGGGGATGGTGTCGACGCCGGGCCTGCTGCGCGGCTGGGAGAACGTCGACGTCGCCGAGAGCCTGGCGATCCGCATCGGACGCCCGGTGCACGTCGACAGCGAGGCGAACCTCGGCGGACTCGCCGAGGCCCGCGAGGGCAACGGGCGGGCTGCGGCATCGTCGGTGTTCATCCGCGTCGGCCACACGATCAGCGCCGGCCTCGTCGTGAACGGCGACCTCTTCCGCGGCGTCAACGGCAAGGCGGGCCAGATCGGCCACGTGACGCTCGACGAGAACGGCCCCATCTGCCGCTGCAGCAATCGCGGATGCCTCGAGACCTATGCCGGCGGCCCGGCACTGCTCTCGCTCTTCCCGCCGAGCGAAGGCATGCACCGCCTCGGCGACCTGCTGCACGCAGCCGAACTCGGTGACGGCGCCGCACGCCGCGTGATCGCCGACGCCGGCCGCCACATCGGCATCGCCGCCGCGAGCCTGTGCAACCTCTTCGACCCCGAGATCATCGTCGTCGGCGGCGAGCTCGGCCAGGCCGGCGAGATCCTCATGGCCCCGATGCGTCACTCGCTCGAGCGCACCGCGCTCCCGTCGGCCGACGGCCTCCCCGAGATCGTGGGCGCCTCGTTCGGGGAGTGGGCCGAGACGCGTGGCGCCATCGCGATCGCCCTCGACCACGTCACGGTCGACGCCCAGCTCCCGACTGCACCGTCGCTGCCCATCACCGCATAGGCTCGTCCGATGCCCCGTACGCGCCTGGATCGGCCGCGACGGCGCCCGAGCGGGCGTCGCGCGGTGGCGGCGGCATCCGGGCTCCTCCTCGCCGCAACGATGCTGTCGGCGTGCTCCGGCGCGCCCAGCCCGGGCGGCACCCCGTCGGACGACACGATCGCGCTGCTGCTGCCCGACGCGAAGACCGCACGGTACGAGACGTTCGACCGGCCGATGTTCGAGGCCCGCGTCGCCGAGCTCGGCGACTACGAGGTGCTCTACGCCAACGCCGACCAGGACGCCGCGAAGCAGCAGCAGCAGGCGGAGTCGGCGCTCACCGCCGGCGCCGGGGTGCTCGTGCTCGACCCGGTCGACGCGAACGCCGCCGTCAGCATCGTGAGCTCGGCGAACGCCAAGGGCGTGCCCGTCATCTCGTACGACCGGCTCATCGCGGGCGGCGACCTGGCGTACTACATCTCGTTCGACAACGAGAAGGTCGGGGTGCTGCAGGCCACCGCATTCGTAGAGGGCGTGCAGGCGGGAGACGAGGGCAGCGGCATCCTGATGGTCAACGGCTCCCCCACCGACAGCAACGCGGCGCTGTTCAAGCAGGGCGCCCACAGCATCATCGACGGCAGCGGTCTGCGCGTGCTCGCCGAGTACGACACCCCCGGCTGGAGCCCCGAGGAGGCGCAGGAGTGGGTGTCGGGCCAGATCGCCCAGCACGGCGGCGCCATCGCCGGCGTGTACGCGGCGAACGACGCGACGGCGGGCGGCGCCATCGCGGCGCTGCGGGTCGCGAACGTCGACCCCCTCCCCATCGTGACCGGCCAGGATGCGGAGCTCTCGGCGATCCAGCGCATCCTCACCGGCGATCAGTACATGACCGTCTACAAGGCGATCGAGCCGCAGGCAGAGCTCGCCGCCGAGGTCGCGGTCAAGCTGCTGCACGGCGAGGAGGTCACCGCCCCGCTCGAGATCCAGGGCACGCCGGCCACGCTGCTCGACCCGGTGGCCGTGACGATCGACGACATCATGGACACCGTCGTCGCCGACGGGTTCTGGAGCGTCGAAGACATCTGCACTCCGGCGTACGCGGATGCGTGCGAAGCGGCGGGCATCGGGTAGGGTCCTGACTCTGACAGGGGTCGGCTGGGGATCGATGAGGACGAGGCGATGATGTCGATGACGCACCCGCGGGCGGGACGCCCGCGCGAACGCGTGCTGACGATGCGCGGCATTGGCAAGCGCTTCGGCGCGGTCAAGGCGCTCACCGACGTCGACTTCTGGGTCAACGAGGGTGAGGTCGTCGCCCTCGTCGGCGACAACGGAGCCGGCAAGTCGACGCTCGTGAAGGTGCTCGCCGGTGTGCACCCGCCCGACAGCGGGTCGATCGAGTTCGACGGCGAGCCGGTGGGCATCGACACCCCGGCCGACGCCCAGGAGCTCGGCATCGAGACGATCTTCCAGGACCTCGCCCTGTGCGACAACCTCGACGTGGTCGCCAATCTGTGGCTGGGCAGGGAACTGCGCGACGGTGCGACGCTCGACGAGGTCGACATGGAGCAGCGCACCTGGACGCTGCTGCGCGAGCTGTCGGCGAAGATCCCGTCGGTGCGGGTGCCCGTCGCCTCGCTCTCGGGCGGGCAGCGCCAGACCGTCGCGATCGCGCGCTCTCTCATCGGCGAGCCCCGCGTCGTGATCCTCGACGAGCCGACCGCGGCGCTCGGCGTCGCGCAGACCGCCGAGGTGCTGAACCTCATCGAGCGGCTGCGCGAGCGCGGGCACGGCGTGATCCTCATCAGCCATAACATGGCCGACGTCATGGCGGTCGCCGACCGCGTGGTCGTGCTGCGCCTGGGCCGCAACAACGGCGTCTACAACGTCGCCGACGTCACGAGCGAGACGCTCATCGCGGCCATCACGGGTGCCGTCGATCACTCGGCCGCCCGACGCGCACCGGAACGGGCGGATGCTGCGCCCCCGCCCGCGCCCGCCGGTCCGCCGCTCGACGAACCGCCGCTGGACGAGCACACTGCCGGCGGCACCGTGATCCGCATGCCCCGCGCCGGCTCCCGCACGCCCCGTCCGCGCGGGGACGGGTCCCGATGAGTCTCCAGGGCGACGAGCGCCTCGCCGAGCCGATCGCGGAGGAGCGCCTCCTCAGCGGCAGCAGCATCCGTCACGCACTCGAGGCCTTCGTGTCCCGCGTCCGCGGCGGCGACCTGGGGGCGCTGCCCGTCGTTCTCGGGATCGCGGTGATCTGGACCGTGTTCCAGCTCCTCAATCCCGTGTTCCTCTCGAGCGAGAACCTCGTCAACCTCACGATGCAGTGCGCGGCCATCGGCACCATCGCGCTCGGCGTGGTGCTGGTGCTCCTCGTGGGCGAGATCGACCTCTCCGTGGGCTCGGTGTCGGGCCTCGCCGCCGCCGTGCTGGCGGTGACCTTCGTGCAGCTGCAGTGGAACGTCGTGCTCTCACTGATCGCGGCCATCGCGATCGGCTGCCTCGTCGGGCTGCTCTATGGGTTCCTGTACACCAGGTTCGGGCTGCCGAGCTTCGTCATCACGCTCGCCGGTCTGCTCGGCTTCCTCGGGCTGCAGCTGTGGGTGCTCGGCGAGACCGGGTCGATCGCGATCCCGTTCGACTCCTGGCTCGTGCAGTTCGCGCAGCAGATGTTCCTTCCCGCGTGGGCCTCCTACGTCGTGGCGGTGCTCTCCGTGGCCGCCTTCGCCTGGTCGCTCATCCGGCGATCGCGACGGCGCGCGGCCGCCAACCTCGTGAGTCAGAGCTACGGCGAGATCGCCGTGCGCAGCGGCGTGCTGCTCGCGTTCCTGCTGGCGGCCACGTGGTATCTGAACCTCTACCGCGGCATCGGCGTGATGTTCCTGTTCTTCCTGGGGCTGGTGGTGGCGATGAACTTCGCCCTGACGCGCACCCGCTGGGGGCGCGCGGTCTACGCGGTCGGCGGGTCCGTCGAGGCGGCACGGCGCGCCGGCATCCGGGTGGATCGCATCTACCTCTCCGTCTTCGCGATGTGCTCCACGCTCGCCGCGGTGGGCGGCATCCTCGCGGCCGCACGGCTGGCTTCCGCGAACCAGAGCTCGGGGACCGGAGACGTGAACCTCAACGCGATCGCCGCGGCCGTCATCGGCGGGACGAGCCTGTTCGGCGGGCGCGGTTCGGCCTTCTCGGCCCTGATCGGCATCGTGGTGATCCAGTCGATCTCATCGGGCCTGACCCTGCTCAACCTCGACTCGTCGGTGCAGTTCATGGTCACCGGCGTCGTGCTCGTGCTCGCCGTGATCGTCGACTCGCTGTCGCGCCGCACCCGTGCCGCGACAGGTCGAGCGTGAGCGCTTCATCACCCCTCGCTGTCTTCACTTGACGAACGCTCCCAGCGGGAGTACAGGTTCTGATGTGGCTCCGACTACGCGAAAACCGGAGTTTTCACCCGCTTCGGGCGCATTCTGCACGGTAAACGCTCTCTCGCGAGGGCGAACGCGAGTCCGCGCCGGGTGCGATTCGGGGCGTTGCCAAAGCGTTATGTTCAAGACTTGACGATAAGAATCCATGTCGTCGATGATCGCATCAGCGCGATGAACGCCAGGGACGATCCTGGGGACTCGCCCGCTTCAATGACGAAAGGCAAGAGATGAAGAAGTCTTCGATCCTCGCCGTGGCCGCCCTCACGGGCGCCGCCGCGGTGATGCTGGCCGGCTGTTCCAGCAGCGGCAACGGCGACGGTGGGTCCACCGAGGGTGGCGGCGATGCCGCCAGCCGCGCATGCGTGATCCTGCCGGACGCGGCCTCGTCGCCGCGCTGGGAGAACTTCGACCGCAAGTACCTCCAGGAGGGCCTGGAGGCGGCCGGATTCGACGTCGACATCCAGAACGCGCAGGGCGACGTCAACAAGTACTCGACGATCGCCGACCAGCAGCTCACCCAGGGCTGCGGCGTCATGCTCCTCGTGGACTACCAGGGTGCGGCCGAGGCCGTCGCGACGAAGGCCAAGGCCGAGGGCATCCCGGTCATCGCCTACGACCGTCCGTTCACCGGCGCCGACTACTACGTGTCGTTCGACAACACCGAGGTCGGGCGCCTCGAGGGCCAGACGGTGCTCGACGGCCTCGAGGCCGCGGGCAAGGACCCGGCCACGGCTGTCGTCGTCTATATGGGCGGCGACCCGACCGACGGCAACGCGAAGATGTTCCACGACGGCGCCGTCGAGGTGATGGAGGCCGCCGGCATCACGGCGGCAGCCGAGCCTCCCGGGGTGTGGGACCAGGCCAAGTCGCAGACCAACTTCGAGCAGGCTCTGACCTCGCTCGGCGGCAAGGTCGACGGCGTGTGGGTCGCGAACGACACCAACGCGGCGGGCGTCATCAAGGTCCTGCAGGACAACAACCTGACCGGCGTGGCCGTGTCGGGCCAGGACGCGAATGTCGCGGGCCTGCAGAACATCCTGCTCGGCTGGCAGACCGCCACGGTCTACAAGCCGGTCAAGGACGAGGCCACGGCCGCCGTCGCGACCGCCGTCGCGCTGCTGAAGGGCGAGGAGGTCAAGGCGCAGGCCGAGCTCGACGACGGCACGCCCTACGTCCAGGTCACGCCGCAGCTCGTCGGACCCAACGAGGTCAAGGAGGTCATCGCCGCCGGCGACGCCGCCTACGACGACGTCTGCACGGCCGACGTGATGGCTGCCTGCGAGCAGTACGGAGTCACCGCGCAGTAACGGATCGGCTTGCGGCTCAACCGCAAGGGGGCGTCGCGCCGCTCGGCGTGACGCCCCTTCGCGCCGCACCACGGCACTCCAAGGAAGCGAGCATGTCAGACACAACCACCACCACTCCCGCCACCGTCGGCGCCGAGCCGATCATCCAGCTGGTCGGAGTCAAGAAGTCCTTCGGTCCGGTCAGCGTCCTCAAGGGCGTCGACCTCAAAGTCCACCCCGGCAAGGTCACCGCACTCGTGGGCGACAACGGCGCCGGCAAGTCCACACTCATCAAGGGCCTCGCGGGCGTGCAGCCCTACGACGAGGGCGAAGTCCTCATCGACGGTCAGCACCGCGATCTGCACGCTCCCCGCGACGCCTCGGGCCTCGGCATCGAGGTGGTCTACCAGGACCTGGCACTGTGCGACAACCTCGACATCGTGCAGAACATGTTCCTCGGTCGCGAGGAGCTCTCTTTCGGCACCTTCGACGAGGGCCGCATGGAGAAGGAGGCCTCCGACACGCTCCGCTCGCTCTCGGTGCGCACCGTGAAGTCGGTGCGCCAGAAGGTGTCGAGCCTCTCCGGCGGCCAGCGCCAGACCGTGGCGATCGCCCGCGCCGTGCTCAAGAAGGCGCGCGTGGTCATCCTCGACGAGCCGACCGCGGCGCTCGGCGTCGCGCAGACCGAGCAGGTGCTGAACCTCGTCAAGCGCCTGTCAGAGCAGGGCGTCGCGGTGATCCTCATCAGCCACAACCTGGCCGACGTCTTCGAGGTCGCCGACGACATCGCCGTGCTGTACCTCGGCCAGATGGTCGCGCAGATCCCGACGTCCTCGACCACCCGGGACGACGTGGTCGGCTACATCACCGGCACCAAGACACCCGCCGGCGTCTCGATCCTCGACACGTCGACCGTTCGCACCGAAGGAGGCGCGGAATGAGCAGCAACGCCACCCGAACCGAGGCCGCGCCCGACCCGATCGCCAGCGACCTCATCGGCAGCGGCGTCGAAGGCGGCCTCGGCGACCAGATCCAGGCTTGGTGGCAGCGCGTGCGCGGCGGCGACATGGGCGCCCTCCCCGCGATCGGCGGCCTCGTCGTGCTCGGGGCGCTGTTCTCGATCCTGAGCCCGTTCTTCCTCACCGAGCGCAACTTCGCGAACCTTCTGAACCAGGCGGCGACACTCGTCGTGCTGGGCATGGCGCTGGTGTTCGTGCTGCTCCTCGGCGAGATCGACCTGTCGGCCGGCGTGACCGGCGGCGTCGGCATGGCGCTGTTCGTCGTGCTGAACGCCCAGTTCGGCATCCCGTGGCCGCTCGCGCTGCTGATCGGATTCGGGTTCGGATTCCTCACCGGCGCCTTGATCGGCTTCTTCGTGGCGAGAGTCGGCATCCCGTCGTTCGTCGTGACATTGGGCTTGTTCCTGGGCTTCCAGGGCCTCGCGCTGGTGATCATCGGCCCGGGCGGCCTGTTCCGTCTCGAGGTGCCCGAGCTCATCGCACTGCAGAACGGCAACCTGCCGGTGTGGGGCGGCTGGGTGATGCTCGTGATCATGCTCGCGATCTCGGCGGGCACCTCGTTCTGGGACCGCGCCCGCCGTACCCGTGCCGGCGTGCCCAACCGTGCGTTGTCCATGGTGTGGATCAAGCTCGCGGCCATCGCGGTCATCGGCGGCGTCGTCGTCTTCGTGCTCAACCAGAACCGCGGGCAGTCCGTGGTCGAGGTTGCGGGCGTGCCGATCGTCGTGCCCGTCGTGCTCGTGATCCTGTGGATCGGCACCTTCCTGCTCGACCGCACCAAGTTCGGCCGGTATATCTACGCGATCGGCGGCAACGCCGAGGCCGCGCGCCGCTCGGGCGTCAAGGTGCGCTGGATCAAGTGGTGGGCGTTCGTGATCTGCTCCAGCCTCGCCGTCTTCTCGGCGCTGCTGAGCGTCGCACGCGTGGGCTCGGTCGACGCGACCGTCGGCCGTGACATCGTGCTGTCGGGCGTCGCCGCGGCGGTCGTCGGCGGCGTCAGCCTCTTCGGCGGTAAAGGCCGGTTGATGCACGCCGCGATCGGCGCCCTCGTCATCGCGACGATCACGAACGGCCTCGGTCTGCTCAACCTCCCCGCCGGCATCAACCTGCTGGTCACGGGCGGCGTGCTGATCCTCGCCGCGACCGTCGACGCCCTCTCGAGGGTGCGGTCGGGCGGCGCGCGCTAGCGTCGCGACAGCACGCGAAGAGCGCCGGGTGGACTCATCCACCCGGCGCTCTCTTCGCCTATCCGGCGCTCCGCGCCGCGATCACCTCGTCGACCCACACCGGCACGAGCTCGCTCGCCGGGCCCGCCCGTGCCTCGTCGAACGGCACGGCCGGGTCGCTGGGCTCGAGGTTCAGCTCCACCGTGCGTGCCCCGAAGGCGGCGGCGAGCGCGACGTATCCCGCGGCCGGATACACCTCCCCCGACGTGCCGATCGAGACGAACACGTCGCACGCGACGACCGCCTGCTCGATGCGATCGAGCTCGTACGGCATCTCGCCGAACCAGACCACGTCGGGGCGCAGCATCCGTTCTCCGCACTCCGGGCAGGCGGGGCGGTCGATGAGGTCGCCGTCCCACTCGGGGCGGGATCCGCAGGCCAGGCAGAGAGCCCGGCGCAGCTCGCCGTGCATGTGCACGAGGTTGCGGGTGCCGGCGCGCTCGTGCAGGTCGTCGACGTTCTGCGTCACCACGAGGAGGTCGTCGCCGATGGCACCCTCGAGGCGGGCGAGCGCGCGGTGCGCGGCATTCGGGACGACCGATGCGGCCACCCGTCGTCGGGCGTCGTAGAACGCCTGAACGAGGTCGGGGTCGCGTTCGAACCCCTCCGGCGTCGCGACGTCCTCGATGTCGTACCCTTCCCAGAGACCGTCGGCCCCGCGGAACGTGGGCACACCGCTCTCGGCCGAGATGCCGGCGCCGGTCAGCACGACGATGCGGTTCATCGCAGGGTGCCGGGCGCGACGTGCGACAGCACGCGCTCCCAGACGTCCGCGAGGATGAGCCGAGCCTCGATGTCGTCCGTCCTCGGCACCATCTCGACCCGCGCCGACGACAGGTGGTTCTTGAACCACTGCGCCGCCCCCGAGGCGGCGGTCGGATCCGCCTGGCCGTTCATGAGGAGCGTTTTCGCGGCGATGCGGTCGAGGATCTCGGCGACCTCGCTCGCGCCGAGCTCGGACTCGGGTCGAGGAACGGCGACGAGTGCCAGCCTGTCGACGCCCTCGCCGAGATGGGCCGCGACCAGGATCGCGAGCTCGCCGGCTTCGCCGACTCCCACCAGACCGACCGGGCGCCCGTGTGCTTCCTCCGCGATGAACCGCGCGACGACGCTCGCGGTCGCTTCTGCGGGGGTCGCGCCGCGGTAGGCGACGGGGTCGTCGATGTCGTCGACCGTGAGGCCCACCGCGACGATCCTCACGTCGCGCCGCGCGGTGACGTCCGGGCGCGGATCCGACAGGGTCGAGACCCCCGAACGGAGCAGCGCGACGGTGCGCTGCGCCCCCGGTGCCCCGAAGCTGCGGTACTCGTACGAGGCGTCGGGCCCGGCTCCCTTGGTCATGCCGAAATCCTACGAGCCCTCCGATACGAGTTGGGGGCACCGGTCGCCTCCACGACCGTGAAACGACAGCCGGCCGCCGAGACGGCGGGCAGAACCCGCGGTCTCGGCGGCCGGCTGTGGTCGCACGCGAAGGAGCGCGTCGTCAGGCCATGAGCGGAATGGCGCCGACCAGCACGCCGACCGCGAGCATGGCGAGCGAGACGATCGTGGCGCGCCACAGCACCTTCTTGTGGTGGTCGCCGAGGTTGACGCTCGCGAGCGACACCAGCAGGAGGATCGCCGGCACCAGCGGGCTCTGCAGGTGCACCGGCTGGCCGGTGATCGATGCCCGCGCCATCTCGACCGGGGCGATCCCGAAGTGCTCCGCGCTCTGCGCGAGCACCGGCAGGATGCCGTAGTAGAACGCGTCGTTCGACATGAAGAACGTGAACGGGATCGACAGGATGCCGGTGATCACGGCGAGGAACGGGCCGAGCGAGGCGGGGATCACAGTCGTGATCCAGGTGGCCATGGCGTCGACCATGCCCGTGCCGTTCAGCACGCCGACCAGCACGCCCGCCGCCAGCACCATCGACACCACGCCGACGATGCTCGGAGCATGCGCGACGATCTCGTCGGCCTGGCTCTTGAGCTTTCGGAAGTTGACCACCAGCGCGATCGCGGCGCCGACCATGAAGACGTATGCGAGAGGGAAGATGTCGAGCACCAGCAGCACCATCACCACGAGCGTGAGCGCCAGGTTGAACCAGATCAGCTTCGGCCGCAGCGTCGCGCGGTTCGGGTCCAGCATCGTGTCCGCCATTGCGGTGTCTTCACGATCGACCACCGCGGTCGCCGCGGGCACGCCACCGTGACCGCCGGCGAGGGTGACGATGTTGCCGGTGCGCAGCGTCGCACGGGCGCCCGGCTTCGTGTCGGCGCCGCGGAAGATCCTCGGGCCGGCGAGCGCGCCGCCGTCGCCGAGGCGCGAGGCGTCGATGCTGCCGATGCGCTTGCGCTCCGAGAGGCCGAGGAACCACGAGAACGTCAGCGCGATGACCAGGCCGGCGGCCAGGGACGGCAGCATCGGCACGAAGATGTCGGTCGGCTGCAGGCCCAGCGCGGTCGCGGCGCGCACGGTCGGACCACCCCACGGCACGATGTTGAGCGTGCCGTTCATCAGGCCCGCCACGCAGGTGAGCACGACCGGGCTCATGCCCAGACGCAGGTAGATCGGCAGCATCGCGGAGGTCGTGATGATGAATGTCGTGGACCCGTCGCCGTCGAGCGACACCGCTCCCGCGAGGAGCGCCGTGCCCAGCACGACCTTCGCCGGGTCGTCGCCCAGCAGCCTCGTGATCGCGCGGATGAGCGGGTCGAACAGCCCGACGTCGATCATGATGCCGAAGTACATGATCGCGAACATGAGCAGAGCGGCGGTAGGGGCCATGCTGCTGATGGCGTCGATGATCATGTCGCCGAGCCCGAGCCCCGCGCCGGCGAACAGGCCGAACACCGTGGGCACGAGGATGAGCGCGACCATCGGCGTGAGCCGCCGCGTCATGATGAGCGCCATGAAGACGAGCACCATCGTGAACCCGAGGGCGACCAGCACCCATTCGGGCGGAACGAAGGCCGTCGCGTAGCCTTCGTCGGCCTCGGCGGCCTGGAGGAGGAACGGTGCTGCCGCGTTCATGTCGACTCCTTCGTCGTGGGGTGCGTCAGGTTTCGCGCACCGTTTCGCGGTGCGTCTGACAGAGATTAGGGTCGAGCGCCGGACAGGCGCGCGTTAAGTCGCATTCCCTCACGTTGTGCGCGTAGCGTGTGTTCTGCGCATTCTGCTCACGCACAGTGCGCGCACACACCCGGGAGGTGGCATGCGCTTCGCGACACGGCTGCTGCTGGTGCAGCTCGCGACGGTCACCGCCGTCGTCGCCGTGTGCGCGCTCGTCTTCGGATGGCTGGGCGTGCGCCAGCTGCGCGCAGAGTCCGAGGCCGCCGCCCTCAACATCGCCCGCACGGTCGCGGAGGACCCCGACGTCAAATCCCTCGTCGCCGGGTTCTCGGCGGATCCGGGAACGCCGGATGCCGGTGACCTTCGTGACGGTCCGCTGCAGCAGATCGCCAGCGATGTGGCCGAACGCACCGACGCGCTGTTCGTGGTCATCACCGACGATCACGGCATCCGTCTCGCCCACCCGAATCAGGACCTGCTCGGCCAGGTGGTCTCGACGCCCTTCGCCGAGGTGCTCGAGGGCAATGAGGTGGTCGACTGGGAGGTCGGCACGCTCGGCGAGTCCGCCCGCGCGAAGGTGCCGATCTACGCCGAAGCCGCAGGCGCTCCGGTGGGCGAGGTCAGCGTCGGCTTCGAGCGTGCGAGCGTGTTCGACGACCTCCCCGCGCTCCTCACGACGATCGGGGTCGCCGCGCTGGGCGGCGTGGCCCTGGCGACGCTGGCGACGCTGCTCCTGCGGCGGCGTTTCGAGCGGCTCACCCTCGGACTCCAGCCCGAGGAGCTCGTGGCCCTCGTGCAGAATCAGGCCGCGGTGCTCGAGGGCGTCGGGGACGGCGTCGTCGCCCTCGATCCCGACGGCGTCGTGCGCGTGTACAATCAGGCGGCGGAACGGATGCTGGGGCTCGACGACCCCGTCGGCCACCGGTTCGACGAGCTGGCGCTGCCGGAAGACGTGCTCCGGGCCGTGCGCGAGGGCGCGACCGCCGTGGAGGCGGTCGTGGGCGACCGCGTGCTGTACCTCGACACGCGCCCGGTGCGCCGCGACGCCCGCGCGCTCGGAGAGATCGTCGTGGTGCGCGACCGCACCGATGTCGAGGCGCTCGCAGGGCGGCTCGAGACCGTCCGCGCCATGACCGAGGCCCTGCGCGTACAGCGGCACGAGTTCGCCAATCGCCTGCACGTCGCATCCGGGCTGATCGACGCAGACCGCGTCGACGAGGCGCGCGCGTTCCTGGGCGACCTCACCGAGCGCGGCGCCGTCGACTTCGCCGTCGCCGGCCTCGAGCGCGTTCCCGACGCGTTCCTCCAGTCCCTTCTGGGCGCGACGGGCGCGGCGGCGCGTGAACGGGGCGTGAGCCTGCGGGTCTCCGACGACACCCTGCTGCTGAGCGAGGTCGCACTCCCGGAGGACGTCGCGGCGATCCTCGGCAACCTGATCGGCAACGCGGTGACCGCGGCGGTGGCCGGCGACGAACCCCGCTGGGTCGAGGTCGCGCTGCTGGGCGACGGCGACGAACTCGTGGTCACAGTCGCCGACTCGGGCCGAGGCATCCGCCCGCTCGGGAGCGACCCGTTCGCCCGCACCGGATCTCGCGAGGCCGATGCGGGTCGCAACGACGCGGTGCACGGACACGGCTACGGCCTGCCGCTCTCTCGCGACCTCGCCCGCCGGCACGGCGGCGACGTGTGGCTCATCGATGCCGGCGGCCACGGTTCGGGTGCCGTGTTCGGGGCGCGACTTCCGGGCGCGCTGCGGAGCGAGACCGCTGTCCGTGGAGAGGAGAAGAACGCATGACTCAGCCCATTCGTGTGCTCGTCGTCGACGACGACTTCCGCGTCGCCGGACTGCACCGCGACGTCGTGGCCTCTCGCACCGGCTTCGCCGCGCTGGAGCCCGTGCATTCGCTCGGGGCCGCGCGCCAGGCCGTACGCGCGCACGCCCCCGACCTGCTGCTCGTGGACGCGTTCCTCCCCGACGGGGACGGAGTCGAGTTCGTCGCGGGCGTCGACGTGGACGCGTTCGTGCTGTCGGCTGCGACGGATGCTGCGACCGTGCGTCGTGCGCTGCGCGCCGGCGCACTCGCCTACCTGACGAAGCCGTTCGAGGCCCGCGTACTGGCGGAGCGCCTCGACCGCTACGCGCGCATGCGGAACCTCCTCGCCACCGACCGCCCGCTCGAGCAGGAGCAGATCGACCGCGCCCTCACGATCCTCCACGGCAGCGCGGAACCTGCCACCGTCGCCCGATCGGCGACGGAACAGCTGATCCTCGCGGGCCTCGGCGACGACGAGGCGTCGGCGGCCGAGGTCGCCGACCGTGTGGGCATCTCGCGTGCGACCGCGCAGCGCCACCTCGCCGCGCTCGCTGCACGCGGCCAGGTCGAGGTGCAGCTGCGCTACGGCACCACGGGAAGACCCGAGCACCGGTACGTCGCTGCCCGGGGATGACGGAGCTCCGCCGTCATCCCCGCAGGAGAGTGCGCAGCGACTCGATCGTGTCGGCCTCGTCGGCGCGCTTGTCAGGGCGATAGCCCTTCACACGGGCGAAGCGCAGAGCGACCCCGCCCGGATACCGCGTCGACCGCTGCACACCGTCGATCGCGATCTCGACCACCGTCTCGGGGCGCACGTGCACCGCGTACGCCGAGCGATGGGTCTCGATGGTCGGGAAGTGCTCGGTCTGCCACCTGAGCGTCGCGTCGGTGAGGCCCTTGAAGGTCTTGCCCACCATCACGAAGCCGCCCGGTTCGCCGAAGAGTCCCTCCGGGTCGCGGGCGCCCAGGTGCAGGTTCGACAGCTGCCCGGTGCGACGGCCCGACCCCCACTCGACGGCCAGCACGACGAGGTCGTAGGTGAGCACCGGCTTGACCTTGAGCCAGCTCTTGCCGCGCCGCCCGGCGGCGTAGGGAGCGTCGAGTGCCTTGACCATGACGCCCTCGTGGCCGGCGGCGAGCGCCTGGCGCGAGAACTCCTCGGCTGTCGCCGGGTCGTCGGTGACGACGCCCGGCATGCGTGCGTCGCCCACGGCTCGATCGAGCAGCAGGAGCCGCGTCGCGAGCGGCTCGTCGATCAGGTCGCGGCCGTCGAGATGGAGGATGTCGAAGAACCACGGCCTCAGCACGGTGGCCGCCGCGTCGTCGCCCATCGACCCGAATCGCGACATCGTGTCTTGGAACGGCCGCGGGCCGCCGTCCTCGTCGAGCGACAGCGTCTCGCCGTCGAGGATCACCCGCTCGGCGGGCAGCGCCTTCACCGCTTCGACGAGCTCGGGCACGCGGTGCGTGATGTCGGCGAGGCTGCGGGTGAAGACGCGCACGTCGTCGCCGTCGCGATGCACCTGGATGCGCGCCCCGTCGAGCTTGTATTCGACGGATGCTGCGGCCCCGAGAGTCTCGAGCGCCTCCGTCGTCGAGCCCGCCGTCGCAGCGAGCATGGGCAGCACGCCGCGCCCCACCTCGAGGCCGACCGCCGCGAGCTCGCCGGCGTCGCCGGTGAGCGCGATGCGCGCCGTCGCGCCCAGGTCGCCGGACAGCATCGCGGCCCGGCGCACGACGGGCGCTTCGCGCTCGGAACCCTTCGCGATCGCGTCGAGGAGCACACCCTCCAGCGCGCCGGTGCGCAGCTCGCCGATCATGACGCGCGCCAGGAAGTCCCATTCGTCGGCTGTGGCGGCCGCGGCGAGCGCATCGAGCTCCGCGCGGCGGGCGAGAACCGAGCCCGCACCATCGGCCCCCGCCAGCCGGCTGAGGGATGCGTCGACATCGAGCACGGTGAGCGTCGGAGTGTCGGCGTGGACGGCATCGAGGCCCATGAGACTGCGCCACCCGACGCCGAGCCGCCCCTGCCGCGGGCTGGCGGTGAGCAAACCGATGGCGGGAGCGATCTCGTCGGGCTGAAGCCCGCGCAGCAACGTGGCGAGGACGCCGATCTTGGCCAAGCGCGACGAGGTCGACGCGACCTCGCCCGTCGCGGTCACCAGCTCGTTCAGCAGCACATCGGCATTCTGGCACCGGCCCCCGACACCTGTCCCGGGCTGCTAGCGCGGGACCGTCCTCAGCGCGGACTCCAGGTCGCGGTGCGCGAACTCGTAACCGGCCGACAGCAGCACCTGGGGCGAGACCCACCGGCTCTTGAGCACGAGCTCCGGCTCGGTCCGCAGCACCGCCATCGCCGGCTCCAGCATGAACCGGTAGGCCGGAAGACCGATCGGCTGCCCGACGACGCGTCGCAGCGTCGCCATGAGCGTCCGGTTGTCGGTCGCCCCGGGAGCCGCGAGGTTGACGGGCCCGTCGATCTCGGGCCGGTCGCGCATGAAGCGCACCGCGCCCACGACGTCGTCGAGGTGGATCCAGCTGAACCGCTGCCGCCCGCGCGACCGATGCCAGGGCGGCCTCCCGTTCCCCGAGGGCCGGGCGCCGATCCCGCGGTACCGGCGGTGCGCCCACCACCAGCCGTCGTACTGCGGGCCGCCGAGGCCGAGCCGCGCGAGCCGCAGGAGCACTCGCGTCGCCGGCCCGTCGCCGATGACGATGGCCATGCGCAGCGCGACGCGGCGCGTCGCCGGCAGGTCGCCCGCGAAGAACTCCTCTTCCCAGTTCCGCGCGACATCGACGGAGAACCCCACCCCGAGCTCACCCTCGGCCTCGGTCTGGGCCCGATCCATCGCGTAGCGATAGATGGTGGCGGTGCTGGCGTTCAGCCACAGCGCAGGCGGCGTCGCAGCATCCGTCACCGCCTCGCGCAGCGTCTTCGTCGTCTCGACCCGCGACCGCAGGATCTCGTCGCGATTCGCGTCGGTATAGCGGCAGTCCACCGACTTTCCGGCGAGGTTCACGAGCACCGCGGCGCCGTCGACGAGTGCACGGATGCCGGCACCGTCGTCCCATGTCGCGTCGGCGTTCGAGCGGCCGATCGTGCGCACGTCGTACCCGTCCTCGGCGAACGCCTTCCCCAGCGCCTGGCCGACGAAGCCCGATGCGCCGGCGAGGACGGCGACCGGCCGGCTCATCGGCTGCTGCCCGGGGTGCCGCTCGTGCTCCACAGGGCCCATCCGATCAGCAGCGGCTGCAGGAGCAGCCGGACGAACCGCGCCCGATCGGTGCGCAGCATGGGCGCCGACCGGCCCGTCCGCCACTGATGGACGTTGCCCGGGAAGACGGCGACGAAGAACGCGGCCACCGCCCAGCCGACGCGGCGGCGCTCGGCGGGAAGCGCCACGAGCGCGCTGCCGAGCATCAGTTCGACGACCCCCGACACGACCACGATCGTGTCTTTGTCGGTGCGCAGCAGCCGCGTCGCCCAATCGGGTACGACGATGCGGTAGCCGCGGCGCCCCCACATGAGGTGAGAGGCGCCCGCGGCGGCCAGCAGCGTCGCGAGCGCCCAGCGGGCGACGACCCGCATCACGCGACGGCCCCGGCGACCGCGTCGACGAAGCGGAGGTGTTCATCGAGACTGCCGGAGGCGGTGATGGCCCGGAGGACCACCTCGTCGGCGGCGGCGCGATAGGCGGCGATCCGATCCCGCAGCGCAGCGGGCCGGATGACGGTCTCTGCCGCCTGTACCCCCAGACGGGCGAAGTTCGCCGAGTAGGCGGGGTAGCCGGCGTAGCGCTGCGCCTCCTCATCGAGC
The DNA here is from genome assembly GCF_057656735.1 of Microbacterium sp. Soil_C_42. NCBI lineage: Bacteria > Bacillati > Actinomycetota > Actinomycetes > Micrococcales > Microbacteriaceae > Microbacterium > Microbacterium sp. Soil_C_42. The sequence continues at coordinate 176,640 of NZ_JBDGJU010000001.1, forward strand.
GCCGGGATCGCGTCGGAGTCGGCCGCCGTCCGCACATACAGCGCGACGTGCGCCGTGTGGGCGAGCTCGTGAGCACGCCGCGCCTGGTCCGCCGCGATCTGCGGAGTGAGCCAGCTGAGCAGGAGCCCGTCGGATGCCTCCGCCCCGGTGCGCCGCATCCTCGGGCCGAGGGCGCCGATCACGACACGCGCCTCGGTGCCCGCGCGGAGGGCGGTGGCAGCATCCGCCACCCGATCCACGGCACCGTGGCGCAGTTGCCCGGAGCCGATGCCGAGCACGAGGCGGTCGGCGGGGAGCCTGGCGGCGCGGGCGAGGATGTCGTCGGCCGTGCGACGGTCGATCGGGAGCACCCCCGTGGCCAGCACGAGCCGCTCGGTCGCACCCGCGGCGGCCGCGAGCACGGCCAGCGCGTCGCAGCCCGGGGTGTCGTTGACCCACACGGCGTGCAGTCCCGCGGCCTCTGCCGCCACCGCGACACGCGCACCGACTTCCGCGCCGGCTGCCGCGGCGATCCCGATGGAGAGCGCCGCGCTCATGCGACGTGCGCGCCGGAGAGCCTGGAGACCTCGGCGGCCGCCCGGTAGAACTCGGCGATGTCGCCGCGGGACGAGGGCAGCAGGACCACATCGTCGACGCCCGCATCGAAGAAGCGCTGCGCCCCCGCGGCGACGTCTGCCGGGTCGCCCCACAGCGCGCGCTCGGCGGGATCGGGCTTGTCGCCCACGTCGGCGATCGCCCGCGCCTCGGCATCCGCGCCGAAGGCGGTGACGACGTAGGCCACCACGTCGTGGTCACCGGTGCGACCCGACGCGGCACGCGCCTCGCGGATGGCGGCCGTCGCGATGGCGTACTCCCCCGCCGTGTGCCCGCTGTCGAGCACGGTCCCGTCGCCCACCTCGCCGCTCAGCCGCAGCGTCTTCGGACCCTCTGCCGCCGCGTACACGAGCGGCGGCGCGACCGGCGGATAGTCCAGACGCACGTCGCGGAGGGTGACATAGCGTCCGTCGACGCTCATCTGGTCGCCGGCGAGCAGGCCGCGCAGCGCCGGCACGTACTCGCGCATCAGGGTCAGTGGCGAGGCGACACGCGCTCCGACCTGCCCCATCCAGTCGAGCACGCCGTGGCCGACCCCGGGAAGCAGCCGGCCGGGGAACAGCCGCTCGACCGTGGCGATCTCCATCGCCGTCGTGGCGACATTCCTCAGCGGCATCGGCGCGATCCCGATGCCGATGCGCAGAGCCTCGGTCCAGGCGAGGGCCGCGCCCACCGTGGCGAAGGCGGACTGGCGGAAGCAGTCCTCCCAGATCCACAGCTCCGGCAGTCCCGCGGACTCGGCGGCGAGCACCGCGTCGCGGAACTCGTCAGGGCTGTGCGTGTACGGGTTGAAGATCGCGCCGATGCGGGTCATGCATCCCACTCTGTCAGGCCGTGCCGACACGCGAGAAGCACGCGTCGGCGACGGGAGGCATCCGTGTGCCCACCGCTTCAACAGGTCAACCAGGATTCCACAGGAGATCTCGGCCCGGATCCGCCCCGCGCAGCCGTGGTTGACCAGTCGAAGCGGTGCGATGCTCGCCACACCCCCGCCCCACGCAGCGCGAGAGGCGCGGGGCCTGTCGGCCCTGCGCCTCTCGGATCCTTCGGGATCAGGCCGCGGCGGCGAAGGGAGTCCCCGAGCGCACCGACAGCGCCTCGGCCGAGGCATCCACCGTCACGGTCCCGCCGTCGACGAGGGCGCCCGTGACGAACAGGTCGGCGATGCGGTCGTCGACCTCGCGCTGGATCAGGCGACGCAGCGGCCGGGCGCCGTACTCGGGCTCGTACCCGTTGTCGGCGAGCCACGCCACCGCGGAGTCGGTCACGACGAGCTCGACCTCGCGCTTGGCGAGGCGCACATCGGATGCCTCGAGCAGCAGTCGCACGATGCTCTGCAGCTGCGGCTTCTCGAGCTTGCGGAACAGCACGATCTCGTCGATGCGGTTGAGGAACTCGGGGCGCATCGCCTCGCGCAGCTTGCCGAAGACGCGATCGCGCAGATCCTTCTCGGAACCGAATCCGGTCGACCCTCCCCCGTCGGCGAGGAACCCGATCGCACCGCCGCGCGACGCGAGGAACTCCGAGCCGAGGTTGGAGGTCATGACGACCACCGTGTTGCGGAAGTCGACGGTGCGCCCCTGGCCGTCGGTGAGACGCCCGTCGTCGAGCACCTGCAGCAGCAGGTTGAACACGTCGGGGTGCGCCTTCTCGATCTCGTCGAACAGCACGATCGAGTACGGGTTGCGCCGTACGCGCTCGGTGAGCTGCCCGGCCTCGTCGTAGCCGACGTATCCGGGAGGGGCGCCGACGAGCCGCGACACGGTGTGCCGCTCGCCGAACTCGCTCATGTCGAAGCGGATGACCGCACCCTCGTCGTCGAACAGCGACGCGGCGAGTGCCTTGGCGAGCTCGGTCTTGCCGACGCCGGTCGGGCCGAGGAAGAGGAACGACCCCACCGGGCGACGGGCGTCGCCCATGCCGGTGCGGTTGCGGCGGACCGCCTTGGCGACCGCGGTCACCGCGTCTTCCTGGCCGATCACGCGGTCGTGCAGCTCGTCCTCGAGGGACGCCAGGCGCTCGCGCTCGGTCTCGGTCAGGCGGTTCACCGGGATGCCGGTGGCCCGGCTGATCACCGCGGCGATCTCGGGCTCGTCGACGATCGCGTCGGTCCGCACGGCAGCACCGGCGGCGGTGGCGCGCTCGAGACGCCCCTGCACCTCGGCGATCTGGTCGCGGATCTGCGACGCCTCCTCGTAGTGCTCCGCCGACACCGCGGCGTTCTTGTCTGCCTCGAGCGTCGCCAGACGCTCGAGGAGACCCGACACGTCGACCTTCGAGCCCAGTCGCAGGCGCAGTCGGGCGCCGGCCTGGTCGATGAGATCGATCGCCTTGTCCGGCAGCACGCGCTCGCTCAGGTACCGGTCGCTGAGCTCGACGGCCGCACGCAGCGCCTCGTCGGTGTAGACGATGCCGTGGTGCTCCTCGTAGGCGGGCTTGAGGCCGCGCAGGATGAGCACGGCGTCCTCGATCGAGGGTTCGCCGACGCGCACCGGCTGGAACCGGCGCTCGAGAGCCGGGTCCTTCTCGATGACGCGGTACTCCTTGAGCGTCGTCGCCCCCACGAGGTGCAGCTCGCCGCGCGCGAGGCGGGGCTTGAGGATGTTGCCCGCGTCCATGCCGCCGTCGCCGGCGCCACCGGCGCCGACCACCGTGTGCACCTCGTCGATGAAGACGATCAGCTCGCGCTTGTGCGCGGCGATCTCGTCCATCGTCTTGGTGAGACGCTCCTCGAAGTCGCCGCGGTAGCGGGTGCCCGCGAGCATGGCCGGCAGATCGAGCGCGATCACGCGCTTGCCGAGCAGCTGTTCGGGCACGGAACCGTCGACGATCGCCTGGGCGAGTCCCTCGACGATCGCGGTCTTGCCGACGCCGGCCTCGCCGACCAGCACCGGGTTGTTCTTGGTGCGGCGGCTGAGGATCTCGATCGTCTGCTCGATCTCGTCGGCGCGCCCGATCACCGGGTCGAGTTCGCCCGCGACGGCGCGCGCCGTCAGGTCGGTGCCGTACGTGTCGAGCATGGGGGTGTCGGATGCTGCGTCCTCGGGCCGTACCTCCGTCTGCGTGCTCTCACCCGGCGTCACGGTTTCGCGCGCACCCTGCATGAGCGCCTCGGCCGTCACGCCGGCACGTGCCAGCACCTGGCCGGCGGGCGTGTCCTGCGCGAGCACGAGGGCGAAGAACAGGTGCTCGGGGTCGACATAGGTCGATCCCGACGAGCGGGCGACCTGGAACGCGTGGAACAGTGCGCGCTGCACGGACGAGGTCACGAGGGCCCCGTCGACGTCGGCCGCCGCGGTGGCGGCGGGAAGGCGCTCCTCGGTGGCGCGCGCGATCGCGTCGGCGTCGGCGCCGATGCGCTGCACGGCGTCGCGCGCGGGAGCCTCGGCCACGAGGATGCGCAGGACGTGCAGCGAGTCGAGCTCCTGCTGCCCGCGCTCGAGCGCGTACTTGCCGGCGCGCTGGAGCAGCTCCTGCGTACGGGCCCCGAGGTAGCGGCTCAGGTCGATCGAGCGCTCGGCACGGGCGCGCTCGCCCGCGAGGTAGCGCGCCAGGAACTCGTCGAACGAGCTCGCGTCGTCGCCGGTCTGAGGGGTGAAGTCTTCTGGCATTCCATCTCTCCTGAAACTTGAGCGGAGGAGTATCAAGTTATGAACTTGACACAGGCATTGTCAAGTTCAACCGCACCCGTCCGCGAGTATTCCCGCGCGGCGGATGTCAGACCCCCGGCGTAACGTCTCCTCCACGGGGCCTGCTTCAAAGACGAGAGGGAACACGATGGACTGGAAGATCGAGCTCATCTTCGTGCCGGTGACGGACGTCGACCGCGCGAAGGAGTTCTACGAGAGGATCGGCTGGAACATCGACCACGACCAGACGCCCGTCGAGGGCCTCCGCTTCGTTCAGGCGACCCCACCCGGCTCCGCCTGCTCGATCGCCTTCGGCACCGGTCTCGGCAACACCCTGGAGCCCGGCCATCAGAACACGGTTCAGATCGTCGTGCCGGACGCCGACGAGGCGCTCGCCCACCTGCGGGCGAAGGGCGTCGAGGGGCGCGGTGTCGACGAGCAGGACTGGGGCCGGTTCGTCCAGTTCGACGACCCCGACGGCAACACCTGGACGCTGCAGCAGCTGCCCGACTGGCGCTGAGCCGCGGGGCATCCGCCACCGGTCCACGACACGATGCGGCCACCCCGCTCCCGAGGGAGTGAGGCGGCCGGGGTGGGGTGTGGTCAGTCGCGGCCTCCGGGCGGGCCCAGGATGAGGAGCACGACGAACAGCAGCACGACCGCGAGCGCGATCAGGGCGCCGAGCACCCAGGGCCGCCGCAGGAACCACCGCATCAGCCGGTCGTACCAGGTGGCGTCGCGGGGGTCGTCGGTAGCCTCGAGACGCCAGTCCCCCGCAAGACGACCACTGCGCTGGAGCCACAGCTCCGCCGGGATCGTGGCATACGGGATGACGGCGCTCACGAGCGCGAGCACGGTCGGTCCGACGCGCCAGCGGTTGTTGAGCGCGACGAGGATCACGGTCGCGCCGTACGACAGGAAGATGAAGCCGTGGATGCCGCCGCCGATCGTGACGCCGAGAGCCCAGTCGGTGGTGGCACGGAGGATGAGGCCGGTGATGAGGAGCGTCCACGAGATCGCCTCGAGGATCGCGAGCGCACGGAACAGGGTGTGGGGGTTGCGGAACACACCTTCAGCCTAACTGAAAGCGCTTCAGGCTTTCTGAAGGTTGGCCGAGGATGGCGCGATCTACTCGGGAGCGAGACCGAACGGCTGCTCATGCAGCCCCTCGAGCGCCGTGGCGAGCGCCGGCGCCCCCGCGGCGAGTCCGGCGTCGAGAGCCGCCAGCCGCTGTTCGGCGGCGTGCAGCACCTCGCCGCCCCGGTCGGTCACGCGCAGATCCGATGCCGCGCCCGCGTGCTTCGTCGCATCCGCGACGAGCCCGTCGGCGACGAGGGTCTGCACGGCGGAGTGCGCCGACTGCACGGTGATCTGCGAACGCCGCGCAAGCTCGCTGAACGAGATTCCCGGCGTCGCCTCGATGTGGGCGAGCAGTCCGTACTTCCGCGTGGTCAGCCCGAGATCGCGCAGCTGCGCGCCGAGGTGCGCGTCCCATACGGCGGCCACGGTCAGCAGCGAGATGACGGGACTGAACGCACGGTCGGGCACCGTTGAATGCTAGTCCCGCTGCCTCGGGACGGCACGCATTCGTCCGCAGTTCCCGGAACCGGGCGCCGCCCGTCCAGCTACCGTGGGACGGTGACGTTCTCGCTCGACGACCTGCGCCGGTGGCCCGACGTCGAGGCTCCCGACCTCGTGGCGACGGATGCCGCGGACCGGCTGCTCCTCGACGAGTCCGCCCCCGTCCGAACCGACGCGGGCGACGGCGGGCTCGTGGTGATCGGCGACGGCTACGGTGCGCTCACGCTCGGCGCAGCCTCGGACGGCGGTCGCGCCATCCGTGTCCATCAGGACCCGCTCACGGGCGAGCGCGCGCTCGCGGCCAACGCCGAGCGCTTCGGGCTCCGAGACGCATTCACGTCGCTGCCCCTCTCACCCGCACTCGTGCGCGACGCGCGCGTCGTGCTGCTGCGACTGCCGCGCTCACTCGACGCTCTTCGCGACATCGCTGGGCTGATCGCCGCGCACGCGGCACCCGACGTCGTCGTCTTCGCCGGGGGCCGCGTGAAGCACATGACGCTCGCCATGAACGACGTGCTGCGCGCGAGCTTCACCCGGCTCGACGTCACGCACGCCCGACAGAAGTCGCGCGTGCTCGTCGCGCGCGGACCTCACGACGGCCGCGACCCGGTGCCGTCGCAGGCGACGCACGACGGGATCGTCGTGTGCGCTTTCGGAGGCGCCTTCGCGGGCGCATCGATCGACATCGGCACGAGGCTCTTGCTGGAGCACCTGCCCCCGCTCCCCGACGGGGCGGCCATCGACCTCGCCTGCGGAACCGGAGTGGTGGCGACGGCGCTTGCGCTGCGGCATCCATCCCTCCATGTGCTCGCCTGCGACCAATCGGCAGCGGCGGTCGCCTCCGCTCGGGTCACCGCGGACGCGAACGGCGTCGCCGACCGCGTCGAGGTCGTCCGCGACGACATGCTGGGGGCCCAGCCGGACGCGAGTGCGAGCTTCATCGCGCTGAACCCACCGTTCCACTCGGGTTCGGCGGTGCACGAAGGGATCGCGCCGCGGATGTTCGCCGAGGCCGCCCGCGTGCTGCAGCCGGGCGGTGAGCTCTGGGCGGTGTGGAACTCGGGCCTGCGCTACCGCCCGGCGCTGGAGCGAGCGGTCGGCCCGACGCGGCAGGTCGCGCGGAACACCAAGTTCACCGTGACAGCGTCCACCCGCCGCTGAGGGCTGCTCACCGGCGCCCGGCGTCCGGCCCCTGAGCACCCGCTCCACAGCCTCGACGTCGTGATTCGACTGCAGGGAGACGGATGCTCTCTGTCACCTCTCCGAGGGGAGTTCGTCCCGGCATGCCGGGCTCTTGACAGCCCCCATCGCGAGGGATTGACTCTCGAATCGAGGTCCGGGGCCCCAAGGTCGATGCATCCTCTCCGTAACAGCCATGCCGTCCCAACCGGCCTCCCCCGGGTTCGCCGGGGCGAGCGCCGTCTGAGCCGAAGGAGTCGGGACATGGCACAGTCCAGCGTCAACGCCAGCAGGTTCGACCCGTACAAGAACTTCACGTTCCGCGTGAAGTGGGATGGCACGTACGTCGCGGGCGTCAGCAAGGTGAGCGGCCTCAAACGCACCACGGAGGTCGTGGCGCACCGCGACGGCGGCGACCCGCCCCCGTCGCGCACGTCGCCCGGCCGGGTCGAGTTCGAGGCGATCACCCTCGAGCGCGGTGTCACTCACGACGTCGAGTTCGACCAGTGGGCGAACAAGGTGTCGAACTACGGGTCGGGACTCGGAGCGGAGGTCTCGCTCGAGGACTTCCGCAGAGACCTCATCGTCGAGCGCTACAACGAGGCGGGCCAGCTCCTCATCGCGTACAGGGTGTTCCGTGCGTGGGTATCGGAGTACCAGGCGCTCCCGGCCCTCGACCCCGACGCGAACGCCGTCGCCATCCAGACACTCAAGCTCGAGAACGAGGGCTGGGAGCGGGAGTACGCGGTCGTCGAGCCGTCCGAACCCGTCTTCACCGAACCTTGAGTGCCGACGACCGCCGCCGCAGCAGCCCTCCCGGTGCGGGCAGAGACGATCCTCGACCGCGCCGACCCGGCGCTGGACGAGGCGCCGATCGCGAGTACGCTCCGGGTCGCGAACATCACCTCGGCCCGCACGGAGCTCGAGAGGCAGTCCCACGCAGAGTTGCGGGAAGCGCGTGGAGCATCGCTGCAGCTCCTGCGCGATCCCGGCGCCTGAGGCGGGATTGACCGGGGGGCCGACGCGAGAATGCCGGCGCCCCCGGTAGCCGCGAGCTCGGGACCCACGGCCGGGGTGCCGGACCGGGGCTCCGGCGCTGTCCCCCACTGAAGAGACAACGCCCTAGGGAATCTATTACGCGAGTTCGGGCGGCTTTCTGGAACGGGTGCACCGGCGCGACTTCGCGCGAGAGGTGAATGGCTGATCCAGGCTGATTTCGATGGCGAACGAGAGGGTTCAGTGCGTCTGAACTTCGCTCAGAAGTCCCAGTCCTCATCCTCCGTCGCCTCGGCCTTGCCGATGACGTACGACGAACCAGACCCCGAGAAGAAGTCGTGGTTCTCGTCGGCGTTCGGAGACAGGGCCGACAGGATCGCCGGGTTCACGTTCGTGACCGTCGAGGGGAACATCGCCTCGTAGCCCAGGTTCATGAGGGCCTTGTTGGCGTTGTAGTGCAGGAACTTCTTGACGTCCTCGGTGAGGCCGACGCCGTCGTAGAGGTCCTGCGTGTACTGCACCTCGTTGTCGTAGAGCTCGTAGAGCAGCGAGAACGTGTAGTCCTTGATCTCGTCGCGCTTGGCCTGGTCGACCGTCTCGAGTCCGCGCTGGAACTTGTAGCCGATGTAGTACCCGTGCACGGCCTCGTCACGGATGATGAGGCGGATGAGGTCGGCCGTGTTGGTGAGCTTGGCGCGGCTCGACCAGTGCATCGGGAGGTAGAACCCCGAGTAGAACAGGAACGACTCGAGCAGGGTCGAGGCGACCTTGCGCTTGAGGGGCTCGTCGCCGCGGTAGTACTCCATGACGATCTGAGCCTTCTTCTGAAGGTTCTCGTTCTCGACCGACCAGCGGAACGCCTCGTCGATCTCCTTCGTCGAGCACAGCGTCGAGAAGATCGACGAGTACGACTTCGCGTGCACCGACTCCATGAACGCGATGTTCGTGTAGACGGCCTCCTCGTGCGGAGTGATGGCGTCGGGGATGAGCGACACCGCGCCCACCGTGCCCTGGATCGTGTCGAGGAGCGTGAGCCCCGTGAACACGCGCATCGTGAGGGTCTGCTCCTCGGGCGTCAACGTGTTCCACGACTGGATGTCGTTCGACAGCGGCACCTTCTCGGGCAGCCAGAAGTTGTTCACGAGGCGGTTCCACACCTCGAGGTCCTTGTCGTCCTGGATGCGGTTCCAGTTGATGGCCTGGACGTGGTCCAGGAGTTGGAGCTTCTCGCTCATCTTTCTCTCTCTTCGCGTTTCGTCTCGCTGCGCTCGCTCAACGACCGGTGATCACAGCGTGCAGCTGACGCACTCGCTCATGTCCGTGCCCTCCAGCGCCATCTGGCGGAGGCGGATGTAGTAGATCGTCTTGATGCCCTTGCGCCAGGCGTAGATCTGGGCCTTGTTGATGTCGCGCGTGGTCGCGGTGTCCTTGAAGAACAGCGTGAGCGACAGACCCTGGTCGACGTGCTGGGTGGCGGCGGCGTACGTGTCGATGACCTTCTCGTAGCCGATCTCGTACGCGTCCTGGTAGTACTCCAGGTTGTCGTTCGTCATGAACGCCGCCGGGTAGTAGACGCGACCGAGCTTGCCTTCCTTGCGGATCTCGATCTTCGCCGCGATCGGGTGGATCGACGACGTCGAGTTGTTGATGTACGAGATCGAGCCGGTCGGCGGCACCGCCTGCAGGTTCTGGTTGTAGATGCCGTGCTGCTGGATCGAGGCCTTGAGCGCGCGCCAGTCGTCCTGCGTGGGGATGTGGTGGCCGGCGAACATCTCGGCGACCTTGGCCGTTGCAGGGGCCCACTCCTGCTCGATGTACTTGTCGAAGAACTCGCCCGACGCGTACGTCGAGTCCTCGAACCCGTCGAAGGTCTCGCCACGCTCGATCGCGATCTTGTTCGACGCGGTGAGGGCGTGGAAGAGCACCGAGTAGAAGTAGATGTTCGTGAAGTCGACACCCTCTTCCGACCCGTAGTAGACGTGCTCGCGGGCGAGGTAGCCGTGCAGGTTCATCTGGCCGAGGCCGATCGCGTGCGAACGGTCGTTGCCGTCCTCGATCGAGCGGACCGAGGCGATGTGGCTCTGCTGGCTGACCGCGGTGAGCGCTCGGATGCTGGTGTCCACGGTCTTCGCGAGGTCGCCGCCGTCCATCGCCAGGGCGATGTTGAGCGAGCCCAGGTTGCACGAGATGTCCTTGCCGATCTGGGCGTAGGACAGGTCCTCGTTGTACGTGGTGGGCGTGTTCACCTGCAGGATCTCGGAGCACAGGTTGGACATGTTGATCCGGCCCTTGATCGGGTTGGCCTTGTTCACCGTGTCCTCGAACATGATGTACGGGTAGCCCGACTCGAACTGGATCTCGGCGAGCGTCTGGAAGAACTCGCGCGCGTTGATCTTCGTCTTCTTGATGCGCGGGTCGTCCACCATCTCGCGGTACTTCTCGCTGACGGAGATGTCGCCGAACGGCACGCCGTAGACGCGCTCGACGTCGTACGGGGAGAACAGGTACATGTCCTCGCCGTTCTTCGCGAGCTCGAACGTGATGTCGGGGACGACGACGCCCAGCGACAGCGTCTTGATGCGGATCTTCTCGTCGGCGTTCTCGCGCTTGGTGTCGAGGAACTTCATGATGTCGGGGTGGTGGGCGTTGAGGTACACCGCACCCGCACCCTGACGCGCGCCGAGCTGATTGGCGTAGGAGAAGGAGTCTTCGAGGAGCTTCATCACGGGGATGATGCCGCTGGACTGGTTCTCGATCTGCTTGATCGGCGCACCCGCCTCGCGGATGTTCGACAGCAGCAGCGCCACGCCGCCGCCGCGCTTGGACAGCTGCAGCGACGAGTTGATGCCGCGCGAGATCGACTCCATGTTGTCTTCGATGCGCAGCAGGAAGCACGAGACGAGCTCGCCGCGCTGCGCCTTGCCGGCGTTGAGGAACGTCGGCGTCGCAGGCTGGAAGCGCCCCGAGAGGATCTCGTCGACGAGGTTGGTGGCCAGCAGCTCGTCGCCGTCGGCGAGGGCGAGGGCGGTCATGACGACGCGGTCCTCGAAGCGCTCGAGGTAGCGCTTGCCGTCGAAGGTCTTGAGCGTGTAGCTCGTGTAGTACTTGAACGCGCCGAGGAACGTCTCGAAGCGGAACTTCTTGCCGTAAGCGAAGTCGTTGAGCTGCTGGATGAACGCGAACGAGTACCGCTCGAGCACGGCGGGCTCGTAGTACTCCTTCTCGACGAGGTAGTCGAGACGCTCCTTGAGGGAGTGGAAGAACACCGTGTTCTGGTTCACGTGCTGCAGGAAGTAATCCCGCGCGGCGCGCTTGTCGGCGTCGAACTGGATCTTGCCGTCCGCGTCGTACAGGTTGAGCATCGCGTTGAGGGCGTGGTAGTCCATGCCCTCGAATCGTGCCTGCGTCTTGAAGTCGGTCTCCGTCAGAGTTCCCACCATCGTTCCAATCCCGCGCTCACGCGCTCCACGTCTTCAGGCGTGCCGAATACCTCTAACCGGTACAAGTGCGGCACGTGACACTTGCGGCTGATGATGTCTCCGGCGACGCAGAAGTGCTCGCCGAAGTTGGTGTTCCCCGCGGAGATGACTCCGCGGATCAGGCTCCGATTGCGCTCGTCATTGAGGAAGCGGATGACCTGCTTCGGAACGGCGCCCTTCTCGACTCCCCTTCCCTGGCCTCCGCCATAGGTGGGTGTCACGAGGACGTACGGCTCGTCGACCACGAGCGCCGGATCCGTGGAATGAAGCGGGATCCGGACCGCTCGAGCTCCGAGCTTCTCGATGAAGCGCGCGGTATTGCCCGACACGCTCGAGAAGTAGACCAGCAGTGGCGCGTCCGTCGCGACGCGCTGCGTCACGACCGCCGACATGGTCAGGCCAGACGCGAGGCGAGCTCGTCGATCTTGTCGGGACGGAAGCCCGACCAGTGGTCCTCATCGGTGATGACGACCGGCGCCTGGAGGTAGCCCAGCGCCTTGACCTGCTCGAGGGCCGTGGGGTCCTCCGAGAGGTCGTGGATTTCGTACTCGATCCCCTTGGAATCGAGTGCTCGATACGTCGCCGTGCACTGCACGCACGCGGGCTTCGTGTAAACCGTGATGGCCATGTCGATTCCGTCTCCTCAGTGGTTCCCCCGGTGGCATCCGGTGCTCTTTCCCGGTAGTCCCCCCACCGGGAGTCCAATACTACATATGGGTGCCGACATTCGATAGCACCACAAGGGCTAGTAGTTACATCGGTGTGATTTTCCACCGTTCTCCCCATGTACAACACAGGTTGTCCACGGATTCATCCACAGCCGCCAGGGTCTGGAAAAGGCCGGGATGACGGGGCTTTCGAACGCCACGGCCGCATCCGTCCACAGGCTGCACGCTAGCCACGGCCTCCGACATCGGATTCGCCTGTGGACAACGCTCCCGGCGTGTCGCGGGCGTGTCGCATACGGGCGCGCTGCGAGGTCGCCGTCGGGGTCGTGCGAGGACGACGTGGAGCGTGCCGTAACGTTGTCGGGTGGCCGGCTACCGGGAACTTCTGCGCACCCCCGGGGTGGCCCGCATCATCGCGGCGCAGCTGACCGCGCGCTTCCCCAACGGGATGATCAGCCTCGTGATCCTCCTGCACATCGAGGGGATCACCGGCTCGTACGGCGCCGCCGGCATCGTGCTCGCGGCGGTGTCGATCGGCCAGGCGCTCGCGGGTCCGGTCACGAGCCGCTGGATGGGCCGCTGGGGCATGCGCCGCGTGCTGACCCTCACGACCGTCGTGGCGGCGGCCTCCCTCACCGCGATCGCGCTCCTCGTCGTCCCGGTGCCGGTCTACATCGTGCTCGGGTTCATCGCGGGCGCCGCGACCCCGCCGATCGTCGCGGCGGTGCGCACGATCTACGCCAAGATGGTCAACTCCACACAGCTGACGGCGCTCTACTCCCTGGACGCCTCGCTGCAGGAGTTCATCTGGATCCTCGCGCCGGTGCTCATCACCTTCGTGGCAACCCAGGCCGGCACCGTCGTGGGCCTCCTGCTGGTCGTGGTGATCCTGGTGGCCGGTGGTGCCTGGTTCATCCTGTCCCCCGAGGTCGGGCGCGTGCGCATCCCGCGCAGCAAGCGCTCCTTCGGGACCGTGCTCACTCGTCCGCCGATCCTGCTCGCGACCGTGATCGGCTTCCTCCTCATCGGCTCGTTCGCGGCCGTCGAGGCGAGCGTCGTGGCGACCTTCGACCACGGCGGACTCGAAGCGGGACTCGTACTCGCCGTCTTCTCGATCGGCAGCCTGGCCGGCGGGCTCACCTTCGGGCACCTGCCGATGGGCCGCTGGGCCATGGCGCGCCGCCTGACGGTCGTGGCCATCGGACTCGCGCTCACCGCGCTGTGGGTCAACGTGTGGTGGATCGGCGCCACGCTGTTCGTCGCCGGCATCGGCATCGCGCCGGCACTGGCCGTGCTGTCGGCCGTGACCACCGCGAGCGTCAAGTTCAGCGACACGGCCGAGGCCTTCGGGTGGGTCGGCACGGGTCAGCTCATCGGCGCTGCCGCGGGGTCGGCCGTCGCCGGCATCCTCATCGACGGCCCGGGCGGCGTGACGGCCGCGTACATCTCCGCCGCCGCGTTCTGCGCACTCGGACTCCTCGTCGCGATCGTGTTCGCGCGGGGCCTTCCCGACTTGCGCGTGCGCGGTGCGAGCCCGATCCCCGACACCGAGCCGGTCACGACGATCGGCTGAGCGGGAAGGCGGTTGCGGAGGTCGGCGCCCCGGCTTCCCGCCGTCACGCCAGACGCCGGAGCATCTCCAGCAGGGCGAGCGCGTAGGCGTCGGCGGGCTCGGGGTGCTCGAACACCCGCCGCTCACCGCCGAGCACGATCTCGACCTCGTGGTTGTCGGGCAGCCGCCGCAGCGACCGGAAGGCGCCGCGCAGCATCTCGCGCAGCTGATGCTCGTGCGGCAGCCACAGCGCGTCCTCGAGGGCGACGGAATCCAGCGCCCACTCGGTGGTGCCGTTGAAAGCCAGGATGCGTCCGGTCGGGTACTCGCGCGGCTCGACGGTCATCTCGCTGACGGTGAAGACGTCGGCATCGAACTCCGGCTCGTCGAGCTGGAAGCGGTCGCCCGAGTGCGGGTGCCACACCAGCCCCGCCTCCCGCAGTGCCAGCGCAAGTTCCGTCGAGATCATGCCAACCTCCGTTCCCATCCTGCCGGAGCGCCCGGGCGCACCGGGCCGCTCTCCTAGGCTTGAGCGTATGCCCACTGCCGTCACCCTCCCCCGTCTGTCGTGGGGCTCGGCCTCGGCCGGTCGTCGCGCTCTCCTCATCCACGGCCTCGGGTCCAACGGTGCGCTGATGTGGCGTTACGGCTCGGCTCTCGCGGATGCCGGATGGCGGGCGGATGCCGTCGACCTGCGCGGGCACGGCACGGCCCCGCGCACGCTCGACTACACGCTGGCCGCCTATGCGGCGGACGTCGCGGCGACCCGTCCGGTGGACGCCGGCCCGTGGGACCTCGTGATCGGCCACTCGCTCGGGGGCGCAGCATCCGTCCTCGCCGCCGCGGCCGACTCCTCGTGGACGCACCGTCTCGTCCTGGTCGACCCCGCGCTCCTGCTCACCGACCATGACCGCGACATCGTGCGCGACAGCCAGAACCGCTCGTTCGAGGACCCGTCGCAGGCTGCCGTGCGCGCGGAGCACCCGCACTGGCACCCTCAGGACGTCGAGCTGAAGGCGCTGTCGGCGCAGCAGGCGAGCCGATGGGCGGTGGAGCAGACGAGCTCTCAGAACGCGGACTGGGACGTCACGGATGCTGCGCTTCGCATCGCGGTGCCGACCCGCGTGATCGCGTCCGATCCGGGCGTGTACTCCATCTTCCGCGGCAAGCCGGCGGAAGCCGCCGTGGCGCCCAACCCGAACGTCACGGTGTCGGTCGTCGCCGATGCCGGCCACTCCCCGCACCGCGATCGGCCGGAGGCGACGATCGACGCACTGTTCGCCGCACTCGCCTGACGATGCCGCGCCGTTCGGCCGGGCCGGGGTGAGAATGGCGGGGTGGCCTCCTTCGATCCGAGCGACATCCTGAACGACCGCTTGCTGGAGCGCTTCCGCGCGCGGGCGGCCGTGCACGACCGGGAGAACACCTTCCCCGACGACGACCTCGCCGACCTGAAGGCCGCGGGGTACCTTGCGATCCTCGTGCCGGAAGAGCTCGGCGGATCCGGTCTGGGGCTGGCCGAGGCATCCGTCCTCCAGCAGCGACTGGCGGGCGCGGCCCCTGCGACGGCCCTCGCGATCAACATGCACCTGGTGTGGACGGGCGTCGCGAAGGTGCTCGCCGACCGCGGGATCGACGCGCTGCGGTTCGTGCAGGAGGGCGCGGTCGCCGGCGAGGTCTTCGCGTTCGGGATCAGCGAGGCCGGCAACGACCTCGTGCTGTTCGGGAGCGGAACGGATGCTGCACCCCTCCCCGACGGCGGGTACTCGTTCACCGGCACCAAGATCTTCACGTCCCTCGCGCCGGTGTGGACGCAGCTCGGCCTGCACGGGCTCGACACCTCGTCAGAGGACGCCCCGCAGATGGTCTACGCGTTCGTGCCGCGCTCGGAGGTGCAGGCGGGCCGCGTCGGCGTCCGCGACGACTGGGACACCCTCGGCATGCGGGGCACGCAATCGCGCACGACGCAGCTGCAGGGCGCCGTCGCGCCCGCCGACCGGATCGTGCGGCGACTCGCCCCGGGCCCCAACCCCGACCCGCTGGTGTTCGGCATCTTCAGCGTGTTCGAGATCCTCTTGGCGTCCGTGTACACCGGCATCGCCCGGCGAGCGCTCGACCTCGCGGTCGCGGCGGCCGGCACACGCACGTCGAAGCGCACCGGCAAGGCATACAGCCAGGATCCCGACATCCGCTGGCGCATCGCCGGCATGGCGCTCGCCTACGATGCCCTTCCGCCGCAGATCGACACGCTCGCCCGCGACGTCGACGACCTCGCCGACCACGGCGCGAGGTGGTTCTCGCTGCTCGCAGGACTCAAGCACCGGGCTGTGACGGCTGCGAAGCAGATCGTCGACGAGGCCGTGCTCGTCGCCGGCGGATCCTCGTACTTCTCGTCCAGCGAGCTGAGCCGCCTCTACCGTGACGTGCTGGCCGGCCTGTTCCACCCGTCCGACCCGGAATCGGCGCACTCGACGGTCGCGACCGCCTGGCTCGGGCCGATCGAGGACTGAGACATGTCCACGCCGACACGCCTCCTCAGCCCCGCCGATCAGGAGCGCCGCAGAGGGCTCCGCACGATGAAGGGTGTCGCCCTCGGCGCGCTGATATTCATGGCGGTGCTGTTCGCCTTCTCGTTCGCGTTCCAGCAGGAGATCCCTGCGCTCGCCTACCTGCGGGCGGCAGCCGAGGGAGGCATGGTCGGCGCGCTCGCCGACTGGTTCGCGGTCACCGCGCTGTTCCGCCATCCGCTGGGGATCCCGATCCCGCACACCGCGATCATCCCGAGCCGCAAGGACGAGATCGGGCGCAACCTCGGCGAGTTCGTCGAGACCGAGTTCCTGCGCGCCGACGTCGTGCGCACGAAGCTCGACCAGACGGCGATCGCCGCCCGCCTCGGCGAATGGCTGAGCACGCCGGTGCATGCCGAGCGGGTCGCCGCCGAGGCATCCGTGATGGCGGCAAGTGTACTGCGGGCGCTCAGCGACGACGACGTCCGCGACGTGATCGAGGAGCTCGCCCGCGAGCACCTCATCGCACCGGAGTGGGGACCGCCGCTGGGCGAATGGCTCGAGCGCATCATCGACGCCGGCGCGCACCACGGCGCCGTCGACCTCGCCGCCGACACCATCGCAGCGTGGCTCGCCGCCAACAAAGTCGCCTTCACCGGCGTCGTCTCACGCCGGCTGCCCGCGTGGGTGCCGTCGGTCGCCCACCGCTTCGTCGACGACACCGTCTACAACGAGGCGGTCAAGTTCGTCGCCGCCGTGCAGGCCGACCCGCGGCATCCGGCCCGCGTCGCGATCGACGGCTACCTCGCGCGTCTCGCCGGCAACCTGCAGCACGACCCTGCGACGATCGGACGCTTCGAAGACGCGAAGCTCGCCGTGTTCGACAGCCCCCGCGTGCGCGAGCTGGCGGGCGAAGCCTGGGCGACCGCCAAGGCCGGTCTGCTGCGCTCGCTCGCCGACCCCGACAGCGGACTGCGGCGACGGGGCGTGGAGGCGCTGGTCGAGATCGGCGAGCGATTGACGACGGATGCTGCGCTCCAGCGCCGCGTCGACACCTGGGTGACGGACGCCGCCGTGTTCCTCGTCGATCGCTACCGCCACGACATCGCGTCGATCATCACCGACACGGTCGAGCGGTGGGACCCCGTCGAGACGACGGAGAAGATTGAGCTCATGGTCGGGCGCGATCTGCAGTACATCCGCCTCAACGGCACGATCGTGGGCGCGCTCGCAGGACTCGCGATCTTCTCGATCGCCCACGCCCTGCTCGGGTGACGCGTGGCGGCGAGCCGTGTTAAGAGTGCGTGAAGTCCGGGTGGATCGAGGCCGCCGGGAGTTACCCTGATGCCGTGTCCGCGGACGAGCCCACCCACTACCTCTTCAGCTACGGCACGCTGCAGAACGCCGACGTGCAGCTCGACACGTTCGGGCGCCTGGTCGAGAGCGAGCCCGATGCGCTGCCCGGGTACACCGTCGACTACGCCGAGATCGAAGACACACGCGTCGTCGACCTGTCGGGCCTGACCGTTCACCCGATCGTGCGCGAGACGGGGAACCCCCTCGACAAGGTCGTGGGCAAGGCCCTGCTCGTGACCGAGGACGAGATCGACGCGGCCGACGAGTACGAAGTGGCCTTGTACAGACGCTGCGCCGTGGTGCTCGCGAGCGGTCGCTCCGCGTGGGTCTACGTCGCGGCGTGAGCGCCCGGTAGCGTCGACACGTGACGCTTTCCCACGATCCCTCGTGGCCACGCGCAGGTGCGTGGCCCCCGCTCGAAGACGGGAGCTGGGATGCCGCGATCCTCGGCGTTCCCGCATTCCGCACCTCCCTCTCCCCCACCGGCGCACACGCGACGCCCGCCGCGATCCGCGAAGCGCTGCGTCGCTACAGCCCGACGCTCCTGGGCCCTGCGCCGGTCGACCTGCACGACGTGCTGCGCATCGCGGATGCGGGCGACGTCGCCGAGCCTGACGGACCGGAAGGCGAGGCATCCGTCCGTTCCACGGTGTCGGAGGTGCGCGAGCGCGCGGATCTCGTGATCGCGCTCGGCGGCGACAACTCGCTGACCTACGCCGTGGCGCAGGGCGCCCAGGCGACGGGGCTCATCACCATCGACGCGCACCTCGATCTGCGCGACGGCGTCTCGAACGGCTCTCCGGTGCGGCGGCTGGTCGAGGACGGCCTCGACGGGCGGCGGATCGTCCAGCTCGGCATCGCCGATTTCGCCAACTCCGTCGCCTACGCCCAGCGCGCGGCGGACTACGGCATCACCGTCGTGACGATGGACGACCTGCGCCGCCGCGGCGCCACCGACGTCGCAGCCGAGGCGCTCGAGATCGCCGGGGCCGGCGGCGGCCCGGTGCACCTCGACATCGATGTGGACGTGTGCGACCGGTCCGTGGCGCCCGGGTGCCCGGCATCCGTCCCGGGCGGGCTCGCCGCCTGGGAGCTGCGGGCGCTCGTGCGGGCCCTCGCCGCCGGCTCCCGCCTGCACAGCGCCGACATCGCCGAGGTGGATGCCACGGCGGATGCCCCCGATGGACGCACGGTGCGCCTCGCGGCGCTCTGCGTACTCGAACTCCTCGCCGCCAAGGCCACAGGAAAGGTGACGTCATGATCCGTCTCGCACTGGTGCGGCACGCCAAGTCCGAGTGGGGCGACCCCCGCCTCGACGACCACGACCGCCCGCTGAACGACCGCGGTATGCGCGATGCGCCCCGCATGGCGGCGCGGCTCGCGGCGACCGGGTTCCGCCCGGACGTCATCCTCTCGAGCACCGCCGTGCGTGCGCGGACGACGGCCGAAGCCTTCGCCGCCGAGCTCGGCGTCGCCGTCTCGCTCGACCCCGAGCTCTACGGCGCCCCGGCGCGCACCCTGCTCGCCGCGGCCGCGGCCACGCGTGCGGCGACGGCCATGGTCGTCGCGCACGATCCCGGAATGAGCGCCCTCGCGGCGAGCCTGTCGGACGGCGACATCGACCACATGCCGACGTGCGCCGTCGCGACGTTCATCTGGGCGCAGGACGACTGGGACGTCGCCAGCGCCCTCGACCCCGACAACTGGACGTTCGACACGCCCCGCTGACCCGCCCGCGCACGCCAGGCACCGGCGCGTGCATTCCGCCCTCGTGGAGAAATCTCCGTCTACATCGTTGTACTAAGGCTCTACATCGTTGTAGATTGCGTTTCGGCGGCCCTTCGACTCGGCGCCGAGTCGAGGCATCCGTCCATCCCGTCCACTGTCGAACTGGAGACCCCATGACGCGCCGCGCACGCCCTCGCACCGCGCTCGCCCTGACCACTGCCGGACTGCTCGTCGCGGGCGCGCTCAGCGCGAGCCCCGCCTGGGCGCACCCGCCGGCTCCCCTGCCCGCCCCAGTGTTCGACGACGTCACCGTGCACGATCCGTCGATCGTCACCTCCGGCGAGGACATCTGGGCGTTCGGCTCGCACGGCGCTTCGGCGCACACGTCCGACCTCATGTCGTGGCAGCAGAACACGACCGATCTGTCGCAAGAGCCCGACAACGCGCTCTTCGACGACATCTACACCGAACTCGCCGAGACCTTCGAGTGGGCGCAGACCTCCACCCTGTGGGCCGCGGACGTCATCCAGCTGCCCGATGGGCGCTATGCGATGTACTACAACGCGTGCGAGGGGTCGTCGCCGCGCTCGGCACTCGGGCTCGCCACCTCCGACACCGTCGACGGTCCGTACGAGAACCAGGGCATCCTGCTCAAGAGCGGCATGCAGGGAGAGTCCGAGAACCCCGGCGAGGTGTACGACGCGCGCCGGCACCCCAACGCGGTCGACCCGGATGCGTTCTACGACGCCGACGGCAAGCTGTGGATGGTCTACGGCTCGTACTCGGGCGGAATCTTCCTGCTCGAGATGGATGCCGCAACCGGCGCGCCCCTGCCCGGGCAGGGTTACGGCACGCACCTCGTCGGCGGAAACCACAGCCGCATCGAGGCCCCGACCATCCAGTATGACGCCGATACCGGCTACTACTACCTGTACCTGTCGTTCGGCGGCCTGGGGGTGACCGGCGGGTATGACGTGCGCGTGGCGCGCTCGAAGTCCGTGACCGGTCCGTACCTCGATGCGCAGGGCAACGACATGCGCGAGGTGAAGGCGGACCCGTCCCTGCCGCTGTTCGACGACGTCACGATCGAGCCGTACGGCGTCAAGCTGATGGGCGGCCACCTCTTCGGCCGCGAGCTCGGCGACCCGGGCGCCGGCGCCGGCACCGGCTACGTCTCCCCCGGTCACACGTCGTGGTACCGCGACCCCGGCACAGGACGCATGTTCATGGTCCTGCACGCACGCTTCCCCGGCACGGGAGAGCTGCACGAGGTGCGCGTGCACCAGATGTGGATGAACGCCGACGGCTGGCCGGTGGTCTCACCGATGCGCTACGCGGGTGAGACAGCGGGCAAGGTGAAGCGCGACGACGTGGTGGGCACGTGGCAGCTGGTCGACATGGGCAAGGACATCACGGCGACGGCGGCCGAGGCGTCCGACGTCTCCTTCGGCAAGACCGGCCGCATCACGGGGTCCGTCGACGGCGGTTGGAAGCTCACCGGGCAGCACACCGCGACCCTCACCGTCGACGGCGTGGTCTACCGGGGCGTGTTCGCGCCCGTCTGGGATCCCGACCTGGAGGCATGGTCGACGGGCTTCACCGCGGTCTCGGAGGGAGGCGTCACACTGTGGGGACGCAGGTCCGTCGAGCTGGCCGGTGCCGCGGCGGTGGACGCCGTCGCCGCCGACCTCTCGCTCGGCGACACGTCGGGGGTGACGGTCGACCTGGCGCTGCCGACGTCGGGCACGGGCGGTACGACCATCACGTGGGCGACCTCCGACGCCGGCACCGTCGACGTCGACGGGACCGTGACGCGGCCCGGCATCGGCGAGCCCGACGCACACGCCACGCTCACCGCGACCATCGAGAACGGCGGGGCCGAGGCATCCGTCGCCTTCGACGTCGTCGTCCTCGCGCGCACTCCCGGCGTGCTCGCGGGCGCCTGGGCGCTCGACGGCTCGCTGGCCGACGCGGCAGGGGCTTTCGCCGACGCGGTGCCCACCGGAGCGCGCATCGACGCGCCCGCGGCCGGCCCGGCGACGTTCGTCGCCGACGGCATCGACGGCGGCGCGCTGCACCTCGACGGCACCGCGGGTGTGCGGCTGCCCGATGGCCTCGTGCAGGGCTCCTCGTACTCGGTGAGCCTCTGGCTGCGGCCCGAGGCGCTCACGCCCTACACCACCGCGTTCTTCGGGGCGGCGAGTCCGACGTCGTGGGTGAGCCTCGTCCCGCGCGGGCACGACGGTGTCGGCGGTTCGACCATGCTGTGGTCGGGAGCGCAGTGGTACGACGCGGGCACCGGACGCAGCCTGCCGCTCGGCGAGTGGTCGCACGTCGCGTTCGTCGTCGACTCGGGCGCGGCCTCCGTGTACATCGACGGAGAGCTGCGCTTCCAGGGCACTGGCTTCCCCGATGCGCTCTCTGGACCGGGCAGCGTCTTCGCCGTCGGCGTGAACTGGTGGGACACCCCGTTCCGCGGCGACGTCGACGAGCTGAGCGTGTGGAGCTCGGCGCTCGCGGCCGACGACATCGCGCAGCTCGCCGCGCCCTGACGCGGCCGTCGACAAGGAGCCGCCCGGCCTCGTGCCGGGCGGCTCCTCTTCATGCAGACGCGGCGCCGCCGATCCACACCGTGTGCACGAGAGGCACACCGGGCCGGTAAGCCAGGTGCACGCGGGTCGGCGCGTCGAGCATCACGAGATCGGCACGCATCCCGGGGGCCAGCGCACCCACGTCGTCGCGGCGCAGCGCCTTCGCTCCGCCGGCGGTCGCGGCCCACACCGCCTCGGCGGGCGTCATCCCCATCTCGCGCACCGCGAGCGCGATCATGAGCGGCATCGAGCTCGTGAAGCTCGACCCCGGGTTGCAGTCGCTCGCGAGGGCGACGGTCGCGCCTGCGTCGATGAGCCGCCGCGCGTCGGGGTACGGCTGCCGGGTCGAGAATTCGACGCCCGGCAGCAGCGTGGCGACCGTGGTCGATCCCGCGAGCGCGGCGACATCGTCGTCGGAGAGATACGTGCAGTGGTCGACGGATGCTGCGCCCAGCTCCACTGCCAGACGCACGCCCTCGCCCGGCCCGAGCTGGTTGCCGTGCACGCGCGGCTCGAGGCCGTGCGCGACGCCCGCGGCGAGGATGCGCCGCGACTCGTCGGGCGTGAAGGCGCCGCGCTCGCAGAACACATCGATCCACCGGCTGTGTGGAGCACAGGCGCGGAGCATCGCGTCGCAGACGAGCTCGACGTACTCCTCGCGCCGCTCGCTGTACTCGGCGGGAACGACGTGGGCTCCGAGGAACGTGACCTCGGGCGTGACCTCTGCGGCGAGGCGAGCGAGCCGCTCCTCGTCGGCGACGGTGAGCCCGTAGCCCGTCTTGATCTCGAACGTCGTCGTCCCCTGGCCGCCGAGCTCCGCGACGAAGCCGGCGAGGCGCGCGCGCAGCTCCTCGTCGCTCGCGGAACGCGTCGCCGCGACGGTACGCCGTATGCCCCCTGCGGCATACGGCGTACCGGTCATGCGCGCCTCGAACTCGTCGGCGCGGTCGCCCCCGAACACCAGGTGCGTGTGGCTGTCGACGAATCCGGGGATGACAGCGCGGCCCCCGGCGTCGACGACCTCGACCCCCTCTTCCCGCGAGAGAACAGCTGGTCGCCGAGATGCGGGTTGGTTCCCCACCTCTCGTCCACCAGAAGCACTCTCGCGGTCGACGGCGGCGGGAGCGGCGGCCCCGGCGGCGGACGTGGGACCGATCCACGCGATCCGGTCGCCCACGAGCAGCACGGCGGCGTCGCGGAGCGTGCCCAGCGCATCGCCGTCGGCGGCGACGTTGGTGGTCAGCTCGCCGATGTTCGTGATGAGCGTCGTGGTCACAGCATCCGTCCGTCAGTCACCGAGCATGGGCACGTTCAGGCCGCGCTCGCGCGCGACCTCCTTCGCGCGGTCATAGCCCGCGTCGACGTGGCGCATCACACCGGTGCCGGGATCGTTGGTGAGCACGCGCTCGAGCTTCTCCGCGGCGAGCGGGGTGCCGTCGGCGACGGTGACCTGACCGGCATGGATGCTGCGGCCGATGCCGACGCCGCCGCCGTGGTGGATCGACACCCAGGCCGCACCCGACGCCGTGTTGAGCAGCGCGTTGAGGAGCGGCCAGTCGGCGATCGCGTCGGACCCGTCGGCCATGGCCTCCGTCTCGCGGTACGGGCTCGCGACCGAGCCGGCGTCGAGGTGGTCGCGGCCGATCACGATCGGTCCCGACAGCTCGCCCGAGGCGACCATCTCGTTGAACTTCAGTCCCGCGAGGTGGCGCTCCTGGTAGCCGAGCCAGCAGATGCGCGCCGGGAGGCCCTCGAAGTGCACTGTGTCACCGGCCTTGTCGAGCCAGCGCACCAGTCCCGCGTTCTCGGGGAACAGTGCCTTGACGGCCTCGTCCGTCTTGCGGATGTCCTCGGGGTCTCCCGAGAGTGCGACCCAGCGGAACGGTCCACGCCCCTCCGCGAACTGCGGGCGGATGTAGGCGGGAACGAAACCCGGGAAGGCGAACGCCCGATCGAAGCCGCCGAGCTGCGCCTCGGCGCGGATCGAGTTGCCGTAGTCGAAGACCTCCGCCCCCGCGTCCTGGAATCCCACCATCGCCGCGACGTGCGTGGCCATCGAGCCGCGCGCACGGGCGGTGAAGCCCTCGGGGTCACGGGCCGCCTCGGCCTTCCAGTCCTCGAACGCGATGCCCACCGGCAGGTACGCCAGCGGATCGTGGGCGCTGGTCTGGTCGGTGACGATGTCGACGGTGAGCTCGCCCGCGCGGTGGCGCAGCAGCACATCGCCGAACACCTCGGCGGCGTTGCCCACGACACCGACCGACAGCGCCTCGCCGGCCTCCTTCGCCGCGACGACGCGCGCGAGAGCGGCGTCGAGGTCGGTCGTGTACTCGTCGAGGTAGCCGTGCTGGACGCGGCGGGCCAGGCGCGACTCGTCGACGTCGACGATGAGCACCGCTCCCCCGTTGAGCGTCACGGCGAGCGGCTGCGCGCCGCCCATGCCGCCCGCGCCCCCGGTGAGCGTGAGGGTGCCGGCGAGGCTCGCGGTCGCAGCATCCGTGCCGTTCCTCTCCGCGAGGGCGCGCGCGACCGCGGCGAACGTCTCGTACGTGCCCTGGAGGATGCCCTGCGTTCCGATGTAGATCCACGATCCCGCGGTCATCTGGCCGTACATCGTGAGGCCGAGCTCTTCGAGGCGGCGGAACTCGGGCCACGTCGCCCAGTCCCCCACGAGGTTCGAGTTGGCGATCAGCACGCGCGGCGCCCACTCGTGCGTGCGGAAGACGCCGACCGGCTTTCCCGACTGCACCAGCAGCGTCTCGTCGGGTTCGAGCTCGTCGAGCGTGCGGACGATGGCGTCGAACGCCTCCCACGAGCGGGCGGCGCGCCCGGTGCCGCCGTAGACGACGAGGTCCTCGGGGTGCTCGGCGACCTCGGGATCGAGGTTGTTCATGAGCATGCGCTTGGCGGCTTCGGCGCCCCAGCTCTTGGCGGTGCGCTCGGGGCCACGGGGGGCGCGCACGGCGTGCTCGCCGAGCCCGCGGATCGTGGTGTCGGGCATCGAGTGCGTCGAGGTGGTCATGTCAGCGCTCCTTCGCGTCGAGGGATTGCCAGATCAGGAGATCCGGCGAGACCAGGTTCATTCGGGTGAATCCGTCCTGCATGCGTCAGATCTCCTGGTCTCGAGAAGAGGAGACCCTCGACGCCGCGTCGCCGAGTCCGGCGGCGCCCGCGACGGCGCCGGACTGCACGAGCACGGTCACGGCCTCCATCTCGGGCGACAGGTGGCGGTCGGGGCCGGGGCCCCCGGCGACGGTGCGCACGAGATCGCGCACGGCGCCCGTGGCGGCGGCCGGCTCGAGCGGCGCCCGCAGGTCGAGGGCACGCGAGGCGGTGAGCACCTCGATCGCGAGCACGCGCGAGAGCCCGTCGATCGCCCGACGCAGCTTGCGCGCGGCGGCCCACCCCATCGACACGTGATCCTCCTGCATCGCCGACGACGGGATCGAGTCGACGGATGCCGGAACCGCCAACCGCTTCAGCTCCGAGACGATCCCCGCCGCGGCGTACTGGGCGATCATGAAGCCCGAGTCGACACCGACCTCGTCGGCGAGGAAGGGCGGCAGGCCGTTGCTGCGCGCGCGGTCGAGGGCGCGGTCGGTGCGGCGCTCCGAGATCGATGCCACGTCGGCCACCGCGATCGCGAGGAAGTCCAGCACGTACGCGACCGGCGCGCCGTGGAAGTTGCCGTTCGACTCGACGCGCCCGTCGTCGGTGATCACGGGGTTGTCGACGGCCGCGGCGAGCTCGCGCGAGGCGATGAGCAGCGCGTGGTCGGCGGTGTCGCGGGCGGCGCCGTGCACCTGCGGCGAGCAGCGCAGCGAGTACGCGTCCTGCACGCGAGTGCAGACGGCGGGGTCGCGGTGCGACGCCATGATCCCCGAGCCCGCCAGCACCGCCCGAAGGTTCGCCGCCGAGACGGCCTGCCCCACCTGCGGCCGGAGCGCCTGCAGATCGGCGGCGAACACCGCGTCCGTGCCGAGCTGCGACTCCACCGACATGCCCGCGGCGACATCGGCCGTGTCGAGCAGCACCGAGAGGTCGTGGAGTGCGAGCAGCAGCATCCCGAGCATGCCGTCGGTGCCGTTGATGAGCGCGAGCCCCTCCTTCTCGCGCAGCACGAGGGGGGACACGGATGCTGCCGCCAGCGCCTCGGCCGCGTCGACCTCGTCGCCGGTCGCGGTGCGCACACGCCCCTCGCCCATCGCGGCGAGCGCGACGTGCGACAGCGGTGCGAGGTCGCCCGAGCAGCCGAGCGAGCCGTACTCGCGCACGATCGGCGTGATGCCGGCGTTGAGCATCGCGGCGTAGGTCTCCACGACGACGGGCCGGACACCCGTGTGACCCGTCGCCAGCGTCTGCAGGCGCAGCAGCATGAGGGCGCGCACGACCTCGCGCTCGACCTCGGCGCCGGTGCCCGCCGCGTGCGAGCGGATCAGGCTGGCCTGCAGCTGCATGCGCCGCTCGGGGGCGATGAACGTGGTGGCGAGGGCGCCGAAGCCGGTCGAGATGCCGTAGTGCGGCTCGGGGTCGTCAGCGAGGCCCTCCACGAGGGCGCGGGTCGCCGCGACGCGCGCGATGGCCTCGGGGGCGAGCTCGACGGGGGCACCGTGACGGGCGACGGCGACGACCTCGTCGGGCCGCAGCGGCGCCGCGCCGACGGTGACGCCGGCGACGTAGGTGGCGGAGGGGGGCGTGACGGTGGTCATGCTCCGATTCCACACCTCGGCCGTGGCGCGCGACAGCGGGTCGTGGCATCCTCTGTCTGTGATGCCAGACAGCAGCCCGAGGCCCCAGGTGCCCGCCGCGGACCAGACGCTGCGGATCCTGTCGTACCTCGCACGCCAGCGCGGGCCGGTCCCGGCGCGCACGATCGCGACCGCGCTGGAGCTCCCGCGCTCCACCGTGTACCACCTGCTGGCGGCGCTGCAGGAGCACCAGTTCGTCGTGCACCTGCCCGAGGAGCGGCGCTGGGGTCTGGGCATCGCCGCGTTCGAGCTCGCCGGCGGGTACTCGCGCCAGGAGCCGCTCGCGCGGCTCGGCCGCCCGGTGCTCGCCGACCTCGTCGATCGCGCCGGCGAGAGTGCGCACCTCGCGATCATGCACGGGCGCGACGTGCTGTACATCGTCGAGGAGCGCGCGCCGCGCCGGCCCGCGCTGGTGACGGATGTCGGCGTCCGCCTGCCGTCGCATCTCACCGCGACGGGCCGGGCGATGCTCGCGGCGCTGCCGCGCGAGCAGGTGCGGGCGCTGTTCCCGGATGCTGCGGCGTTCGCGGACCGCACGGGCCGGGGCCCGCAGCGGCCGGGAGAGCTGCGGGAGCTCCTCCGCGGGGTACGGGAGCGCGGGTGGGCGTCCGAGGACGGCGAGGTCACCCTCGGGCTCGGGTCGGTCGGCGTCGCGGTGCTCGACCACGTCGGCTGGCCGATCGCCGCGATCGCGGTGACCTTCCCGGCCGACGGCGCGCGCGAGGCCGAGGACTTCGCGCAGCTCGTCGCCCCCGCGGCGACCGAGCTCGGCCGACGCATCGGCGGCGCGCGCCCGGCCACATCGAAACTCTGACGCGCGCGCTCAGTCGACCTTCATGACGGTGCCGCCCGTCAGGCGCACCAGCTCGTCGTAGGTCATGGGGAAGACCGTGTGCGGCGTACCGCCGGCGGCCCAGATCTCGGGGTAGCGGGCGAGGTCCTCGTCGACGATCGTGCGGAGCGCCGACGGATGCCCCGTCGGGGCGACACCGCCGATGGCCTGGCCGGTGGCCTCTCGCACCTGCTCGGGCGTCGCGCGCTGAATCTTCTCGTGGCCGAGGCGCTCGGCGAGCGCCGCCGTGTCGACGCGGTGCGCGCCGCTCGTCATCACGAGCAGTGGTGCGCCATCGCTGGAGAACACCAGGCTGTTGGCGATCGCACCGACCTCGACCCCGAGCGCCTGGGCGGCGAGGACCGCGGTGGAGGCGGCATCCGGAAGCACCACGATGTCGCCCAGGATGCCGGCGGCGCGGATCGCATCGTGGACGAGGCGACTGCGGGCGGGCAGCGAGTCGGGGATGGTCACCGGCTCAGCCTAACGACGCGGTCCGCGCGCGAGGATCTCGCCGTGGGGCATGAGGAGCCAGCCGTCGTCGGATGCCGCCCACTCGCGCCAGCCGTCCGAGATGCGCTGCAGCAGCGCGTCGTCGGCGCCGCTCGCGCGCGCCGACTCGGCGAACGCCGACTGCAGCACGCGGTCCGCCCACATCCCGCCCCACCACGCGCGGTCGGCCTCGTCCTCGAAGAGCCACAGCGAGGCCGTGGCACGGATGTCGGCGAGACCGGCCTCCTGCGCCCACGCCTTCAGCCGGCGTCCGGCCGCCGGCTCGCCCGCGACGCTGCGGTGCGTCGCCAGGTACAGCGCCAGCCACTCGTCGAGCGCGGGGATCAGCGGGTACCAGATCACGCCTTCGTAGTCGACGTCGCGCGCGGCGACCACGCCGTCGGGGCCGGCGACGCGCCCGAGCTCCCGCAGCATGTCGACCGGTCGATCCACGTGCTGCAGCACCTGGTGCGCGTGCACGACGTCGAAGCCGCCGTCGTCGAACGGCAGCGCGTACGCGTCGCCCACCTCGAACGACAGGTTCGGCGCCGCGTGGTCGGCCGCGGCCTGGGCGACGACGCCGGCCGAGGCATCCGTCCCGACCACCCGAGCGGGTGCGACGCGGGCCGCGAGGTCCGCGGTGATCGTGCCGGGACCGCTGCCCACATCGAGGACCGAGACGCCCGGCCCGAGGTGGGGCAGCAGATATGCCGCGGAGTTCTCGACAGTGCGCCAGCGGTGCGACCGCAGAACGCTCTCGTGGTGGCCGTGGGTGTAGGCGTCTGGCATTCGTCGATGCTATCGACGGCGCACACACTGATGAGGCGTGCGCAGAGCTCACACCGAAGATCACGCAATGTGCCCACTCGCCGTCGACACGGTTGAACAATTCGCAGAACCGGTGTGCAATGAGAACGGATGCCGCAACGCCGCGGCGTCCGCAGCGCACTGCCCACGAGGCCCGCCGAAGGAAGAACCGCGATGACGCACACCCTGCCCCTGCCCGATTTCGCACACGAGCGGGTGGAGGTGATCACCGGCCGCCGCAGCGGCCTGTTCATCGCCGTCGCGCTGCACTCGTCCGTGCTCGGCTCCGCTCTCGGCGGCGCGCGCCTGTGGACGTACCCGCACTGGAGCGACGCCCTCGGCGACGCGCTGCGCCTGTCGGCCGCCATGACCCTCAAGAACGCCGCGGCCGGCCTCGACGCCGGCGGCGGCAAGTCCGTCATCGCCCTGCCTCCCGGCACCACGCTCGACACCGACCGGCGCCGCGCCGCGTTCCTCGACCTCGGCGACGCGGTCGAGTCGCTGCACGGCCTCTACCGCACCGCCGAGGACGTCGGCTCGACGACCGAGGACATGCTCGTCGTCAGCGAGCGCACGGAGCACGTCGTGGGCCTGCCCGACGCCGTGGGCGGCTCGGGCGAGCCCGCCGGCCCCACGAGCCTCGGCGTGTACGAGTCGCTGCGCGCGACGCTCGAGCGCGTCGCCGGCACCGCCGACGTCGAGGGACGCCGCATCACGATCTCCGGCCTCGGCCAGGTCGGCAGCCGTCTCGCGGTGCGCCTCTCGGCCGAGGGCGCGCGCCTCACCGTGACCGATGTGAACCCCGCCAAGCGCGACCTCGCCACCGAACTCGGTGCCGAGTGGATCGCGCCGGGCGAGGAGCACCTCGTCCCCGCTGACGTGTTCGTGCCGGCCGGCATCGGCGGACTCCTCACCGACGAGGTCATCGACGCCCTCGACGCGAAGGCCGTGTGCGGCCCCGCGAACAACCCCCTCGCCGACCACAGTGGCGCGGCCCGCCTCGCCGGTCGCGGCATCCTGTACGCCCCCGACTTCGTCGTCAACGCGGGCGGCGTGATCTACCTCGACCTCGAGGCGAAGCACCTCGGCACGCGCACCGAGATCATGGAGCGCGTGGGCCAGATCGGCGACACCGTCCGCCGCATCTTCGACGAGGCCTCTTCGCGCGGCGTCACGCCGCTCGAGGCCGCCGAGGGGCTCGCCGCGGAGCGCCTGGCCGCCGGAGGCCGCCAGCCCGCACTCGCGCACTGAACCGGCACGCGCCCGGCCAACGGACGGCATGGCCGGGCGCGGCAGGCTTGAGACTGCGTCCCACCGATTGCGGAATCGCGTTCCACAATCCTCGATGCGGATGGCATGATGGTCGCACGGCCGGGCCTGGGCCCGCCGACGACGACCGTCATGCCGCCCGATCGAAGGAGATCCGGTGTTCACCAGTCCCGAAGCCGATATCGAGATTCCCGAACTCGACGTCTACGACTACCTCTTCGCGAGCCTGACCGACGAGGAGCTGGGGCGCGTCGCGCTCATCGATCCCGCGACGGGGGCCGAGACCACGTACGGCGCGCTGCGTGCGCAGATCGACCTGTTCGCGGGCGCGCTCGCCGCTCGCGGCGTCGGCGTCGGGACCGTGCTGGGCCTGCTCTGCCCGAACGTTCCCGCCTTCGCGACGGTGTTCCACGGCATCCTGCGCGCGGGAGCCACCGTGACCACCGTCAACTCGCTCTACACGGCAGGCGAGATCGAGAAGCAGCTGCGCGATGCCGGGGCCACCTGGCTCGTCACCGTGAGCCCGCTCCTCCCCCAGGCCCAGGCCGCCGCCGAGGCCGTCGGCATCCCCCACGAACGCGTCATCGTGCTCGATGGCGCTTCAGGCCACCCGAACCTCCGGCAGCTGCTCACCGAGGGCGCGCCCGCACCCGACGTCTCGTTCGACCCGGCGACGCACGTCGCGGTGCTGCCCTACTCATCGGGCACGACCGGCATCCCCAAGGGCGTGATGCTCACGCACCGCAACCTCGTCGCGAACGTCGCACAGTGCCGTGTCGCGCTCGACCTCGCCGAGACCGACCGCGTGCTGGCGGTGCTGCCCTTCTTCCACATCTACGGCATGACGGTGCTGCTCAACCTCGCGCTGCGTCAGCGCGCGAGCCTCGTGACGATGCCGAAGTTCGACCTCGTCGAGTTCCTCACGAACATCCAGAAGTTCCAGTGCACGTACCTGTACATCGCGCCACCGATCGCGGTCGCGCTGGCCAAGCACCCGATCGTCGACCAGTTCGACATCTCGAGCGTCCGCACGGTGTTCTCGGGAGCGGCTCCGCTCGACGGCGAGACCGCCGAGACGGCGGGGCGCCGCATCAACGCGCGCATGATGCAGGGATACGGCATGAGCGAGCTGAGCCCTGTCTCGCACGCGATGCCGGTGGACCGCGACGACATCCCGGTGAGCTCGGTCGGCGTGATGCTGCCCAACACGCTCAACAAGCTCATCGACACCGAGACGGGCGAGGAGATCACCGAGCTCGGCGCGGACGGCGTCACGAAGGCGGGCGAGCTCTGGGTCAAGGGACCCAACGTCATGCTCGGCTACCTCAACCAGCCGCAGGCGACGTCCGAGACGCTCGATGCGGACGGATTCCTCCACACCGGCGACATCGCCGTCTATCACGAGGGCGGCTACTTCTCGATCGTCGACCGGGTCAAGGAGCTCATCAAGTACAAGGGCTACCAGATCGCTCCCGCAGAGCTCGAGGCGCTTCTGCTCGGCCATCCGAAGGTGATGGATGCCGCGGTCATCGGCGTGCTCGACGACGACAAGCAGGAGATCCCCAAGGCCTTCATCGTCGCCGCCCCCGACTCCGGGCTCACCGAAGACGAGGTCATGTCGTTCGTCGCGGAGCAGGTCGCGCCGCACAAGAAGGTGCGCCGCGTCGAGTTCATCGCGGCGATCCCGAAGTCCACCTCTGGCAAGATCCTCCGCAAGGAACTGCGCGCCCGCGAGGCCGCCCCGGTCTGAGCTCCGCCTGGTCGCACGGATGCCGCGGCGAACGCGTTTCGCCGCGGCATCCGTGCGACAGGCCACTAGTTTGGCGCCATGGACGGACTCTGGCTCGCCGCGCTGAGCGGACTCATCGGCGGCGGCACGCTGCTCGTCGGAGCCGCGGTCGCGTGGTACGTCGACATCCCGCAGCGCATCGTCGCCGGGATCATGGCCGTCGGCGCGGGCGTGCTCATCTCGACGCTGGCGTTCGAGCTCGTGGAGGAAGCCGCGGAAGACGGCGGTCTCGTGCCGACGACCGTCGGGTTCCTGGGCGGCGCGATCCTCTACATCGTGGCGGACCAGCTGATCTCTCGACGCAGCAAGCGGGCGGTCACCGGTCCGCCTCCGCTCGATGCCTCCTCGGTGACCGAGTACTCCGGCGCAGACGCGCTCTCCGCGAGCATCGTCGCCCGCCGCGCCGGAGCACAGGCGGTGAGCGGGGCGGGTCTGGTGATCGCGGTCGGCGCGCTGATCGACGGCATCCCGGAGTCCATCGTCATGGGTCTGTCGGTGCTGCAGGGCGGGATCAGCATCCCCATCGTCGCGGCCATCGCGATCAGCAACTTCCCCGAGGGACTCGGCTCGACCGCCGCCCTCAAGCGCGGCGGCTCGAGCGGGCGGTACATCGCCCTGCTGTGGAGCGGGATCGCGCTGATCACGGTCGTCGCCTCAGTGCTGGGCTACGTCGCGTTCCAGTCGGCGTCGCCGGACCTGATCGCGCTCATCACCACGATCGCCGCGGGCGGCCTGCTCGCGATGGTCTGCAACACGATGATCCCGGAGGCGTTCGACGAACAGCACGCGCTCACCGGCCTGTGGGCGACGATCGGCTTCCTCGGCGCGTTCCTCCTGCACGAGCTCGCCTGAGTACCCCGAACACTCGAGGCGTTTCGTCTTCCGGCGGGGCAACGGCACCGCCCCTGACCACCGGTCGTTGAGCGAGCGAGGAACGAGCGAGACGAAACGCCCCGGACTGATGGGCGGCGCGTGGTCGAATGACGCCCTTACGCGGAGGCCCAGAGGTCGTCGTCTGCGGCGCCGGGCGCCTCGACCGACAGGCCGTGCAGCAGTTCGAGGGCGGCACGCGCCTCGTCGATGCGGCCTTCGACGGCCAGCTCGCGGATGCGCACCGACGGCTGATGCAGCAGCACGCCCGCCAGGTGGCGCAGCGCCGCCTCGACGTCGTCGCCCGCGCCGCGCGAGCGCGCACGGGCGATCTCGGCGTCGACGATCCGCAGCACGTCGCCGCGGAGAGCCGTGATCGCCGGGCCGGCCTCGCGGTCGGCGTGGAACTCGGTGGCGGCGTCGCCCACGATCGCGCGCGCGTCGGCGTGCGCGCTGAACTCGGCGAGCGGCGCGTGCAGGCGGATGGTCTCGAGGTCGAGCAGTTCGACCGCCTCGACCGCGCCGACGGCCGGATCGACGTTGCGCGGGAGCCCGAGGTCGATCACGAGCACGCGTCGTCCGGGGGTGAACGCGTCCGCATGCACGACGGCGTCCGCCGTGCAGGTGATGACGACGTCGGCCTCGGCGACGGCGGCCGCGAAATCCGCCACGGGGATCAGCCCGTGCTGCGCGGCGAACGCCTCGGCGCGGCCCGACGGGGAGAAGACGTGGATGTCGCCGGCACCGCGGGCGCGCAGCGCCTCGACCGTGCGGACGGCGTACTTTCCGGTGCCCACGACCACGATCTTCGCAGCGGCCCACTCGGCGACGCGGCTCGACGCCAGTTCGAGGGCGAGGCGCACGAGCGAACGGTGCGCTCCGCGCAGCTGGGTGCGGTTGCGCACGCCGCGGCTGGTGTGGGTGGCCTTCTGGAACAGGCGCTCCAGCTCGCTCGATGTCATGCCGTCGGCGCGGGCGGCGTCGAGGGCGCGACGCACCTGACCCGAGATCTCGTCTTCGCCGACCGACATCGATTCGAGGCCGCTGGTGACGGCGAAGAGGTGGGCCGCAGCATCCGCCCCCTGATGGACCGCGACCGACGCGCGCAGCAGATCGACGGGGACGCCGGATGCGTCGGCCATCGCCTCGATGACGGACTCGGCCGCGACCGCCTCGCCGCCCGTGAGCGGCTCGTCGATGTCGAGATACGCCTCGAACCGGTTGCACGTCGCGAGCACGACGGCGCCCGAGACGAAGAACTCGTCCTCGACGAGAGCGCGCGTCGCCGTGGGCGCTCCCACAGAGAGACGCTCCAGGATGTCGAGGCTCGCGTTCCGATGGTTCGCGGTCAGACAGAGGAGCACAGACCTAATCTTAACGTGTGTCGTTGCATGACTCTCACCCTTCCGTCCTTCAGAGAAACGATCCCCCTGCGCTGATACGCGCGTATCGAGGTGATCGTCCGCCGCGGACGCCGGTGTGGTTCATGCGCCAGGCGGGTCGCTCGCTGCCCGAGTACCGCGAGCTGCGGGTGGGCACCGACATGCTCGACGCCTGCCTGAATCCCGAGCTGGCCAGCGAGATCACGCTCCAGCCGGTGCGTCGGCACGGCGTCGACGCGGGCATCTTCTTCAGCGACATCGTGATCCCGGTGCGCCTGTCGGGCGTCGACGTGCGCATCGTCGCGGGTCGCGGACCGGTGCTGGAGAACCCGGTGCGGACGGCGTCGGATGTCGCGTCCCTCCCTCCGCTCGACCCTGCGGCGCTCGCCCCGATCCGCGATGCGGTCGCGCTCACCGTCGCAGAACTCGGCACGACGCCGCTCATCGGCTTCGCGGGCGCTCCGTACACGCTCGCGTCGTACCTCGTCGAGGGCGGCCCGTCGAAGGAGCAGCTGAAGACGCGCGCGCTCATGCACTCCGACCCCGACACCTGGGCGGCGCTGCTGACGTGGTGCGCCGGGATCACCGGGCAGTTCCTCGCCGCGCAGATCGAGGCGGGGGCCTCGGCCGGGCAGCTCTTCGACTCGTGGGCGGGCTCGCTCAGCCTCGCCGACTACACGCAGCACGTCGCGCCGTTCTCCGCTCTGGCCCTCGACGCCGTGCGACACCTCGACGTGCCCCTGGTGCACTTCGGCGTCGGCACCGGCGAACTGCTCGCCGCGATGCGCGACGTCGGCGTCGACACCGTGGGCGTCGACTGGCGTCTGCCGCTCGACGAGGCCGTGCGCCGGCTCGGCCCCGGCGTCTCGGTGCAGGGCAACATCGACCCGGCGCTGCTGCGCGCGCCGTGGCCGGTGCTCGAGGCGCACATCCTCGACGTGCTCGAGCGCGGCCGCGCCGCCCGGGCGCATGTCGTGAACCTCGGGCACGGCGTCCCGCCCGACACCGACCCGACCGTGCTCACGCGCATCGTGGAGTTCGTCCACGAGAATGGCTGACTTCAGCGTCGTCGGCGGCGGCGTCGCCGGACTCGTCGTCGCCCGCCGCCTGGCTGCCGCGGGTGCCTCGGTGAGGGTGTGGGAGGCATCCGATCACCTCGGCGGCACGGTCACGCGACACGAGGTCGGAGGACTCGCACTCGACGCCGGGGCCGAGAGCTTCGCGGTCCGCGGCGGCGCGGTCCAGGCACTGCTCGTGGAGCTGGGCCTCGCCGGCGACATCGTCGCTCCCGTTCCGGCACCGGCGTGGCTGCAGCCCGTCACGGGCGACGCCGTCCCCCTGCCCGCGACCGCACTGCTCGGCATTCCGGCGGACCCCCTCGCCGACGACGTCGTGCGCGTGGTCGGACTCGCGGCTGCGGAGCGGGCCGTCGCGCTCGACGCGCGGCCGGTCGGCGAGGTGCCCGCGATGCTCGGCCCGCTCGTGCGGGAGCGCCTCGGCGCCGAGCTGCTCGATCGGCTCGTCGCACCCGTCGTGCACGGCGTGCACTCTCAGCACCCCGACGAACTCCCGGTCGCACGCGCCCACCCCGGGCTCGCTGACGCCGTCGCGAATGCGGGTTCGCTCGGCGGAGCCGTCGCGCGGCTGCGTGCTGCCGCTCCCCCGGGCGCGGCGGTCGCGGGGATCCGCGGCGGCATCAACCGGCTCGTCCCCGCCCTCGCCGACGACCTCGCGCGGCGCGGGGGCGACATCCGCCTCGGAACGCGGGTCGGCCACCTCGGCGCTCTCGATGGCACCGTGGTCGTGGCCGCCCCGGGCGTGGCCGCCCCTGCCGCACCGGGTCGTCGCATCGACCTCGTGACGCTCGTGGTGGAGCAGGACGAGTTGGATGCCGCACCCCGCGGCACCGGACTGCTCGTCGCCGCCGGAGCACCGGTGGGCGCCCGCGCCCTCACGCACGCCACGGCCAAGTGGGAGTGGCTCCGCGAGACCGCCGCCGGGAGGCACGTCGTGCGGCTCTCCTACGACGAAACGCCCGCCGACCCTGTCGCCGCCGCACGTGCCGACGCGGAGACGCTGCTGGGCGTGCGCCTGCCGGTCCTGGTCGACGTGGCCCAGGTGTTCTGGGTTCGGCCGGCCGCAGCATCCGTCCCCTCCGACATGGTCGTCGTCGGCGAGACCGTGGCGGGATCCGGCCTCGCCGGCATCGTCGCCCACGCGGAGCGCACGGCGACGGAGCTGCTGGCGCGCTGACCGGCGTTCCCGCTGAACTCGCGCGGTCCGGACTTCGCGTCCCCTCCGGCCCCCGACCCTGCGAAGTCCGGACTTCGCATCCTCTCCGGGCCCCACCTCGCTCGGTCCGGACTTCGCATCCCCACCGGGCCCCGACCCCGTGAAGTCCGGACTTCGCAGGAGGAGCACGCCGGGGACCCACCCGCACGGTCCGGACAACGCGGGCCCCCCGACGCCGAACCCTGCGAAGTCCGGACTTCGCGGGGGAGCGGCGGCGGATGGGCCCCGGCCTGCGGGCGCGGCGGATGGGCCCCGGCCTGCGGGCGGGGCGGATTGACACGGCGCTCCCGGGAACCGCCCGTGTCAGGGATGGAAAGATGGACGCATGACCGAACCCGCGGCGAACTCCCCCACTGAAACCCTCGGCTACACCCTGTGGGCCGTCTTCCGCCGCGACGCCGCTGCGCCCGCCCCCGCCGGCGATCTGACCGCGGCGGTCGCCGAGGTCGAGGCATCCGGAGTCACCGTCCGCGGGTTCTACGACGTGTCGGGCCTGCGCGCCGACGCCGACCTCATGATCTGGCTCACCGGCGTGGGCATCGCGCCCGAGGTGCTGCAGTCGGCACTGCGTACGCTCCGCCGCGCCGAGCCGCTTTCATCGCTCGTGCCGGTCTGGAACGCCATGGGCGTGCACCGCGACGCGGAGTTCACCGCCAGCCACCTGCCCGCGTTCATGCGCGACAAGGATCCCGAGGCGTGGCTCACGGTCTACCCGTTCGTGCGGTCGTACGACTGGTACATCCTCCCCGACGACGAGCGCCGCCAGATGCTCGCCGACCACGGTCGCAAGGGCGCCGCGCACCGCAGCGTGCTGAGCAACACCGTCGCGTCGTTCGCGCTCGGCGACTACGAGTGGATCCTCGCCCTCGAGGCGCCCGAACTCGTCGAGCTCGTGGACCTCATGCGTGATCTTCGACAGACCGAGGCGCGTCGCCACGTGCGCGAGGAAGTGCCGTTCTACACCGGACGCCGCATCGGTCTCGACGAGATCGCCGAGGTGCTGGCGTGACCACGCTGCGCATCGGCACACGCGGCAGCACGCTCGCGCTGACACAGACCGGCATGGTCGCCGACGATCTCGCCGACGCGTACGGCGTCACGACCGAGCTCGTCACGATCACCACCGACGGCGACCGCTCCAACGAGCCGCTGTCGCGCGCCGGCGGCACCGGGCTCTTCACCGGGGCGCTTCGCGACGCACTGCTCGCCGGCGAATGCGACGTCATCGTCCACTCGCTCAAGGACCTTCCGACCGCTCCCCACGAGCACCTCGTCGTCGCCGCCACGCCCGCGCGCGAGGACCCGCGCGACGCGCTCATCGCCCGCGACGGCCTCACCCTCGACGAGCTTCCGGCCGGCGCGCGCGTCGGCACCGGCTCCCCTCGCCGTATGGCGCAGCTGCGCTCCCGTCGCCCCGACCTCGAGGTCGTCGACATCCGGGGCAACGTCGACACGCGCCTCGGCAAGGTGACCAGCGGAGAGCTGGATGCCGTCATCCTGGCCGCCGCCGGCCTCACGCGCATCGGCCGCACCGACGTCGTGACCGAGTTCCTCGACGCGGACCGCTGGCCGACGGCCCCCGGCCAGGGCGCACTCGCGGTCGAGGTGCGCCGCGGCGAGGAGCACCTCGTCGACCGGCTCGACCACGCCGAGACCCGCGCAGCGGTCGAGGCCGAGCGCGAAGTGCTCGCCCTCCTCGAGGCCGGCTGCTCCGCGCCGGTCGGCGCGCGCGCCGTCGTCGACGCCGGGCTGCTCCTGCTCTCGGCGAGCGTGTACAGCCTCGACGGCACGACGACCCTCACCTCGTCGCATGCCACCGTGTGGCCCGAAGACGAGGGCGATCCGTCGCGCGAGGTCGCCGCATCCGTCGCCCGTGAACTGCTCGATGCCGGCGCCGCCGGCCTGACGGGAGAACGCCCATGAGTTACGCACCAGCGGACCGGCCCCGGCGGCTGCGCGCGACGCCCGCGATGCGTCGCCTCGTCGCCGAGACGCGCCTGCACCCGGCCGAGCTGATCCTGCCGCTCTTCGTCCGCGAGGGCGCGAGCGAGCCGGTGCCGATCTCGTCCATGCCAGGTGTCGTGCAGCACTCGACCGAGAGCCTCAAGCGTGTGGTGGCGGATGCCGCGGCCGCCGGCATCGGCGGCATCATGCTGTTCGGCGTGCCCGAGCACAAGGACGCTGTGGGCTCCGGCGCGACGGATCCTGACGGCATCCTCAACGTCGCGACGCGCATCGCCGTCGCCGAGGCGGGCGACGCGCTCGTCGTGCAGACCGACCTGTGCCTCGACGAGTTCACCGACCACGGTCACTGCGGCGTGCTCGACGCGAAGGGGTACGTCGACAACGACGAGACCCTGGAGCGCTACCGCGACATGGGTGTGGCCCAGGCAGAGGCGGGCTCGCAGCTGCTGGGGCTGTCGGGCATGATGGACGGCCAGGTCGCCGCCGTGCGCGACGCGCTCGACGACGCCGGCTACGGCAGCACCCCGATCCTCGCCTACGCGGCGAAGTATGCTTCGGCGTTCTACGGACCGTTCCGCGAGGCCGTGCAGTCCTCACTCGAGGGCGACCGCCGCACCTACCAGCAGGACCCGGCGAACCGCCGCGAAGGCGCCCGCGAGCTCGACCTCGACATCGCGGAGGGCGCCGACATCGTGATGGTCAAGCCCGCGATGAGCTACCTCGACGTGCTGGCGGACGCCGCGGCGACCAGCCCCGTCCCCGTCTGGGCCTACCAGGTGTCGGGCGAGTACGCCATGATCGAGGCGGCAGCCGCCCACGGGTGGATCGACCGCCGCCGCGCGATCGAGGAGTCGGTGATCGGCATCCGCCGCGCCGGCGCCGACGCCGTGCTGACCTACTGGGCCCTGGAGCTTGCGGAGTGGATCCGATGACGACGAACGCACAGGAATTCGCCCGCGCCCGCGGCGCCATGCCGGGCGGCGTGAACTCGCCGGTGCGCGCCTTCGGCTCGGTCCACGAGACGCCGCGCTTCTTCGTGTCGGCGTCCGGCCCGTACGTGACCGACGTCGAGGGGCGCGAGTACGTCGACCTCGTCGGCTCGTGGGGTCCCGCGATCCTCGGGCACGCCCACCCCGCGGTCGTGAAGGCGGTTCAGGATGCCGCGGCCCACGGCCTCGGCTTCGGTGCGAGCACGCCGGGCGAGACGGAGCTGGCGGAGCTGATCGCCGCTCGCGTTTCGCGCCCCTCCTCGGTCGTCGATCCCGTCGGAACGCCCCCGGTGGAGCGGGTGCGCCTCGTCTCCACGGGCACCGAGGCGACGATGACCGCGATCCGGCTCGCGCGCGGCGCGACCGGGCGCGACCTCATCGTGAAGTTCGCCGGGCACTACCACGGGCACTCCGACGGCCTGCTCGCCGAGGCGGGGTCGGGAGTCGCCACGCTCGCGATGCCGGGCTCCGCGGGCGTTCCCGCCCCGATCGCCGCGCAGACGCTGGTCATCGCGTACAACGACCTCGACGCCGTGCGCGAGGTATTCGAGGCGCGCGGCGACGACATCGCCGCCGTCATCGTGGAGGCGGCGCCCGCGAACATGGGCATCGTCCCGCCCGCGCACGGCTTCAACGCCGCGCTCGCGGAGATCGCACACGCGCACGGGGCGCTGCTGATCCTCGACGAGGTGCTCACCGGCTTCCGCGTCGGTCCCGCCGGGTGGTACGGCATCGACCCGGTGCCGTTCTCGCCCGACCTCATCACGTTCGGCAAGGTCGTGGGCGGCGGGCTCCCGCTCGCCGCGCTCGGCGGCTCCGCCGCGCTCATGGAGCTGCTCGCGCCGCTCGGACCCGTGTACCAGGCCGGCACGCTGAGCGGGAACCCGCTCGCCGTCGCGGCGGGGCGCACGACGCTCGACCACCTCGACGACGCCGCGTATGCCCGCATCGACGGCGCGGCGGCGACCATCGCCGATGCCGCAGCATCCGCCCTGTCCGAAGCCGGTGTCACGCACGTCGTGCAGCGCTCGGGCAGCCTGTTCTCGATCCAGTTCGCGGCGGAGGCGCCGACGGACTACGAGACGGTGAAGGCGCAGGAGGCGTTCCGCTACCCGCCGTTCTTCCGCGCGATGCTCGCGCAGGGCGTCTCGCTGCCGCCGTCGGTGTTCGAGGCCTGGTTCGTGTCCGCCGCGCACGACGACACCGCCGTGTCGCGCATCGTCGAGGCCCTCCCGGCCGCCGCGCGCGCCGCTGCCGAAGCCACTCCCGACTGAGGCTCCCGGGCCTCGAGAATCGGCGGTGACGGCGTCGGCGGTCCCCCCGCCGGCGCCGTGCCGGCTTCAGCTGCCGGACTCGACCAGCGGGTGGCCCGCGGCGTCGGCGAGCGCGTTGGCGATGTGGACGGCCGGGTCCTCGCAGGGGCCGGCCGTGCGGCCCCCGGGCGTGGTCGGCGCCTCAGCCGGGCACTCGCCTGACTTGATGTCGCTGTCGACCATGACGATCAGCGTGGTCCCCGACTCGACGTGGTGCTGCACGACGGTGTGGTATCCCATCAGCTCGCCGGTGTGGCCGTACCAGCCGAGCGCGAGTCCGAGCCCGAGCCCGTAAGCCCGCGCCTCGGACTGCGGGGCGTCCTCGTCGGGCGCGAGGTAGACCGGGATGTCGAAGTCGAACGAGTCGAGGCGCGTCGCCTGCCACTGCGGCGACAGGATGCCCTCCCCCGTGGCCAGTGCCTCGCCCCACGTCAGGAGGTCGTCGAGGTCGGAGATCATCGCGCCCGCCGACCAGCCCCACGACGGGTTCCAGTCCGTGGCCTCGACCGGCAGGTCGTCGTCGGTCCCCTGGGTCGTGTACCCGTGTGCGTGCGGGTCGGGGAACGAGGCGTCCGTCGGGAAGAAGGTGGCCGACAGCCCGAGCGGCTCGGTGATCTGCTCGCGCATGACGTCCTGGATGGGCGCGCCGGTGACCTGCTCGATGACCATGCCCAGGAGCACGGTGTTCGTGTTCGAGTAGAACGTCATCGACCCCGGCGGGTACATCGGCTCGGCCCCCTTGACCAGGTCGACCAGCTCCTGCGGCGTCCACACGTGGTTCGGGTCGCTGAACAGCGTGTCTTGGAACGACGGGTCGAAGGTGTACGACGGGATGCCGCTGCGCATGGAGGCGAGGTCGTACAACGTCGCGTCGCCGTTGGGCATGCCGGG
The DNA here is from genome assembly GCF_057656735.1 of Microbacterium sp. Soil_C_42. NCBI lineage: Bacteria > Bacillati > Actinomycetota > Actinomycetes > Micrococcales > Microbacteriaceae > Microbacterium > Microbacterium sp. Soil_C_42. The sequence goes on from NZ_JBDGJU010000001.1 coordinate 218,139, forward strand.
GATGTACATCTCGATGGGGTCCTCGAGCGAGAGCTCTCCCCGCTCGGCGAGCTGCAGCAACGCGGTGATCGTGAAGGTCTTGGTGACGCTGCCGACCCGCTGGTTGACGTCGGCGGTCATCGGGATCGTCTCGTCCCAGTCCTGGTAGCCGATCGTCGCCGCCCACGTGCCCTCGGCGGTGCGGATCGCCATGACGGCGCCCGGAGCGCTGACACCGGCGAACGCCTCTGTGGCGGCCGCGCCGAGCGCGTCGCCGACGTCGTCGCCGAGCCCGTCCTCGACGACAGCCAGGGCGCCCGGCTCGGTCGTCGCCGAGGGGGCGGCGTCGGGCTCCGGGCTCCCGCACGCGGCCAGCCCCGCGGTCAGCGCGACCACGAGCGAGGGGGCGAGCACGGTCGGGCGAGCAGCGGATTCCGGCACGGCATGGCCCCCATCGATCGAGCAGCGGACGCCGCCTTCCCCCGGCGGGCGCCTGTCCCACCTTGGCGCACGTCTCGCGGCTGTCGCAACAGGACTCTGGTCGCCGAACGACTCGGCGCGCACGCTGCCCGCAGTGGAGGGAAAAGCCGAAGGCCCCCACACTGTGGGGGCCTTCTTTCGGTGGACCTGAGGGGAATCGAACCCCTGACCTCCTCGATGCGAACGAGGCGCGCTACCAACTGCGCTACAGGCCCGTGAACCTCGAAAACACTATCACGGTTCGAGAGTCGCTCCGAATCGGCAGAGCCCCCGCGGGGCCCCTATTCGCCGACCGCACGGCGGGTCAGCAGCTGCCGCACGTGCGCCTCGATCTCGACGTCGTCGACGTACCCCATGCGGGTGTACTCGGACTCGACGGAGGCCGTCCGCGCGGTCCGCGCGACGTCGATCGAGGGTGGCTGCTGCGCCGCGGCACGGGCCGCCATGGCCTCTTCGAGGGCGGCCTGACGCAGCGCTGCCCGGGCGGCTTCGCCATCCAGCACCGCGGCCGCCCGCGAGCCTGCCGACGCCGTGAGAGGACGGGGAAGATCGCGCGGCGCCCACTCGCGCTGCTCGCGCTCGAGGGCGACGTCCTGCAATTCCGCGGTGCGGCGGGGCGCGGCATCCGTCGCCCGCGACACGGCGCGCTCGGCGACGCGGGAGAGACGGTGAAGGATCAGACCGGATGCTGCCGCCAGGCCGGCTCCGGCCCACATCAGTGTCTGCGCGCCGAAGGTGATCGTCTCGAACACGCCCCACACGGCGATCCCGAGGCCGACGACGCCCGCGAGCGTCGCTGCGAGTCGGAACCGGCGCCGTGCGCGCGCGCGACGCGCCGCCGGGAGGGAACGGACCGAGGCGAGGTCGGAACGTGCAGCTGCCGCAGCCTGCGCACGTTCGGCTCGCGCCCGCTCGAGATCGGCGCGCGCGGCGGCCTCGGCGGCCTCGCGCTCGCCCCGGGCGATCTCGAGATCGACGCGGGCACCCTCGAGAGCCGCATGCTCGCGCTCGGCCAGGGCCCGCTTCGCGAGCTTCTGCTGCGCGGCGGCGGTGCGGGCGTTGAGCTCGAGCCGCACCTCTTCGGGTGTCTCGCTCGTCTCGGCGAGCACGCGGAGAGCCTGGTTGAGGCGGACGGCGTTGCGTTCAGCGGCGTCGAACTGGCGACGACTGTGCCACGAGGGCAGCAGATACACCAGCCAGAGGGCGACCGCGACGAGAACGATGACTCCCCCACCCCACACCTGCCCGCCCATGGTCACCACGGTAAGCGACCGGACGGCGGTGTCCCGAACATCCGCGCGCGTGTCACGCAAGACGGATTTCTCGCGTGGTCAGGCACGGTGATGCGCGGCGGCCGACCGGCGGGCCTGGAAACCGGCAACCGGACGACTTATGCGTGCAGCCGGTCCGCGGGCGGAACCGTGGCCGCGTCCTGCGGCACACGACCCGACACCCAGCGCTGGAGCACGCCCTCGGGGACGTCCTCACGGACCAGGGCGAACGCGTAGTGGTCGCGCCAGTCGCCGTCGATGTGGATGAAGCGGCGGCGCAGCCCCTCGTAGCGGAAGCCGAGCTTCTCGACCACGCGCAGGCTGGCCCGGTTCTCGGGACGGATGCAGATCTCCATGCGGTGCAGCCGCAGTTCCGAGAAGCAGATGTCGGTCGCGAGGGCCACCGCCGTCGGAGTGATGCCCCGCCCCGCGAACCGCTCGCTCACCCAGTACCCGATCGTCGCGGACGCGAGCGAGCCACGGGCCACCCCCCAGACGTTCAGCTGCCCCGCGACCTCACCGTCGGACTCCATCACGAACGGCACGCCCGCGCCGTCGCGGTACTGCTGCAGCAGCCGGCGGATGCCGACGCGCATGTCGAACGACACCGGCCCGTCAGGACTGGTCGCCTCCCAGGGGCGCAGCCAGCCGCGGTTCGACAGCAGCTCGTTCTGCAGCACGCGCGCGTCGCGCTGGCGGACGAGGCGGATCGCCACCGACCCGTGCCTGCGGGGAGCCGACAGATCCACGAGACCCCCTCGAACGGGCGGCGTCAGAGGTTCGCCGCGAAATCCTTGAACCAGGGACGCAGTGCGGGACCGAGATCTTCGCGATCGGCCGCCAACTGCACGATGGCCTTGATGTAATCCACCCTATCGCCGGTGTCGTAGCGGCGGCCACGGAAAACCACGCCGTAGACGCCGGGGCCATCGGGGTCGCTCGCGAGCTCCTGGAGCGCGTCGGTGAGCTGGATCTCGCCCCCCTTGCCGGGCTCCGTGCGCTCGAGGATCTCGAACACGTTCGGCGACAGCACGTAACGGCCGATCACGGCCAGGTTCGACGGCGCGTCCTCCGCCTTGGGCTTCTCGACGAGACCGTTGACCTTGACGACGCCGTTGCCGTCGGTCGACTCCACCGATGCGACGCCGTACAGGTGGATCTGCTCGGGGTCGACCTCCATGAGGGCGATGATCGCCGCTCCGGTGCGCTCGTGCTCCTCGATCATGGTGGTGAGCAGCTCGTCGCGCTCGTCGATGAGGTCGTCACCGAGCATGACGGCGAACGACGAGCCGCCGACGTGGGCCTTCGCCCGCAGCACCGCGTGCCCCAGGCCCTTGGGCTCGCCCTGGCGCACGAAGTGGATGTCGGCGAGATCGCTCGACTCCAGCACGCGATGCAGGCGGTCGGTGTCGCCCTTGTCCTTCAGCTTCTCCTCGAGCTCGGGAACCGAGTCGAAGTGGTTCGAGATCGCGTTCTTGTTGCGCCCGATGATCACCAGGATGTCGTCGATGCCCGCCTGCGCCGCCTCTTCGACGACGTACTGGATCGCCGGCTTGTCGACGACGGGAAGCATCTCTTTCGGCATCGCCTTCGTCGCGGGGAGGAAGCGGGTGCCGAGGCCCGCAGCGGGGATGACTGCCTTGATGGAGGTGTTCGCCATGGTGAGAGTCTAGGTGCGACGACGAGGCCCTCTCGCCCGAACGGACGGTGTGCGATACTGCGCGCCGTACAATCGACACCATGTCCGACGCCATCGCCGATGCCAAGCGCGCCCTGCGCGCCGAGCTCCGCGAGCGACGCCAGCTCATCTCGCCGCAGGCGCGGGAGGCTGCCGAGGCGGGCATCCACGCCCAGCTCGACTCCCTCGTCGCCGAGCACGGCGCCCGCTCCATCTCCTGCTTCCTGTCGACCACGGCCGAGCCGGGCACCCGCTCTTTCGTGGCGGATGCCGTGAGCCGCGGCATCCGTGTCCTCCTGCCCGTGACACGGGCGGACGGCCTGCTGGACTGGGCGGTCGCCACCGACGAGGGCGACATCGCCGAGGGCATGTACGGACTCCCCGAGCCCGTCGGCGAGCTGCTCGGCCCGATCGCGGTCAACGACGTCGACCTCCTCGTCATCCCCGCCGCCTCCGTCGACCGCACCGGGATGCGGCTCGGCTGGGGACGCGGCTTCTACGACAAGACCCTCGGGTCGATGGAGCGCTGCCCGCCCGTCTACGCGGTCGTCTTCGACTCCGAGTTCGTGGACGAGCTGCCGAGCGACGAACTCGACGAGCGCGTCACGGGCGTCGTCACCCCCACACGCACCATCACCCTCGCGCCCACGCGGCGCTGACAGCCGAACCGAGAGAACCATGCCCACCTACGCCTACGCCTGCAAGCAGTGCGGTCACCGCTTCGACGCCGTGCAGTCCTTCGCCGACCCGACCCTGACCGAGTGCCCGGAGTGCGGCGGGGCGCTGCGCAAGGAGTACGGCTCGATCGGCGTGACCTTCAACGGGTCCGGCTTCTACCGCACCGATTCCCGCGCGGGCGCGAAGCCCTCGGGCTCGGGATCGGGCGGCGCAGCGGATGCCTCGGGTGGCGCGTCCTCGTCGACTTCGACATCATCGAAGACCGAGGCGAAGGCCTCTCCCGCGTCGTCCGGAGCCTGATCCTCCGGCGCCCCAGACGCGGATCGACACCCAGGGGGGTACACGTGATCAAGGGCTTCAAGGAGTTCATTCTCCGCGGAAACGTCATCGACCTGGCGGTAGCGGTCGTCATCGGCGCCGCGTTCACGGCCGTCGTCAACGCGATCGTCGCGAGCATCATCAACCCGCTCATCGAACTCGTGTGGAAGCCGGCTGAGGACGGCACGATCGGCATCACCGTGCAGGGTCTGTGGGGTCCGGTGACCTTCCCGATCAACGACCTCATCAACGCAGTGATCGCTTTCCTCGCCGTCGCGATCGTCGTCTACTTCGTCTTCGTGCACCCGATGAACGTGCTGAAGGAGCGCGCCGCCGCGAAGGCCGGCATCACCCCCGCCGACGAGGAGCCGAAGCTCCCGACCGAGCAGGAGATCCTGGTGCAGATCCGCGACATCCTGGAGAAGCAGGGCACCGCGCCTCGCGCTCAGTAGTGCGGCGGGACGTCGCGCCGCAGACGCTCGTCGTTCGGACCTGCGGAGTCGGATGCCGCGTTCCCCTGACCCTTGCGGTCGGTCGGGGACGCGGCATCCGTCCTCTCGTCAGCCGGGATCGGCTCCGCCGTGGTTCCCGGCGCGGGCGTCAGCTTGGCGCGGCGGGAGCCTGTGACGCGTTCGATCCGCTGCCGGTCACTCGATGACATCGAGGGGCTGGGTCTCGTTGTCGACCCGGGGCGCGTCGGGCGGCACGCCCAGCATCGCGGCGATGCGCTGCGCGACGTCGGCCGGGTCGCGATACAGATCGAACGAGTGCACGCGCACGTAGTGCCAGCCGAGGCGCCGCAGGATCTGCGGGCGCAGCCGCAGCGACTCGCGCAGCGACTCGCCGATCGTCTCGGGGTCGCTCTCGACCACGACCGCCTTGCCGTCGTACTGCGCGACGAGCGGCAGCAGGCCGCGGTAGTGCACGTCGACGGAGAGGCCCGCGCGGCGGAGCTCCCGGGCGAGCGCGCGGGTGAGCGGATCGGCGAGATCTTCCAGACGCGCCTCGCGGGATCGGGCGGCGATGCCGCCCAGGATCGACATCAGCGTCGCGGCTCCGTACTCGAGGCGCCCGTCGTCGAAGGCCGACGGACGGATCGACGACACGATGACCATGGACCGCCGCGCGCGCGTCATGCCGACCGTGAGCAGCCGCTCGCCGTCGGGCGACGACAGGTCGCCGAAGTCGCTCAGCACGCGGCCGTGCTTGGTGAGGCCGAAGCCCAGCGAGAAGATCACGCGGTCGCGGCTCTCGGCCACAGACTCCTCGAGCGTCAGCACCGCGAACGGCTCCGCGGTGTCGCGAGAGACGAAGTCGGCCACGTCGGAGCGTCCGGCGAACGCCGCCTCGACGGCCGCGCGGATGCGCTCGGCGTGCCGCACGCTCGCGGTGACGACCATGAGCGATTCGGTGCCCCGGTTGACGGCGTGCTCGACGACCAGGGTCACGACGCGGGCGACCTCGGAGTCGGGGCTCTCGACGGCCCCGGTGATCGGGTCGGGGGTGCCGTGGCCGCCTTCGACGTAGTCGACCGCGAGGCTCCCACGGCCCAGGTACGACCCCGCCCACGGCAGCGACACGATCTCGCCGCCGTAGAACGCGTCGTTCACGAGCGCCGCGAGATCCTCTCCGCCGGCCCGGTAGCTGCGGGTGAGCGTCTCGACGGGCAGCAGCTCGGCGAGCCGCTCGAAGACGCTCGTCGCGTCGAACGGCGCCTCGTCGTCATCGTCGTCGGCCGGCGCGCCATCGCCGTCGGTCGAGAGCGGCGGCACGGCGGCCGACATCGCGGAGCCTGCCGAGACGCGGAACGGCGTGGGCTTCTGCGTCACGGGGTCACCGAACGCCACCACCTGACCCCCGCGGCGCAGCGCCGGCGAGGCCTCGGCGAGACACAGGGCCCCCGCATCCGCCAGCACGACGACATCGAACTCGACCGTCTCGGGGATGCGGGGCACCTCGTAGGGAGAGGCCAGCCAGACGGGCGCCACCGTGCGCGAGAGCGTGGGCGCCACCGCTGCGAGCTCGGCGGGCGTGATGGCGCCGCGCTTCAGCGCCTGCTTCAGCCCGTCGGCCTCGGAGCGGTGGTCGACGATCCCGATCCGCCACTGCGTGGCGAGATGGGCGGCGAGGAGCGGACCGGATGCTGCGGCATGGGCCTCGTCGACGAGCCGGAAGTCGCGCTCCAGCCGGTCGACGACGGCGGTGTTCGCGCCGAGCACGGCACGATCGGTGCGCAGCAGCAGCTCGAGCGCCGACTGCCACCACGCGTACTCCAGTTCGGCGGCCACATCCTCTTCGGGCACGTGCCGCACCGACAGCTCGAGGAGGAGGGGTTCGAGGCCCATCGCGGCGAGCTCGGAGCGCAGCGTCGCGCGCTCCTTGAGGTTGTCGAACACGTCGGACTCCGCGGCGAGGCCGGCGAGCGTGCGCACGAGCTGCTTCACGGGGAGGATCGAGAGCCGGTCGGCGCCGGTGCGGCCGAGCACGGCGTCCACCTCGCCGAGTTCGGCGTCGACGCGCTGCCAGGCGACCTGGACGTCGCCGAGACCCAGCGGCACCTCGGGGGTCACACCGGCGTCGACGTAGCGCTGCCACTCGGTGCGCTGCTGCTGGATGCGCACCAGCGCCTCGTACATGTCGGGCACGTGCACGCCGGGGCGCAGATACTCACGGGACAGGCGGCGCAGCCGGCGCCGGTTCGCGCCGTTCATCTCCGGAGCGTCGCGACGCGGCGCGTGCGCCTGGATGAGCTCGGCCAGCGGCCGCTCGAACACGGTGAGGCTGAACTTGTCGAGCGAGTCGCGGATGCCGCGCAGCAGACGCAGGTACACACCGAGCTCGGCGACGGTCTGGAACGGCCGCATGCGCGTCTGCGCGATGAGCTCGTAGCCGCGCTCCAGCAGCGTCGGCACGTCGCTGCGGTGCAGCTTGCCGGCGAGCGCGTGCGCCGCGCGGGCCTCCTCCACTGTCGCGAACGTGACGCCGTACCACGGCGAGTCGTCGGGGCCGAAGCGGAACTCTCCCAGTCGCGCGGCGGCGGAGAGTTTCGCCGCCGCCTCCTTCCGCGTCGAAGCGAGGCTCGCGAGGGCGTCCGCGTCGAAGCGGGCCTCGGTCGCCGGTGCGACGCCCCGCTCGGCGAGTTCGGCGAGCTCGCGGAGGATGTCGAGCACCGACACGTCGAAATCGGGGTGCTTGGCGGTCACGGCCGAGCGGTAGTCGCGGAGCACGCCCCGCAGCCGCACCAGCGCGTCGTCGATGTCGGAGACCTTCGGCGTCTCGGCCTTCTCGTTCCGGCCGATCGCGCGGATGAGATCGCGCTGGAGGCGGTCGGGCGAGACCGCCAGGCCGGGCAGCCCGATGCCCGCGAGGCGATGCCGCACGCCGTCGAGCGTCGAACGGCGCGCGCTCACCACGAGGACGCGCTTGCCGTCTCGCACGAGCGCGCCCACGGCGTTGATGACGGTCTGCGTGCCGCCGGTGCCGGGCAGCGTGTGGATGACGAGGGACTGGCCGTCGGCGATCCGGGCGAGCACGCGCTCCTGCTCGGAGTCGGCGTCGAGGAGGAGCATGTCGGCGGCGGGGGCACGGTCGTCGGGGCTCGTCGGCACGGGCCCGTCGCGGCGGATCGTGAGCGACTCGCGGTCGGCGACGTGACCGGCGAGCGCATTGAGCACGCGATGGTCGAGATCCGACGCGTCGAAGGCCATGTCGCCGCCGACATCGGCGAAGGTCGACACGAGCAGACGCGGCTTCACCGCGTAGCTGTCGATCGACGCGGTGAGCGCACGGATGTGGTCGATCACCGGCTGCGGCTTGAAGACGCCGCCCTCGTACGCGAGAGCGGCGAGGCCGCCGGCGTCGATCATGATGCCGAAGTGCGTGCGCATCGCGCGGATCAGCTCGGGGTTGACCACGAACGTCCCGTGCAGCTTGAGCTCGAAATCGCCGTGGTGGCGCCGGATCGCGAGAGGGCGGAGCAGCACGGGTGCACTCCACGTGATCCCGGCGACGCGCCAGGTCGCCAGACCGACCGCGAGCCGCACGGTGTCGAGACCACGGGTCGTGCGCAGCTCCTGGTCCTTCGCGGTGATGCTCTGGGCCGCAAGCCGGGCGTTGCGCAGCGCGACCTCGTCGCGGAACAGGTTCGACAGCAGCGTCGATCGCCCGGTGATGAACTGGGGCAGGCTTCCCGGGTGCGCCTTCGTGATCTCGATCGCGGCATCCTGCCCGTCGACGAAGTGCAGCAGAGTCGAGCGGCCGCCCAGGGCGGCGGACTGCAGCCGGAGCCGGTCGCGCTCGGTCTCGGCGACGTGCACGACGGTGACGTCGGGTTCGGCGAGACCCAGATCACCCGGGGTCACGTCGTACCCGCGCTCGGCATCTCCTGAGCCCAACACGGCGCTGCGTTCTGCTCGCCACACACGTGCCACCCTAAAGGCGACGGGTGCCTCGCTCTTGCAATGGACCTGAGTTTCGCGGTATCGGGCCCTCAGGGGACAGCCCCGGGTCACGCCCTCTCCTCCCCCGCCCACGTTCGGCGCGTTGTTCCCACAGATCCCGCCGTCGACCGGCGACCGCGTCCCCGACCCGCGCCAGGATGGTCGCATGCCCCCCGAGGATCCGCCCCGCTACCGCGTCCACCCGTCGCCCATCGGCGACATCCTGATCGTCACGACCGACGACGGCATCGTGACCCTGCACCCCTTCGCCGGCCCCCTGCACGCCGAGATCGAGCGCGTCGCCCTGCAGCTGCGCGCCCTCCCGGTGCCCGACGACGACACGGATGACGCCGGGCCTGGAGCCGCCGACGCGTTCGAGAACGCGGTGACGCAGCTCGACGAATACTTCGACGGCGACCGCGCCGAGTTCGACCTGCCGCTGGACTGGCGACTCGTCCGCGGCTTCACACGCGCCGCGCTGGAGACCGTGTGCGACATCCCGTACGGCGAGACCGCCAGCTACGGAGAGGTCGCGATCGCGGCCGGCGTCCCCCGCGCCGCACGCGCTGTCGGGACCGCGTGCGCCACCACGCCGTTCTCCGTCGTCGTGCCGGTGCATCGCGTCGTCCGTGCCGACGGCTCACTCGGCGAATACGGTGGGCGACCCGAGGTGAAGCGGTTCCTCATCGACCTCGAGCAGGGGCCCACCATTCCGGCCGCGCCGAACGCCGCCGGTGCCATCGAGACTCCGGCTCCGCACTGAGGCCGAGCCGGTCGAGGCTGCGGGCGTGTAGGCCGCCCGCATGCCGCGAGGCCCGCGCGGCGCGGCGACGCGCGCGGGCCTCGCGATCCGCCTCGACGAGAGCCCCGCTCACCCGGCGGCGATCGCCCTGACTGGTAAAGTCGACGCTACGAAAGAGGCGGCGAGGACGCCGTCACGCCGGAAGCAGGTAGCCGTGGGCGCGTCTCTGCCACATCGCGCACCGGCCCCCGATCGCACAGGCGCGGGGGTCCGCATCGTCGTGGACGCGCTCGACGGGGATCCCGGCGACGCGCAGGCGCTCGATCATGCGGTGGCCGAACTCGTCCGTCGCACGCGCTTCCCGGTCGCCTTCGGCGGACTCGCGCTCGGCGACGCGATCCACGTCACGTCCATCCACGGTGCCCGCACCCGCAACCTCCAGGGGCTCGTCGTGGAGGCCTCTCGCGGTCTCGGCGGGAGGGCGCTCGTCGAGAAGCGGCCGCGGCTTGCGCTGGACTACGGCTCGTCACGCAGCATCACGCACGACTACGACCGCGCCGTCCTCGGTGAGGGCATCGCGACGCTGTTCGCCGTCCCCGTCATGGTCGGCGGGCGGGCCCGCGGCGTCATCTACTGCGGATCATGGGCCGAATCCCCCGTCGGCGACGTGGTCGCCCGCCCGGCATTCGCGGTCGCGGAGGAGCTGTCGAGCGAGCTGCGCATCCGCGAAGAGGTGCAACGGCGACTGACCCTCTCTCCCACGCGCACCGCACCGGCCGCCATTCCGGCGACCACGCGCGAGGAATTGCGCGAGACGTACGCCGAGCTGCGCAGCATCGCGGCGATCATCGACGACCCCGCGCTGCGTGCGCGCCTGGACCGACTCGAGCAGCGGCTGGCGGCGCTCTCGCACGACGCATCGGAGCCGTCGGTCGAACTCGACGTCCGGTTGTCGCCGCGCGAGATCGACGTGCTCGCGTGCGCTGCTCTCGGCTCGACGAATGCCGAGATCGCGGCGACCCTCGACCTCAAGGAAGGCACGGTCAAGTCGTATCTGCAGTCCGCGATGGCGAAGCTGGATGCCTCGACCCGGCACGCCGCGGTCGTCACCGCGCGTCGCGCCGGCATCCTTCCCTGACCTCCGCCGGCGGACGCCGCGGCAGGATCCGCCATATCGCCGCCCGGGACCATTCCGGACAGTGGCGTCCGAATTCTCGCGATTCCGAATTCTCCTCGTCGGATCGCGGTTATCCACCGCTACGGAATTCATGAATAGGCTGCCGCGACAATTCAGCGTATTGTTCCCCTCATGGCCCGCAGAATCGTTCACCAGCTCGTCGACGACATCGACGGAACCCTTTTGGAAGCCGGCGAAGGCGAGACCGTGCTGTTCTCGCTCGACGGCGTCGCATACGAGATCGACCTCACCGACGAGAATGCCGCCGCACTGCGCGGCGCTCTCGAGCGCTACACGAAGGCAGCCCGCGCCGTCTCGTCCGCCCGCGCGGCCTCGAGCGCCGCCTCTGCCGGCCGCAAGCGTCGCCGCAGCGGACAGCAGGATTACAGCGGAGTCCGCGAATGGGCGAAGCAGAACGGCTATCAGGTCTCCGAGCGGGGCCGGGTGCCGGCATCCGTCCTCGAAGCTTACGAAGCGGCGCACTGACGCACGCCGCCTCGCGGCTTTTCACGACGATTCTCTTCCCGCTCTCACGAGCGTGAGAGCTGGAAGAGAATCTCGTCGACTTTCTCTTTGGCGTCGCCGAAGAGCATCTGAGCGTTGTCGCGGTAGAACAGCGGATTCTGCACGCCCGCGTATCCGGATGCCATTGAGCGCTTGAACACGATGACGTTGTCGGCTTCCCACACACGCAGCACCGGCATTCCGGCGATCGGGCTCGAGGGATCCTCCGCGGCGGCGGGATTGACGGTGTCATTCGCGCCGATCACCAGCACGACGTCGACGCCCGACAGGTCGTCGTTGATCTCGTCCATCTCGAGCACGATGTCGTAGGGGACCTTCGCCTCGGCGAGGAGCACGTTCATGTGACCGGGAAGGCGTCCCGCCACGGGATGGATGCCGAACCGCACGTCGACCCCGCGCTCGCGCAGCTTCTGCACGAGGTCGGCGACGCCATGCTGGGCCTGCGCGACGGCCATCCCGTAGCCGGGCGTGATCACGACGGTGGAAGCGCCGGCGAGCAGGTCGGCAGCGGCCTCGGCGTCGATCTCGCGATGTTCGCCGTACTCCTCGTCGCCGCCCTTCGGCGCCTCGATGCCGAAGCCGCCGGCGATCACCGACAGGAACGACCGGTTCATCGCCTTGCACATGATGTAGCTCAGGTACGCACCCGACGAGCCGACCAGCGCACCGGTGACGATGAGGAGGTCGTTGTTCAGCAGGAAGCCCGCCGCGGCGGCCGCCCACCCCGAGTAGCTGTTGAGCATCGACACGACGACGGGCATGTCACCGCCGCCGATAGAGGCGACCAGGTGCCAGCCGAGGGCCAGCGCGAGCAGGGTCACGGCGATCAGGAGCCACAGCTCCGGGGTGATCACGTACCAGACCGTGAGGGCGAGGAACGCGGCGAGCGCGCCGATGTTGAGCGCGTTCTTACCCGGCAGCATGAGCGGCTTGGACGAGATGCGCGCCGAGAGCTTGAGGAACGCGACGATCGAGCCGGTGAAGGTCACGCCGCCGATGAAGACGCCGATGAACACCTCGGCGTGGTGGATGTCGGCGAGTGCCCCGGTGAGTCCGGTGTCGTAGAGAGCGCCGTTCCACCCGACCAGCACCGCGGCAAGGCCGACGAAGGAGTGCAGCAGCGCGATGAGCTCCGGCATCCCGGTCATCTGGACGATCCGCGCGCGCCAGAGCCCGATCGCGGCGCCCACGAGCACGGCGACCACGAGCAGCGTCAACCCGAGCGCGCCCGACGACTCGCCCCAGGCGCCCGCCGCCACCAGGACGACCGTCGCGATGAGCGCGATCGCCATGCCGACGATCCCGAACACCACGCCACGACGGCTGGTCTCGTGCTTGCTGAGCCCCGCGAGGCTCAGGATGAACAGCAGCGCCGCGACGATGTAGGCGGCGCCGGCGAGCTGGCCGGCGACCGCGATCATCGGGTCTCACCCTTCTGGAACATCGCGAGCATGCGCCGCGTCACGGCGAAGCCGCCGAAGATGTTGATGGACGCGAGCAGCACTGCGACCGCGGCGAGGATCTGCACGGTGAGGTCGGGAACCGTGATCTGCACCATGGCGCCGACCACGATGATGCCCGAGATCGCGTTCGTGACGCTCATCAGGGGCGTGTGCAGCGCGTGCGCCACGTGGCCGATGACGTAGAAGCCGACGACGATCGCGAGCGTCAGCACCAGGAAGTGCTGCGGCAGCGGCGGCGGCGCGAACGCGCAGATCGCGAAGAGCGCCGCGATACCCGCGACGACGAGGCCGGTGCGGGCGCCTGCCGACATCGTCTTCTTCGGCGCCACGACCGCCGGGGCGGCGGCCGCTGCCTTCGCCGGCGCGGCCGACACCTGCACGGGCGGCGGCGGCCACGTGACCGCGCCGTCCTGCACGACGGTGACCGTGCGCTGCACGACGTCGTCGAAGTCCAGGGTGAGCTCACCGTCCTTGCCCGGGGTGAGGAGCTTCAGCAGGTTGACGAGGTTGGTCGCGAACAGCTGCGACGCCTGCTGGGGAAGCCGACCGGGCAGGTCGGTGTAGCCGAGGATCACGACGCCGTTGTCGGTGACGACCTTCTCGCCGGCGACCGAGCCCTCGACGTTGCCGCCCTGCCCCGCCGCCATGTCGACGATGACGCTGCCCGAGCGCATCGAGGCCACGTCTGCGGCCGTGATCAGGCGTGGCGCCTGACGACCCGGGATGAGCGCCGTCGTGATGATGATGTCGACGTCGGCCGCCTGCTCCGAGTAGATCTCGGCCGCGCGTCTGTCGTACGCCTCGCTGGTCGCCTTCGCGTACCCGTCGGACGAGACCTGCTTCGCCTCCTCCGGCACGACGACCTCGAGGTACTCGCCACCGATCGACGCGACCTGGTCGGCCACCTCCGGCCGCGGGTCGGTGGCCCGCACGATCGCACCGAGGCTGGAGGCCGCACCGATCGCCGCAAGCCCCGCCACACCCGCACCCGCGACCAGCACCTTCGCCGGCGGCACCTTGCCCGCCGCCGTCACCTGCCCCGTGAAGAACCGCCCGAACTCGTGCGCCGCCTCCACCACCGCGCGGTACCCGGCGATGTTCGCCATCGAGCTCAGCACGTCCATCGACTGCGCGCGAGAGATGCGCGGCACCGCATCCAGCGCGATCGCGGTGATCCCCCGCGTCGCGAGCGACTCGACGAGGTCCGGCCGCAGCGCGGGGCTCAGCGTCGCGATGATCGTCGCCCCGTCGGCGAGCCGGCCGATCTCGGCCGGCGTGGGCGCGTCGACCTTCAGCACCACGGGCGCCGACCACGCCGTGGCCGCGTCGACGACGACCGCGCCCGCCTGGGCGTACGCGGCGTCCGGGAACGACGAGGCGGACCCGGCCCCGGCTTCGACGACGACGTCGTAGCCCAGGGCGATGAGTTTCGGGACGGTGGTCGGAGTCGCGGCGACCCGGGTCTCTCCGGGCGCCTCGGCGACGATGCCAATGCGGGTCATGCGTTCCTCTGGGTCGGGTGCGACAGCGTCGGCTGCGGCGACGGGGAGGTCCGCGAGACCCTCTTCGGTGCTCGCGGCGACGCCTCCACCATGTCAGACCGCGACACCGATACCCCGCGCGTTGCGCCCCGACACGTGACAAGAATCACAGAATTTGCGCGCCGCGCACCACTTTCCCCCTTCTTCCGTCGCGCTCCGGTCTGGCCGAACGCACATGCTCACGCCAGGCGGTTCATAGCGCACGGCGAAGGTCGTCGTAAGTCGGACTCATATCCATGGAGGCATGGACAAGAAGAGCAGAGCGAACAAGGGCACCCGCACGCGTCGGGTCCGAAACGCCGCCATCGCCTCCGGCCTCGTCGTCGCCCTCTCGGGCGGCGCAGGCGCCGTCTGGGCGACCGACCGCTTCCTCGTCGAGCACGTCGAGATCGCCGACGTGTCGGCGTACGAGGCGCAGAACTCCACGGTCGACTCCACGGCGGAACCGACGGCGGATGCCGGCACGACCGTCACCGACACGGCGTACGCGGACGGCGCGACATCGATCACGATCTCGACCGTCACCGAAGGTTCGGGCTCCGACACCGTGACCTACTACGTCGCCGACGTCACGCTGTCCGACGCGACCACGCTGCAGAGCGCCTTCGCGAAGGACCAGTTCGGGGAGAACATCACCGAACTCACCAGCAGCATCGCCTCCGACAACGGCGCGGTCTTCGCGATCAACGGCGACTACTACGGGTTCCGCGACACCGGCATCGTGATCCGCAACGGCGTGGTCTTCCGCGACGAGCCCGCCCGCGAGGGGCTCGTGTTCTACACCGACGGCCGCGTCGAGGTGTACGACGAGACGACGACGACCGCCGACGAGCTGCTGGCCGACGGCGCGTGGAACACGCTGAGCTTCGGCCCCGCGATCGTCGAGGACGGCACCGTCGTCGACGGCATCGAGAGCGTCGAGATCGACACGAACTTCGGCAACCACTCCATCCAGGGCGACCAGCCGCGCACCGCCGTCGGGGTCATCGACGAGAACCACCTCGTCTTCGTCGTCGTCGACGGACGCCAGTCCGGGTACAGCGCCGGCGTCACCCTCACCGAGCTCGCCGACATCATGATCGACCTCGGCGCCACCACCGCGTACAACCTCGACGGCGGCGGCTCGTCGACGATGTACTTCAACGGCGAGGTGGTCAACTCGCCCTCCAACGGCGGCGAGCGCGGCACGAGCGACATCCTGTACATCGCCGACGCGTCCGCGGCCGACGCGGAGTGACGCCGTGATCGTCCTCATCCCGGCCTACGAGCCGGGTCCGCGCCTCGAGCCGGTCGTCGCGGGCCTGGTCGCCGCCGACCCCGACATCGAGGTGGTCGTCGTCGACGACGGGAGCGGTCCGGCGTTCGCGCCGATCTTCGCCGGCGTCGAGGCACAGGGAGCAACGGTGCTGCACCACGACACGAACCGCGGCAAGGCGGCCGCGCTGCGTACCGGTTTCGACCACGTGATGGCTGCGCATCCCGGTCACGACGTCGTCACCGCCGATGCAGACGGGCAGCACACCGTGCACGACATCCAGCGGGTCTCCGTCGCCCTCCGCGCGGACGCCGCCGACGGCGCCCCGACGCTGATCCTCGGCTGCCGGGCGTTCACCGGGCGGGTTCCGCTGCGATCCCGTGCGGGAAACGCGGTGGCCCGCGGCGTGTTCCGCCTCGCTGCCGGCTGGACGCTGAGCGACACGCAGACAGGGCTGCGCGGCATCCCCTCGCAACTGCTCGCGTGGGTGCGCGACCAGCCGGGCGAGCGCTTCGCGTACGAGCAGAACGTGCTGCTGCGCTGCCGACGCGACGGGGTCGCGACGCGCGAGGTGCCGATCGAGACGGTGTACCTCGACGGCAACGCGTCGAGCCACTTCCGCCCGATCGTGGATTCGCTGCGCGTCATGCTTCCGCTGCTGCTCTTCGCGGGGTCGTCACTGCTGGCGTTCGCCGTCGACACCGTGATGCTGCTGGTTCTCCACGCGCTCACCGGCCTGCTCGTGCCGTCCATCGTGGCGGCGCGCGTCGTGAGCGCGTCCGTGAACTTCGCCGTCAACCGACGCGTGGTCTTCCGCGGTGGTTCGACCGGCTCCCCCTGGGAACGGGGACGGATGCTGCGCCAGGCCGCCCGCTACGCCGTGCTGGCCGTCGCGCTGCTGGCCTCGAACGTCGTGTGGCTCGATGCGCTCACGCGCTACGGGGTGCCCCTCGTCGTGGCCAAGGTCGCCACCGAGGCTGTGCTGTTCGTGACGAGCTACGGGGTGCAGCGCACCTTCGTGTTCGGCGCTCAGCAGCCCCGTGACGAACTCGTAAGCCGGTCTGATGCCCGTCATAGGAACCCCATAGCGGCCGCGGCTCGAATGGATCAGAGCGAACACCCCATCGGGAGGAACCCATGACCACCAGCGCGCTGATCCTCATCGGCATCGACCTGGCTGCCGCCCTCGTGCTGAGCCTCGGCCTGTACTACCGCCGGCACCACCGCCGCGACCTCGTGGTCGCCTTCCTGGGGGTGAACGTGGGGGTGATGGTGGTCGCCGCCGTCCTCGGCACCGCCGAAGTCGCGCTGGGACTCGGGCTCGGCCTGTTCGGCGTGCTGTCGATCATCCGGCTGCGCTCGTCCGAGATCTCGCAGCGCGAGGTGGCGTACTACTTCGCTGCGCTCGCGATCGGTCTCGTCACCGGACTCCCCCAGACCGACCCGTGGCCGGTCGCGGCGCTCGTCGCCCTGATCCTCGCGGTGCTGTGGGGCGCAGACCACCCGCTGCTGCTCTCGCGCGCGCGCCACCAGGTCGTCCGCCTCGACCGCGCCGTCTCCGACGAGCGCGAGCTGCGCGCCGAACTCGAAGCGCGCCTCGGCGGCACAGTCGCCTCGACCACTGTCCAGGAGCTCGACCTCGTGAACGACACGACGCTGGTCGACGTCCGCTACCGGATCCCGCGGGCCGCCACGCGCCCCACCACGACGAGCCGAACCACCGCGTCGAGCGCGCCCGCGATGCAGGGAGCGGCGCGATGACCGCGTTCGGCCGCTTCGACCCGGTCTCGCTCGACGCGCTCGTGGCCGAGGCATCCCTCCTCACTCGCGTCGACAGGAAGTACGTCGTGCCGCGCGCGGGCCTCGACCCGGTGCTCGCCGCACTCGACCCCGGCACTCGCGTGCTCGAGATCGACGGCGCGCGCGACTTCGCCTACGAGTCCGTGTACTTCGACACCCCCGACCTGCTGAGCTTCCGCATGGCCGCGCAGCCCCGGCGGCGGCGCTTCAAGCTGCGCACGCGCAGCTACCTCGATACGGGCACGTCGTACCTCGAGATCAAGACGCGCGGGGCGCGCGGCACGACCGTCAAAGACCGTGACGAGTACGACCCAGGGCAGCGCGACCGGCTCACCGACGACGCCCGCGACGATGTGGCGAACGCGTTCGCGACCATCGGGGTCGCCTCCGACCGGGCCGATGAACTCGACGCGACGCTGCTGACCCGGTACCGGCGGGCCACCTTGCTCGCCGCCGACAGCACCGGCCGCGCCACCGTCGACACCGCGCTCGAGTGGATCGAGCCCGACGGACGGGGCTTCGCCCTTCCGGGGCTCACCATCGTCGAGACGAAGTCGGGCGCCCGGCCGTCCGACGTCGACCGTGCGCTGTGGCGGGCCGGCCATCGGCCCGCGACGGTGAGCAAGTACGCCACCGGGCTCGCGGCGCTTCACCCCGCCCTCCCCCGCAACCGGTGGGCGCGGCTGCTGCGCGGCCCGTTCGATTCCTCGCAGCGCACCGCGCCCACGACCCACCCGACCATCGCCACCCCCAAGGAGGACGCATCATGCGCCGACACCCCCACCACCGCCCTCTCGAGCGCCGCAGCCGCCTGATCCTCGCGGCCGCGCCCCTGGCCGTCGCCGCGCTGGTGCTCGCCGGGTGCGCGACGCAGACCGCCGCATCGACGAACACCGCGACCGCCGACGACACAACCACCGAGACCGCGGCCGTCGTCGACTCCGACCTCAGCGCGGCGGCCGTGCTCTCCGCGAACGCCGATGTGACGGTCGTGAAGGACGACGAGTGGAGCGAGACGGATGCTGCGGACATCACGCTCTCGGGCAGCACCGCGTCGAGCGACTCCGACGCCGTGACCGTCGACGGCTCCACGGTCACCATCACGGAGGCGGGTGTGTTCCGGCTCTCCGGGTCGCTCGACGGCCAGGTGGTGGTCGCCGCACCCGAGGATGCGCAGGTCGTGCTGATCCTCGACGACGCCGAGATCGCAGCATCCGACTCCCCCGCCATCACCGTGACGAGTGCGGACGACGTCGCCCTCTCGCTGGCGGCCGGGAGCGACAACAGTGTCTCGGACGCGTCGTCGTACGCCGACGGCGCGGACGCGAACGCCGCGATCTACGCCGACACCGACCTGACGATCTCGGGCACCGGCGCGCTCTCGGTCTCGGGCAACGGGAACGACGGCATCACGAGCACCGACGACCTGGTGATCCTGTCGGGCGAGATCGCCGTCGACGCGGCTGACGACGCGCTGCGCGGCAAGGACTCGCTCACCGTCGAAGGCGGCACGCTCGAACTCACCGCCGGCGGCGACGCCCTCAAGAGCGACCAGGCCGACGACGCCACGCAGGGCTTCGTCGCGATCACCGGCGGCACGGTGACGGCGACGAGCGGTGACGACGGCATCGCCGCGGCGACGGATGCCGTCGTCGCGGGCGGCACCGTATCGCTGGCCGCGGGCACGAGCGCCTCGGCCTCGGACGACTCCCCCAAGGGCGTGACCGCGGGCGTCGTCGTCGCGATCGACGGCGGCGACATCGAGATCGAGGCGGCGGACGACGCCGTCCACTCCGACGGTTCGGTCGGCATCGGCGGCGGCACCGTCACCGTCTCTGCGGGCGACGACGGCATCCACGCCGAACAGCGCCTCGAGATCCGTGACGGCGTCGTGACGATCACGGAGTCGTACGAAGGCCTCGAAGCGACGGATGTCGCGATCTCGGGCGGCACGGTCGACATCGCGTCGAGCGACGACGGTGTGAACGCTGCCGGCGGGACCGCATCCGATGCCCAGGGCGGCGGCATGGGCGGCGGCGAGCAGGACACCGGCGAGACCATCACGATCTCCGGCGGCAGCGTGCGCGTGGCCGCGGTGGGCGACGGCCTCGACTCCAACGGAACGATCTCGATCACCGGTGGCACCACGGTCGTCAGCGGTCCGAGCTCGGCCGGCGGCCAGGGCGCGCTCGACTCCAACGGCACGACCACGATCGACGGCGGCGAGGTGTTCGTCGCGGGATCCATCCTGGTGACGCCGACGGGTTCGCAGCAGTGGATCGCCGCGACCGCGAGCGGTTCGGCCGGCGACACCGTGGCGGTGACGGATGCCTCGGGCGCCGTGATCGCGAGTTTCGAGGCCGACCAGAGCTTCGGCGCCGTGTTCTACAGCGGGCCGGGGGTCGCCGACGGCGGGTCGTTCACGATCACGGTGAACGGCGTGACGGCGGCGACGGTGTCGGAGGGGGTCAATGTGTCAGGTGGTGGCATGGGCGGTGGCGGCGGTCGCCGTCCCTGACCCGCGCCTCGGTCGCCGCACTGGCCGGCTGCGGGCGGCGACCGAACGTGGGAAGTCCCTCCTAATGCGGGCTGCACGGCGCGCAGAGGTTGCGTTCCGCCATGGATCTCGGAATCGTGGCCGGTCCGGAACCGCAAACGGAAAGGAAAAGCATGCTTACGCTGACCCAGACCGCCGCCGAGGCCGTCGAAGAACTCGTCGCCCGGGTGCCCCTTGCTGAAGAGGGCGGTGTGCGAATCCGCGACACCGGAGGCTCGGAAGGATTCGAGCTGAGTGTCGCTCCGGCCCCGGCACCCGCCGACACGGTCGTCACCGAAGGAGGCGCCCGCGTCTTCCTCGACGAGAGGGCTGCGGCCGCCCTCGACGACCGGGTGCTGGACGCCGAGCTGTCGAACGACGGCGCGGTTCGCTTCGCCCTCGCAGCCCAGGGCTGATCGCAGAGCTTCGGGCCCCGGCATCCGTCATCGGATGCCGGGGCCCTCGTCGTCTGCGCGTGCGACCGTCACGCGGTCGCGAGCTGGACGTTGGGGAATTCGCTGCCGTAGTGCGCACGCATCCCCGTCTTGCGCTCGAGGTCGTCGATGACGGCCGCGGCGAAGTCGATGCCGTACAGCGCGGCACACGACCCGAGGCCGCCGGGCGAGAACACGTTGACCTCCATCAGCTTGTCGCCCGCGATGTCCAGCCCGACGAGGAACATGCCGTCGGACAGGAGCTTCGGGCGGACGGCATCCACCAGCTGCAGCATCTCCTCGGTCACTTTCACGGCCTCGGCCTTCCCGCCGACCGACATGTTCGAGCGCACATCCTTCTCCCCCGGCCGCCGGCGGAACGCGGCGTGCACACCATCGATTTCGAGTGCTCGGCCGTTCATGACGAACATCCGCACGTCGCCGTTCTTGGCGGCGGGAAGGTACTCCTGCGCCACCACATAGCCGTCACGCGCGATCGCTTCGACGATCTGGGCGATGTTCCGCTCCCGCTTCAGGTCGACGAGGAACACCCCCGAACCACCCGAGCCCTGGAGGGGCTTGAGCACGGCACGGCCCCCGAGCTCGTCGATGAACTCGCGGACCCTGTCCTCGTCGCGGGTGATCAGTGTGCGCGGACGCACCACCTCGGGGAAGTGCTGGAAGTACGCCTTCGACATGGCGTCCGCCAGGGAGCGGGGGTCGTTGACGACGAGGACGCCGGTCTCGGCGACCATGCGCCCGAACGCCAGTTCGGCCGTGCTCGCCCACGCCGAGTCTGCGGCTTCGGCCGCCGGGTCGGCGCGGAGCATGAGCACATCGAAGTCGTCGAGCTCGGTGCGCGCCCGGGTCGCGGACTGCACGTCCTCGAGATAGCGCTCGAGGGACCGGTATCGCTTGCCCGCGGTCGAGGTCGCAGTGATTGCCGAGAGCGATCCATCGGGTTCATAGCCGAAGTCCCGAAGACCCATGAGGTGCACGTCGTGCCCTCGCGCGGCAGCGCTCATGGCGAGGCGGGTCGTCGAGTAGATGGGCTGTTCCGTGGCGATGTCGTTTACGACGAATCCGATTCTCATCTGGTGGGCTCCTCAAGCGTGGATTGCTAGGCGTTGACCAGCGACACAAGGTCGCTGGTGCGGGCGGCGTGGTGGATCCTGTCGGCGGACTCCGCCTCCGACAGGTAGCGCGGGATGAGGCGCGCGGGTGCGAGGAGCCCGCGGTCGGCGAGGTCCTGCACGAGGGGCAGGTCCTCGAGCGAGAACTTGCCGAGGAAGAGGAGGTCGAGCGCACCACCGTGGGCCACGTGCTCCAGCAGCGCCAGCAGCCCGCGCAGATAGATGGCGTCCTTCGTGAGTCCGCCGGCGCGGTACACCCGCATGGCGACACTGTAGGCGCTGCCCGCGGGCAGGCCGTGGCCGGTGAGCAGACGGTGCGTCTCGACGAAGCTCGCGCCGCCCACCAGTGCGTGCACGGCCACCACCCGCGCCGCGAGCTGACGCAGCCGAGAAGCCGTGAGCCCGCCGCACGCGATCTCTGCGAGCACCGCGAGGCCCTCCTGCGTCTCGTCGTAGTGAGCGAGCCCGGCGCCGAGCATGCGGATGGGCTGCGCCAGGCCGTTGACCTGTGTCACGAGATGCGTACCCACTTCGTGCTGCAGCAGCGCATTGACGCGCGGACCGGCCACCGCGGCGTTGCGCGAGATCAGGAGCGTATTGCCCTCGACCAGGACACCAGACACGTCGTCGCGGATCTCGGCGTGCAGCTGCGCATCGGGGTCGATCGACCGGTAGTGGGCGATCTCGGCCTTCGCAGCCGCGAGGAACGTCTCCGCGCCCACGGATTCCTGTTCGAGTTTCCCGTACGGGAGCCGGCTGAGCAGATCGTCGGCGATGTCCACGAGCGCCGGCAGCACCGGCCCGTACTGCGCGATCGACAGCTGCAGGAAGTCGGGCGTGTTCCGCGCCCGCAGCATCTCCACCCGCAGCGTCATCTCGCGCTGCCGGTTGCGCAGCAGCGCCGCAAGGGTGGTGTCGCTGACGGCGTCGAGCGGCAGTGCAGCCACCTGGGCATCGAGCACCGCGGGGTCGACATCCAGCGCGCGATACTCGAACACGGGGTCGACCTCGGGGTCGGCAAGGAACTGCGCACGGATGTCGTCCGCGTTCACCGGTGTCATCTCGAGCAGGAATCGCACCGTCCCGGCGAGCGACGCCATCGCATGGTCCGCGGCGAGGTCGGCGGCCGAGAACGCGCCCTTCTCGATGACGTCGGTCTCGGGTCCGCCGGCGACGGGGGCATTCGCCGGGTCCGTCGTCACGGAGTCGCCACCTCGACGAGCGCTTCCTGGAGCGCAGGGATCGTCGACGCCACGGCGCGTGCGAGCTCGTCGAGGCGAGCGAGATCCGCCTCGCCGGTCCACTCGTCCATGAACGTCTTCTTGAACTCCAGCGCGAGCACGGCAGCCCTGCCGGGATAGCGAGCGTGCGTCCAGGCGGCGAGCTGCTGCCCGCGGAAGCGGATGTTCTCGCGCACATCGAGCGGCCCCGCGGACGTTCCCGCCTGCGTGAGCGACTCGATGAAGGCGTCCGCGACGGATCCGAAGCGGCCCCGGTCGAGGGATCCCGTACCGACGTTCACCTCGGGGTTCTCGGCCCAGGGGGCCTCGGGCGCCTCCGCCCCGTCGCGGCGGTGGTTGTAGGAGTGGATGTCGAACACCACGAACGGGCCGCGCTCGGCGACCACGTCCAGTCGTCGGCCGAGCTCCGCGTAGAACGCGTCGTACACCTCGAGAGAGCCCGCGACGATGCCCGGTTCAAGCGGTGGATCGCGGACGACCTCCAGCCCCCACGCCTCCTCCGCCGAGCGGTAGACGGCCTTCTCGCGCGAGCGATTCAGGTCGACCTCGAAGCGCGACCGATTCACCACCACGCGGGCCGGCACGAGTGCGCCGATCACGTCGGTGTGGGGGTCTTCCTCCCGCAGCCGATCCTCGTCGGGCAGGACCAACTCGGCCGCGACCTCCGGCCGGACGTCGTGCCCGTTGTGGATCGCCGTGGCGATGAACTGCCCGCTCCAGTCGCCCAGGAATTCGAACGCGGGGCGCTCCGTAGTGACCATCACCCCATTGTTTTCCCGGGCGGAGACGGGCCTCAAGGGCTTGACAGGGTCCGCGAGCCCCCGTATCCCGCGCGCCATCGGAGTCTCGGCAGGGAGACGTCACAGACCTCGCGGCTGGGTAGACTCGTCGGGCCAGCCTCTGTAGCTCAATGGAAGAGCAGTTCCGTCCTAAGGAAACGGTTGGGGGTTCGAGTCCCTCCAGGGGCACAGTCTCTTTTTACCTCTGAACAGGTATTTCTTCTGTGGTCAGACCACTCAGAATGCGTTTTTGCCCGCTTTTTGCCCGCATTTTCAAAATTTCGGCAGGCCGAAAACGACGTGTGCAACGGCCTGCAGACGACGTCTGAGAGCGCCGAAATCGAGCGTTTCGGTCGAAATCTGCCTCGTCGAAAAACTGAGCAATCTGCTCTCTGGGTCACTGGGGTCGGGCGTAGCGGGTCTGCGGACCCGAGGGCAGCGCCACGAGCGGCATCTGGTCGTTCAGTCGGGTCGCGACGGCATCCAGATCGTCGTCGAAGAGATCGGCGTAGGTGTCCAGTGTCATCGCCGCCGACGCGTGCCCGAGCATGCGCTGCACCGCCTTCACGTTCGCGCCCGAACTGATCGCGAGGGACGCGGCGGTGTGCCGAAGGTCGTGTGGAGTGAGTCGAGGGATCGATGGATCGAACTCCTGCGCACGCCGGACCGCGTTCGCGAACCAGCCCTTGCTGCCCGAGTTGCGCATGTGATTGACGCCGTCGCCGAACAGCAGCCCCTCGGGCCCCTTGTCGGCGCACGCCTGCTCGATCATCGGCGCGAGCCGCTCCGGGTACGGGACCGATCGCTTCTCGTGCGTCTTGGGCGTGCCGACGTGGATCTCGTACGCGATCATCACCGCGTTCTCCTCGATGACGAATCGCCGGCGCAGCTTGTTCACGCTGCGCACCCGCAGCCCCGTCGCCTCGCCCCAGCGGAGTCCTGTGTAGGCGAGCGTCAGCACGAGCGTCGGATACGCGGAGCACGCCGCCAGCGTCGCGACCTGGTCGTGCGTGAGGTAGACGCGCCGCTTGCCAGGCCCACGTCGAGGAAGACTACGCACGTGACGGGCCGGGTTGCTCGCGAGGCGCCGATCGTCGATCGCGACGTCGAGGATGCCGGCAAGTACTCCCAGGGCGCGAATCACGACGGTCCGTGACTTCTGCGTCGCGAGGTCGGAGACCCAGTCCTGGACTTCAGAGCGACGGATCGACGAGATCTCTCTGTCGGCCCACACCGGCGCGACGTGGTTCTTCCACGCGCGCTCGAGCGTCATGTAGTACGAGGGCTTCGACATCGGCGGCTGCTTGGATCGCAGCCAGCTGTCGGCGAACATCCGAACCGGAACTCGCGACGTGGACGGGTCGATGTACTCCCCCTTCGACTTCGACACCGTGACCATCGAGAGGTACAGCTTCGCTTCGCGCATCGTCGTGAAGCCGCGCTTCTCGGCCTCAGTGCGATCGGGCTTGCGATACCGCACGCGGTAGCGGCGGCCCTTCGCCGATTCGTAGGGCGTGATGCTACCCATCTCGACCTCCGCTCGTGCCGGCTCGATGGTCAGTATCGGGCCAGTGTCGGACACTGGTCGGGCGCCGTCAACGTGGCCGATGAAAGATGTGGATAGATGACGGAAGACGTCGTCAACTGGGGTTGAGTCGAGGGGCAGCTCCCTCCGACCCCGAGAGTGTAGCGATCGGTTGTCGGCCGCGCCTCCGTTCTCGCCGCTCACGCCTTGCAGACTCCGCGCCGGCGCGCGTCACTTAGCATCCGTTCGACGACGAGCACTGCGCCGCGTCCGATCGCTGGGCGGCTGATTGTCGAAGTAGGGCACCGGCTTGGCGTGTTTATGCGCCATGGCAACTTGCTGGCGGCGCCATCGATACGCTGGGGCGAGGGATGCCGGGCCGGTCTCCAGGGCCACACCCGCCCCGTAGGAGTGCCTCGATCACGGCGAGTTGGCAAACTCAAGAAAGGGAGGCTTGATGGCGAGGCTGAACCTTAAGGCCGTCGAGGAGCGCGTCGCGCCGCTGGCCGGTCGCGAGACCTATGACCGCGAGTTCGTCTTCGACCTTCTGCTCGCCTATGGGAAGCCCCAAAGCAGCATCACGCGCCTCCGCAACGGCGACCTCAACGTAGCTGCAGACCCCTCGAGGGAGGTCGCTCAGAAGAAGGTCGTCTACTTCAAAGCGACCAGTGGCGACCCCCTTGAGGCGCTCGAGAAGCTGAAGGCCTCACCCGACGTTGTGCGCTTCAGCACGCGGTTCGTGATCGTTACCGACTACGTCGAGCTGGTCGCGCATGACACTCAGACCGGCGAGATCATCGGTTTCCCCATCCGCGAGATCGACCAACATTTCACGTTCTTCCTGCCGTGGGCCGGGATGGAAAAGGCGCAATACGTCGCCGAGGCGCACGCTGACGTCAAGGCGGCCGAGCGTATGGGCAAGCTCTTCGATGAGCTGCTGCACGCTAACCCGCGATTCCTGGACGACTCGCGCGGCCGTCACGCCCTCAACATCTTCTTCACGCGTCTGCTGTTCTGTTACTTCGCCGAGGACACCGGAATATTCGCCGAGAACCAGTTCACGAACGCCGTCGCTTCGCTCACGCTCGACGACGGCTCGGACATGGAGCCGTTCCTTCGCAGCTTATTCGCCGCGCTAGACACCCCGCGGGTCGAGGATAAGCCGAAGCACCTCGCTGCATTCCCCTACGTGAATGGTCGCCTGTTCACCAGCTCGCCCGAGTATGTTGTCCCGACTTTCACGAAGAAGGCGCGCCAGGAGCTTATCGACGCCGGCAAGCTCATCTGGCGAGAGATCAACCCCGATATCTTCGGCTCCATGTTCCAGGCGATTGTCACGCCGGGCAAGCGCAGCGATCTCGGCCAGCACTACACGTCGGTGCCGAACATCTTGAAGACAATTGAGCCGCTGTTCCTGAACGCACTGAAGGACGAGCTCGATGAAGCCTTCGACAGCGAGCGCCGGCTCGCCCGCCTACTCGAACGGATCAGTGCAATCAAGGTATTCGATCCGGCGTGTGGCTCCGGCAACTTCCTGGTCATCGCCTACAAGGAGCTTCGCAAGCTCGAACACGCAATCCTCGAGCGGCTGAGTGAACTTCGCGGAGACCACCAAGGTCAGTTGCTGGGCTCACGAATCAACGTCGAGAACTTTTTCGGCATCGAGATCGACCATTTCGCGGTCGAGGTAGCGATCCTGTCGCTGTGGATCGCCAAGCATCAGATGAACGTCGAGTTCCGTGAGAAGTTCGGCATCGACCTCCCGCTGATCCCGCTGAAAGAGACTGGGCAGGTGGTGCGGGGGAATGCGACGCGTATGGAATGGAATTCGGTTTGCCCGAACGACGGCCACGCGGAGATCTATCTCATCGGGAATCCACCTTATAAAGGTGGGAAGTCTACTTCCAAAGAGATGAAGCTGGATTACCCGCACGCCTTTGGGCCACGTGCGTACTCGAAGGACCTTGACTACATCTCACTTTGGTTTATCAAGGGTGCCGACTACATCCGCGACAGTCGTGCCGAGCTTGCCTTTGTGTCGACTAATTCAGTGACCCAAGGTGAGCAAGTCGGGCTTCTCTTCCCGATGATCTTTTCGATGGGGATCGAGATAGGCTATGCCTACACGACCTTCAAGTGGGAAAACAACGCAAAGCGTAATGCTGGCGTATCCGTCGTTGTGATCAACCTTCGGGTAGCCTCATCTGGGCCGAAGTATATATTCACTGACGGGCTTCAAATCGAAGCCTCGAATATCAACGGATACCTCGCCGACGCGCCCACGGTGTTCATCTATCGCCGGACGACCCCGCTCACGACATGGCTGCCGCGCATGGTATTAGGTTCTATGCCGAAAGACGGTGGATTCCTGATACTTGAAGAGGCGGAGAGGGCCGCTCTCCTCCTCGAGAATCCAGAGTCTGCTCGGTATCTTCGTCGGTACATCGGGTCCGCGGAGTTCTTGAATGACACGCCCCGATATTGCATCTGGGTATCCGATAGCGAGCTTGCTGAAGCGAAGAGGATCGGACCGCTTGCGAAACGATTAGATTCGGTCACGCAGTGGCGCGCTGGTCGCGAGGAAGCAGGGGTTAAGTCATTCGCGGCGCATCCAAATCGCTTTAGGCAAAATGCATACAGACCCACCGAATCGATAATCGTTCCGCGGGTATCGTCTGAGAATCGACAGTACCTACCGGTGGGATATCTTGCCGAGACGACTGTGATCTCGGATGCTGCGAACGCGGCGTACGACGCCGAACCGTGGATGTTTTCCCTGCTCACGTCACGAATCCACAACGTTTGGTTGCGAGCTGTCTCCGGTCAGTTAGAGTCCCGCATTCGCTACGGCGCGTACATCGTCTACAACAACTTTCCGGTTCCGGCGCTGACCGATGCACTGAAGGAGAAGCTAACGCTTGCTGCCCTGCGGGTACTGGATGTCCGTGAGTATCACTGCGAGAAGACGCTCGCTGAGCTATACGACCCCGACAGGATGCCCGACGACCTGCGCGAGGCGCATGCCGCGGTGGATGCGCTGGTGGACTCGATCTACTCCAAGAGACCGTATACAACCGACGAGCAGCGCCTCTCTGACCTGTTCGCGCTGTACGAGCGTATGACCGCCGCGGAGGCCGCGAAGGCCCCGGCCAAGAAGACCCGGAGGGCCGCTAAGTGAACGCAATCAAGACGCCCATCAACATCGTAAACGTCACCTATGCCCAGACGAAGGCGTCGGTCAACACGGACGAGCTGGGCATGCGCGAGATGCAGCAGCGGGTCTTCGCCAAGCGCGATGCGCAGCATCTCCTGGTAAAGGCCCCGCCAGCCTCCGGCAAGTCCCGCGCGCTGATGTTCGTGGCGCTGGACAAGCTCTACAACCAGGGGCGCAAGAAGGTCATCGTGGCGGTGCCGGAGCGTTCGATCGGCGCGTCGTTCGCGCCAACGAGGCTGACGAATTTCGGCTTCTTCGCCGACTGGGAGATCAAGGACGAACACAACCTCTGCGACGCTGGATCTTCGGCCGGCAAGGTCGACGCGTTCATCAAGTTTCTCGAGGGCTCCGACGCGACGCTGGTGTGCACGCACGCCACGCTGCGTTTCGCATTCGACAAGCTGGCCGCCGAGGCGTTCGACGGCACAGTGCTGGCGATCGACGAGTTCCACCACGTCTCGGCCGACACCGAGTCGAGCCGCCTGGGCGCGCTGCTCCGCGACGTGATGAACGGCTCCGATGCGCACATCGTCGCGATGACAGGCTCGTACTTCCGCGGTGATTCGGTACCGGTGCTTTCGCCTGAAGACGAGGCGAAGTTCACCCCCGTAACCTTCAATTACTACGACCAACTCAACGGCTACGAACACCTGCGCTCGCTCGGCATCGGCCACCACTTCTATCAAGGCCGCTACACGGACGCGATCGGTGAAGTTCTCGACCTCGACAAGAAGACGATCGTGCACATCCCGAACGTCAACTCGGGCGAGTCCACCAAGGACAAGCTGGAGGAGGTTGGATACATCCTCGACGTCCTCGGGCACGTCGAAGGAGAAGCCGACCCCGAGACGGGCATCATCAGTGTGCGTCGAAAGGACAACAGTGAGCTTCTACGCGTCGCGGACCTCGTCGACGACACCGATCTGAAAAAGCGCGGCGACACTCTTCACTACCTGGCACACACAGCGTCCAGAGACCGCGACGCCGTCGACATCATCATCGCCCTTGGCATGGCGAAGGAGGGCTTCGACTGGCCCTTCGCAGAGCACGCGCTCACCGTCGGCTACCGGGCATCACTCACCGAGGTCATCCAGATCATCGGGCGTGTTACTCGCGATTCCGAAGGCAAGTCCCACGCTCAGTTCACGAACCTCATCGCCGAGCCGGATGCCTCTCAGGGCGAGGTCAAGGTGTCGGTGAACAACATGCTCAAGGCGATCACCGCTTCGCTGCTCATGGAGCAGGTGCTGGCGCAGAACTTCCAGTTCAAGACGAAGAAGTTCGATGACGACGACGCAAAGAAGCCCGGCGAGCTAAAAGTCAAGGGCTTCAAGGAGCCGTCGACAGCTCGGGTGAAGCAGATCGTCGAGACGGACCTGAACGATCTGAAGGCCACCATCCTGCAGGACGACACCTTCGCGAAGGCAGCGGCCGGCTCGGTGGACCCCGAGACGACCAACAAGGTGCTGATTCCGAAGATCATCCGTGAGAAGTACCCGGACCTGACGGAGGCAGAGATCGAGGAGGTTCGCCAGCAGGTCGTGGTGGACTCCGTCGTCAAGACCGGCGAGGTGCGCGAGGTCGGTGACAAGCGCTTCATCAAGCTCGCCGAGAAGTTCGTAAACATCGACGAGCTCAGCATCAACCTCATCGACTCGGTGAACCCCTTCCAGCGAGCGTTTGAAATCATGTCCAAGTCGGTCACACCCTCGGTACTGAAGATCATTCAGGACCAGATCGCGGCGACGAGGATCGAGTTCACTGAACAGGAGGCACTGGCGCTATTCCCGAAGATCCAGAACTGGGTCAGAGTCAACGGACGCCGACCAGACGTACGCGCCGAAGAACCGAACGAGAAGCACCTCGCGGCGGCATTGCTCTTCCTGCAAAAGCTCAAGCAGCAGCGAGAGGCTGAGAAGCGCGCAACCGAGATGATGACTGACCTATGAGCACGAACGATGCCATCGGTCCGATCGACTTCGTTCTCACGGACTTCCAGGCGGTTCTCGACGCCGATGTCGACGGCCTGCTCGATGCACCGGAGAAGGCTCAGAAGGTCACGTCGTCCCATCGCCTCGAGCGGGCGTTCCTCGAGATCGTGGAGTTCTACCGGGTACACGGCCGGGTGCCGAGTTCGTCGACCCAGGAGATCGCGGAGCGCAAGCTTGGCGCCAGGCTCGATGGCTTGCGGGCCAGCGACGAGCGAGCGGCTGCCGTCAAGCACCTGGACGAATTCGGACTACTGGAGGCGCCCGAAGCACCGGCATCGATCGACGAGCTTCTCGAAGGTGACGGGCTTGACGACCTTCTTGGCGAAGACGGCGGCATTCTCGACGTCTCGGATCTCCCGGTCGTCAAGCGTCCGGAGTCCCCGGACTCGGTTGCCCAGCGCATAAAGTCCGAGGACTTCGAGCTCTACGAGCCGCTGTTCAAGGCGAAGCATGAAGAATTGGCCGCTGGCACATTCCAGCTGATGCCGTTCACCGGCTTGGACCTCATCCGTGAAGGTGTCTTCTTCGTCCTGAACGGTGTCATGTGCTTCGTCGCCGAGGTCGGCGAAGATGTGGACCTCGTCGTTGGCGGCAAACCCAGACAGAAGCAACGGCTGAAGGTCGTGTTCGAGAACGGTACCGAGTCAGCGATGTACAAGCAGAGCCTGATGACGCGCATGTACGAGGCCCAGGGCCAGGTCGTCGCGCGCACCGGACACGACGTCGGCGACATCCTCGATGCGGACGTTGAAAGCGGTCACATCTACGTGTTGGAGTCGCTGAGCACCGATCCACTGGTCGCGAACATGACAGACCTGCACAAGATCGGCTTCTCGACCACGAGCGTTGAGCAGCGCATCAAGAACGCGGAGAAGTCACCGACGTACCTCATGGCACCGGTCAAGGTACTGGCGGATTACAGGCTCTACAACATCAAGGCCTCGTGGCTGGAGCATCTGGTGCACAGAGTCTTCGCCGAGGTCCGCCTCGACCTCACACAGGTCGATAAGACGGGGCGTGACTACGACCCGTCGGAATGGTTCGTGGTGCCGCTTGCGACCATCAACAAGGCCATCGCCATGATCATGTCCGGTGAGATCACACGTTACGTCTACGACAAGGCGCAGCAGGACCTAGTTGAACGGAGCAGTAATGGCGGTTGAGATGGGCCTCTGGCGCGCAGAGGGCGGCAGACTCAATCGGATCGTTCCGACCTCAATCGGCTTGGAGTCGCAACTCGAGAGCTACATCGAGTCCGATCCATCAATGCTCGGGGAGGTGTTGCTAATCATCGGACGTCAGGTGCCAACCGCCTTCGGTGGATTCATCGACCTCCTCGCTCTCGACGAGACCGCCGCAGTACACGTCATCGAGCTGAAGCGCGACAAGACTCCGCGCGACGTCACGGCCCAAGCGCTCGACTACGGCTCCTGGGTAGCAGGGCTCGGGCGAGCCGACATCCAGGCGATCTTCGAGGCCTACAAGCCTGGCATTGCACTGGAGGAGGCGTTCGCCGAGTGCTTCAATGAGACGCTGCCGGAAGAGGTCAATAGCTCGCAGACCCTCACGATCGTGGCCGCGAACGTCGATGCGGCCACCGAGCGGATCGTACGGTTCCTTAACGAGGGCTTTGCGGTACCGATCAACGTCATCTTCTTCCGTCACTTCGAGGATAACGGTGCGAAGTACCTGGCCCGCACCTGGCTCGTCGAGCACGAAGGCCAGCAGGCTGCGACGAGCGCGCCAGGTCGTCAAACCAAGACCCGTGAGCCCTGGAACGGCAGCGACTGGTACGTCTCGTTCGGCGAGGACAGCGGCATACGCCAGTGGGCAGACGGGCTCAAGTACGGCTTCATATCAGGTGGCGGCGGGAAGTGGTTCTCCCAGACACTCAAGAACCTGCCGATCGGTGCTCGAGTCTTCGTCCACATCCCGAAGGCCGGCTACGTCGGTGTCGGCACTGTCATCGGCGAAGCTCAGCGATTCGACCAGACCATGGTCGAGGTCGGCGGCGTCGCCACCCTTCTGAACACGCTGCCGCTTGAGGGCACTTACCGTCACGATGGCGATGTGGCGGACGAGAAGGCCGAATGGGCTGTCCCTATCGCCTGGACGCGCGCAGTCCCCCGTGCGGAGGCCGTATGGCGAAACGGCATGTTCGCGAACCAGAACACTGCCGCGAAGCTACGTCAGAAGTTCACGATCGAACAGGTGACCGAGGCATTCGGCCTTGACGACTGAAGGAGACCGCATGTACTCCCACGATCAGGAAGTGGCTGAGTAATGCGGGCCGAAGTTCGACACCGAACGGAGGTATGCCACGACAGCGTCCCGCTCGATGCTCCCGTTGGGACGAACGTCTAGCCCGAGTCCGGGCAGCCTTGCGACGTCGACGCGCAGCACATCGGCCACAGCACTCTTGGAGAGGTGTTCTGGCAGATGGACGAGCGCGCCCCCGACGTCACCACTAAACTCCGGCGCAGGATCGACAACGAGGCGTAGGTCGGACTTCATCGCACGCGCATCTGCGGCAGCGAAGCCGCGCAGGTCGATCCGTGCGATCAGCCATCTCCCGGACACCTTGTACGCACCAATCTCATGCTTCCGTGCAAGCGCCACAACAGTCGCCTCAGTCCGGTTCAAAAAGCGAGCGACTTCACTCGCCGACATGAGCGTCGGTCGCGTCGCCCAGAACACATCGGCTGCGGCGGTGGCGGACATGACTAGATCCTTCCAGAACGCAGCATCAACGATGATCGTTCGCCGAAGCCTGTTATCGCTGGGTTAGCGCGGACCCTTCCCGGATGTGACAAACGCTCCAATGTCATTGTCAGCCCGGGGCTACGGAAACTGAGCAACTGCAGCGACAGCAAGAGCGCCAGTTCGCTTCCGTCGATGAGTACTATCCCTATCCCTAGCGTCGACGTTCGCGAGCCGGTCGAGTATCGGGGGCCGATGCGCAGAGCGTTGATCGCGTGCGGGGATGGGCGCGATCGATTGCGGGTACCGTCGCGCGCGGAGGCGGGTAAGGGACGGCCAGCGCACAATCGACTCGCGTCGTGGTCTACGAGACGCGAACTTGGTGCCGACACTCCATCTCGGATGGCGGTGCGGGTCGCGCCCGGAGCCAATCTCCTCGAACGGGTTCGATAGAGTCCGAGTCCGTTTGCGTGGGACATTCGGGTGCCCATAACGCCTTAGGCGGCTGGTTCGTCCACTTCAGGGTCGTCGTCCACCTCGCGCAAGACGACCACGTCGTGGACCGTCCCGTCGCCCGGCTCGCTGGGCTTCGTCAGCTCCAGCGACGCAAGGTGCTTCTTCAGTCGCATAGACATCGGGAGGAATGTCGCGAGCGTCAGCGCACCGGACGCGACACCGCCCAGCACGGGCAGGATCTTCGCAACGCCTCCAGCGAAGACCTGCTTCGTCATCCGAATCCCGAGATAGCCAGCGACCGTCTTCACGATCGGATAGATGGCACCCTTCGTCAGAGCCATCTGCGGCAGCTTCTTGAGCGCCTGCTTCGACAGGAGTTCGGCGACCTTCGCGAGGCCGGCATTGGCGGCACTCGCCCCAAACATCACCCCGATGAAAATCGTCAGGATGCCCATGGTGGCATCGTCAGGTTCTTCATCGTCGTCAGAGAAGAGATCGGGCCAGCTGTACAGGTACGCGAGCTTCTGAGCGATCCGGATGACGTGGGCGAAGTACTGTGTGATGTCGGCCGGGATGGTTGCCATAACCGCCCAGCCGCCGGGCATACCCGTAGCCGTCGAGAGAGTCGTGACCTTACTCGTCTCCCAGCGAATCGAGTCGTCAGCGGCTTTGCCGAGCACGTCGAGCGAGATCCCAGCCACTGCGGGAGACTGCTCGATCGCTGCGCTGATCTGCTCCGCCGAGCAGTACCTCGCCAGCGCCTTCGAGAGATATGCCGCTCGATCGATCCGCACGCCAGGCATCTTTGCCGCCGCGACCATCACCCCGGCGAAACGCGATTCCGGGTCCGCGATCTTGTTGCCACCTTTAGCCATTCACGCAACCTATCGGATGGTGCCGACACGCGTCACGGTTGATTCTGAGCTTCTGCTGCGTGTCTCGACGGAAGGATCAGCGGGAGCCCTATTGATGTCGGGAAGCGGAATGGAACGCCCGGTTGGCCCACCTACTGGATCGGCCCAACCGAGTAGCCGCGTAGCTGTCGACACGTACGCCGTGAACGGCACGGCAATGGACCACACGGAGCTGCCGGAACTTGACCCGATCTGGGCTCCTGACCCGCAATTCCCGAAAGACGCAAAGATCAACATCAGCCCAGTCATCGAGCGCGGCGTCGCACTCTGCGGCTGAAGGTGCGTCCGCGAGTCAGTCCGTCGGCGTGCGGTATCCCGCGACGGATGTATTGGCCGACAAGCCGATCCACTCGCGACGGGCTGCCCTAGCACATCGATCGGTGTAGCCGGAACCTAGCTTCGGCCGCAGCTGTGTCTCATCTACGAAATCCATCCGATGACTGTTGGGTACAGCGAACTGAGTGCGACGAGGAACAAGAAGACCGCGACGAAGATGGATCCGCGAACGGGCGCTGGCGTCAGCACGCGGACGAGGCGCTCCGTCGCGGGGATGGCGGCGAGGCGCGGCATCGGCTCCTGATCGGTGTCGTCTAGCCAGATTCGGTCGCGGAGCGGCAACGCTGCGCGCGACCGTTCCGAAGTAAGTGCGCGAACAGCGGCACGCCCGAAGCTTGCGTGATCGACAGAGAAACAGAGCCATGCGCTCTTCACGACAACACCCACCAACGCGATGAGCGAAACGGACACCACGATCAGCGCCAAGAACCCGTAGAAGTACTGATTTGCCGACGACGCCGTGCCGACGCGGTCGAGGTCGAACGCCAGGAGAGTCGCCATGTACGCGCCTAAGGCGAACGTGGCTCCGGTCCAGATGAGGCGCCCTGCCCATCTACCCGTGCCAGCGAGCGCCGAACTGGGCCGTCCAGCCCTCACCGGCATGCGGGAGGCGATCCAGACCACCAGTACGACCGGAGGTGCCGCGGCGAGCACGCCGGCGAAGGAGACGAGATCCGGCGGTGGCAGGCTCGGTAGCGGAGAGAGCATCACGGCCAGAACACCAGCGCCAACGAGCACGAGGTAGAAGCAATACCACAGCGCAGCGTTTTGCAAGTGATCACGGATGCCTTTAGCTGATGCGCTCCTGAATGCCGCCATGACACAACAATGTCGAACACCGCCGACAATCGCGGTTCCACAGGCGTCGCTGAGCGCCCGGTCGCGTTTCTCGTGAGAGGGCTTGCCCCGGTGGGCGGCAAATGTTGCGCTCTCCTGAACTAGAGGGTGTTCGGCTGAGTACCACGGCGTACAACCGTCATGACCACTCTGACGCCTGGCCAATGGATCGCACTCGGGAGCCTGATGTTGACCTTCCTCACATTGCAGGGTCAATGACGATCGCGATCGATGAACGGTCGTTGCAGGGGGTGAACGTGTACCGACCGCCGACGGGCAGGAGGCTCTTCGCCGTGACTGGGGCGCCCACCCCGGTACGGCCACCAAGACCAGGGCGGACCACGAGGCCGCACGTCCTCGGTCCCGCAGCGTGCACGTACGGGCGACCAGATCGACCCCGTATCGTCTGGTGGCCGAACACGTCCGCGAAGCCGGCGCGATTGTCTCGGCCGATCGGGCGCCTCTATCGACGACTCCGGACGGCGCTGATCACACGAGCGATTAGGGACGAGTAGACGTCGACGAAGGAGACGAAGCCGACGATGACTACGACGACGACGACGACGACGACGACGACGAGATAACCAGCGAGAACCAACAGCGATGCACGCAGGCACCCTGGGTGAGTGACACCGTTTAGAAGCACTCCCCTACACGCACCTGCACGCCGGAAAAATCCCTGGATAATAGGCAAAATGCGTCCTATCCTGACGGCATGCGCGGAGGCCTCGAACGATGGAAGCGAGGTGCCGAATCCAGAGGGGTTCGGCAGGCGATCTCCTACGCGCTCGAGGGCACGTGCGATGCTCACCGGCAGCACTCCCCCGGCGTTGACGCGCTCGAAGCGTACAGTGGCGCATCCGGTTCGACCGTCTCACGGTTCATCGTCGAGAACGGCGTCATCACCTCCGACGAGCTGACCGCCGGCGGCCTTCGTGTCTGGCTCACCGGACACGACCCGGTGACCGGAGAGGAGCGCGGCCATCAGCGGCTGAGCCCCGACGCCGATCTGCTGCTCGACGGAACGCTCAACCACCCGAAGTCGTACAGCATCGCCGCGCTGGTGCATCCCGAACTCGCCGCCGAGTTCGAGGCGCTCCAGGACCGGCTGCGTGACCGCATCCTGCTCACGTGGCAGACCGAGCTCAACGCGCGGCGCGGGCACGGAGGACTCATCCGCGAGGAGATCACCCGCATCGAGGTCGTCGAGTTGCAGCATCGGCGCTCGCGCGCGCTCGACCCGCACATCCACCGTCACCTGTGGCTCAACATCAAGGTGCTAGGCGCGGACGGCAAGTGGTCGAACCTCGACTCGCGCGTCGCGATGAAACTCCACACCGTCGTCAACGCGGAGGGCGAGCTCGCCGCCCGCACGGATCCCGCCTGGATCGCCGCGCTCGCACGGCACGGTTACACGCTCGGCGAGACGGGCGAGATCGCCGAACTCGCCGGCGCCGTCCGACCCTTCTCGCGTCGGTCGGCGCAAATCGAAGGCAACCGCGCGCGCCTGATCGCGGAGTGGTCGGCGGCGCATGGAGGGTCTGTGCCGAGCGTGGAGGTGCTGCAGCAGATTGATCGGCGCGCGTGGGCGGTGTCGCGTCCGAACAAGCCGGCAGATCTCGACGAGGCGTCTTGGGAGGCGCGCGTCCACGACGAGATCGCAGCAATCGATCCGAATGTGACCACCCCGCGCGTGCCTGTTCCAGTCGCTGCGACAGACCCGCATGTCATCGACCTGGATCTGCTCGCTGCACAGGCCGTCGTCGACGCGGACGAACGGTCCACCTCATGCGGCGGGAGGTTCAGCATCTTTGACATCCGCGCGGGGGCAATACGCGCGCTCTCGCGCACGGGAGTCGTTGCGGAGCGCGACCAGCTCGACTGCGTCATCGCCGAGATCACCGAGCGTTCCACGGGCGCCGTCTACCGGCTCGTTGCCGATGATCCACCGGCGCATGTGAAGGCGTTCATGGCGACCGAGACAGTACGCGCCAAGGTGCGTCTTGCCGGTCGCCTGGACGTGCTCGCCCAACCGGGCCGCTCGCTCCTACCCAGGGAGTTGCATCGGTTCGCTGCGCACGAGGATCTCTCGGCACTGGATGGGTCACAGCGCGTTGCAGCGTGCGCCGTCGCCGGCACGGACGGGCTCGTGACGGTGACCGGTCCCGCCGGCGCGGGCAAGACGACGATGCTGCGCGCTGCGTTCGCAGCGCTCACACCGCAGCGGCGGCGGATGCTCGTTGTTGCTCCCACGCGAAAAGCGGCGTCGGTGGCGTCTCGCGAGGTCGGGGCCGCGGCATCCAGTATTCATGCCCTTCTCTTGGACCACGGCTACCGATGGGCCACCGACGAGACCGGCGCGACGGTGTGGACCAGGCTTCGCGTGGGAGAAGTCGATCCCAGCACGGGCGCCGCATACGGCGGACCAGCCCAGTACGTGTTGCGTTCTCGCGATCGGATCGTGGTCGACGAAGCCGGCATGGTCGACCTGCAGACTGCGAACGTCCTCGTCGACCTCGCGATCGAGCAGGGTGTCGGGCTGGCGTTTGTGGGTGACACGCATCAGGCGTTGCCGGTCGGGCATGCGGGGGCGATGGGCTCTGCGATCCGACACGCGAATGCCGCGATCGAGCTAGACACGGTGCACCGGTTCCGCGATCCCGACTACGCGGCGCTCACGCTGCGGCTCAGGGATGCGGGTGATCGCGAGCGTGCTCTGGTGGTTGCGGGCGAGCTTGCCGAACACGGTCACGTCGACCGGGTAGAACATCACGACGCGGCGCGAGAGCGGATGATCGACGCCTACTTCGACTGGCACGCACGCGGCAAGCGGGTGACGCTGGTATCTGGCACGAATGCTGAGGCGGATGCGATCAACGACGCCATCCAGCAGCGGCGGGTCGATCGGGGCGAGCTCGACGTCCGCATCGCCACGTGGGGAATCGGGCAGCAGCGCGTCCTCGTCGGCGACACCGTGCAGACCCGTCGCAACGACCGGCTCACGGGAGTCGAGAATCGCGCGCAGTGGATTGTGCGCGGCATCCGCGACGAGTACGTGTCTCTCGTCTCCGTGAGCGACAGCGGCGAAGTGGCGCGCGTGTCCACCGAGTACGCGCGCGAGCACCTGCAACTCGCCTACGCGTCCACCGTGCACGGAGTGCAGGGCGACACCGCCGACGCGTCAGTGGTCGGGCCGGATGTCGATGCAGCGGGACTCTACGTGGGCCTCACGCGCGGGCGGGTGCACAATGTCGCAATCGTCATCGCGCGGACGGATGCTGTGGCCCGCGAGCGTCTCGCCGAGTCGATGCAGCGCGGCACTCCGGAGCTGACGATGCAGGATGCTGTGCGCGCGGCCCAGGCCGAGATGCGGCGCGCGGCGAGGAACCGTGAGGCGGCCATCGCCATGGGGCCGGTGGTTGCGGCGTCGAGTGCGGGACGCGGCATGGGGATGTAGATGTAGAGGCGCCCGATCGGAGGGCGCTTAGCGAGAGGGTTCGGGCGGGCCCTACGGTCGCTGTGAGCGGGGCACAGCTTGGCTGATGGAATCTCCTCGCCTATTTGCTCTGAGGTCCCGCAGCGGTTCGAG
The DNA here is from genome assembly GCF_057656735.1 of Microbacterium sp. Soil_C_42. Classification (NCBI taxonomy): domain Bacteria; kingdom Bacillati; phylum Actinomycetota; class Actinomycetes; order Micrococcales; family Microbacteriaceae; genus Microbacterium; species Microbacterium sp. Soil_C_42. Next base: position 257,170 of record NZ_JBDGJU010000001.1, read on the forward strand.
ATCGCGGCGACCTCGGCAACCGTCGACTTCACGACCGGTCGGTGCGGTTCCTCGAGTGCCCGCAAGCGCCCCACGATCGCGAACATCGCCATCGCGAGGGAACTCGCTGGCTGGTGCTGGTCGCTGGCGGTCATCGACACCTGACCCCGAGCTGCTTCGCGAACCCGACAGCCAGTGGCAGCGCGAGGGGCGACCCGCAATACAACTATGAGCAGCCAGCCCCGAGCTGGTGACGCTCGTTCCTAGACACGCGGTCCCGCTCCTGCCGAAGAACCGTCCTGCGGTAACCAACCCGCGAATATCAGACTGACCGCGCGTCCAGAAGACGCGCTCCCGACCTCCGATCCGCGAAGCAAGAGGGGCCGCCCGGGAACTACCCGGGCGGCCCCTCGCTATGCCCTCTTGACAGAGCACGCCTATATATCAGAGTGTGACGGCTACTTGGTCTCGTTCGGGTGCTGGGTGTGGACGTCTTCCAAGTAGACCACCTGGTCGATGACGAAGAACCAGATCCGCGCGTCGCCCTGCCTGGTCGGCTTGTGCTGCCAGCGGGTGTGCTGCTTGCCCCCGTAGGTGACCGTGCCGAGCTCGCCTCTCAGCGGGTGGTTCAAAGGCCCCTCGACCAACGGCGTGCGCGTCAGGAAGTCCCAGCTGTCGACGAGCGCGTTGCGCGTCGTGGCCTTCAGGTCCGTCCAGCCCTTCTCTGCCTGCCGCGATGCGAAGACGATGTCGTACTCGATCTTCTTGGTCGGCCGTTCGACCTTGTCTCTCCGCGCCACGGCTCAGGGACGCTCGACCGCAACCGGCTCGTCGAGCCACTCGACGGGCGACGACCCCAGGCCGGCAGCAAGGGCGACCGCGGTCTCCCGCCAAGCCGTCATCTCGGCGATCGCCCGGTGCGACTGGCCGGTCGCGAACGAGGCCCGCGCTGAGTCCAGCAGATCCTTGGCACAGGTGCGTCGATCCTCCTCGCTGAGCGCGAGCATCCAGGGGAAGCGGTCTGACATCCGCTCGGCGAGGGAGCCCTTGTCGTCGGTAGCCACAGCGATGAGTTGCGCGGCGATCTGCAGCAACTGGTCCCGCGCGGCTGCCTCCCGCTTGGTCATCAGCACCATGTCCTCGCCGTCGCGGCGCGTCACGTCAACCGGGTTCTCCTCGGCGGCCGCGAACACGCGCGGCGCACGGCGGCTCAAATCCGAGGATGGGAACGTCCGGGAGGACGACTGGGGGGCAGCGGCGGTAAGCATGCCCCCATCCTACTTCAGAATATGTTCTGAAGTCACCGAGCAGCGGAGAGTTCCGCCGACGTATTTCTGCGAAGCTGACACGACGGCGGCCACATCATGCTCAGACGTTAGCGAGCAGCGCCGACTGACCAACCGGTGCGCCGAGCCGCGATGTCGGTGCCCGTCGATATGGTGATCGAGGCCAAGCGGGCCACCGAAAGGACTGGGGCATTGACCGACGAAACGACCGCGAGACAGCCTAACGACGGGGTCACACCCGCGAAGAAGTGGGACCCGAGCACCGACCCTGACGGGTATACGCAGGATGACATCAACCCCAAGGACTGGTACTTCGATACAGTTCTCGATTTCATCCTCGGGTTCAACGACGAGCACGACGGCAATGCACTGGGGCTCACCGTTCAGTCCAACGGCGCAACTGTCTCGGGTCTCGCAATCACTCGCGCCGACTGGATCGCCGGAATCGTCGACCAATACACGCAGGCCGGAGCTGGCGAAACCGCCAAGTACATCGGGCAGGTGTTCCAGACGATGAACTCGAAGGTGCGCGAGAAGGCCAAGGAGCGTGACGACGCCGACCTGCCGACCGCTGCTCGCGGGTTCCTCCACATGAAGGACGTTCGGATCGGCCACGGTGACCAGTACACGCAGCTCCCGCTTTGGCGGGGCAAGCTCTCCGACATCACCGGGTGGTCGCTCGGGTCCTGGAACCCGCCGCGCTCGGCGGAGGAACCGAGCGAAGAATGGGGCGTCGAGTGAGGTCCGGTTGCTCAGCTGTCGGTCGTTAGTGTGAGCCCATGGTTTTGGGGATTCTTGAAGCAGCGGCGAATAGCCGTGGTGGCGGAGATGCGGGGTTGGTGTGGACTATCGTCGCCGCTGTCGTCGGAGCGCTCGCGTTAGTTGGAGTGGTCTACGCAGTCGTTGGGTACTATCGCGACCACCCGAAGCGCCAACTTGAGTACACGCTCACCAGTCGGCGCTTGGTGCAGACTACCCCGAAGGCGAAACTCGAAATCAAGGTCGGTGGGATCGAGGTTCCAGACCCATACTTTGTCGAGTTCCGGCTTCTGTCGAATAGCCGCGCTGACATCCCTAGCAGCTACTTTGATGGCGGACGGAAGCTGACATTCCACGTGGAGCCCGGCGGTGCTCTGCCGCTTGAAGTCACCTCTGAGGGGATCGTGACCGGGAATGGCAACAGCGACGGCTGGAAGAGCGCCGAGTTCCACCTCCCCGCGCAACTCATCCGCAAGCGGGCCTTCATGAACCTCGACTTCATCTCGAACGGAGAGCCTCAGGTAAAGGTGGACTCGCCCCTAATCGACGTGTCTGTGGTCAACGTTACGAAGCGTCCGAGCAGTCGTGATGTCTTCTGGGCCTGGTTCTTGGTCGCCCTCGTGGCCCTCATCCTCGCGTCCATCGTTGCGCCGCTTGCGACAGGCCAACCCAATGACCTGCCCGGTCTCTCGATAATCCTCGCAATCCTCTACGTGATCTTGCTGGCTGGGACTATTGCTCACCTCGTTTACCGGCTTCGGTGGCGCAAGCGGACAAAGTAGCGCGGGAATGTAGGAATCATTCCGCCTGCCTACTTCGCACGAATGGCCCCTGATTGAGCAACGATCCTCCGAGGCCTCCGATGGCCCGCTCCGGCGGGAACGCCCCATCGGGGTGCGGGTGCTCGCAGAAGGATCCCGCGGAGTAGGCAGCTCTGCGGTTCGATCGGCACACTGTCAGCACAAAGTTCCGCTATGAAGGGATATGCCTTGGTCGCGGGGGCCGAGTCGCTGGCGGAAGGACTCACCATTGGACCACCACTTCGATCCCGAACTCGAGCAGATCCAAGGCGCGATGTGTCTGGCCCATGTTGTGGACCCCATACTCCGACAGCACCTCGACCACCTCGTGAGCGAGAGGGAATGCCGGCTCTGCGGCCGCAGAACCGGCGTGCGGGCTCGTCCGTTCGCTGTCCCTATCGACGCCGTAGCCGAGCGGATGTTTCGACTCGTGCTTGATTCCTGGATCGACGCGACAGACTATTCCGGGACCCAGGAGGCGCACATCGAGGACAGTCGGTTGGTGCTGTACGAGAGCGTTGGATCCACGATCGAGGCCGCGTTCGAGGAGGAGCTCCACGAACTCATCGCCCAGGCAATGTCTACGAATGAATGGGTGCGAAGTGGCGCAGACGAGTTTGGCTACCTGGACGCCGACGAGTGGGACTACACGTGGCAGGCCTTCGCGGAGACCGTGAAGACCCGGTCAAGGTTCGTACTTCTCTCTTCCCGATCCGAAGAACTCGGCCGGCCCGCTCCCCCTGAGCAACTCGCCTCATTTCTCACCATTCTGCTCCACTACATGGACGCCGAGGCGGGAATGGTGACCACTGTCCAGACGGGCCACGAGTTCTTCCGAGGTCGGATGACCGACGATGTCTTCTCATTGCTCAGGTCGGCCCGAGCGGCTCCCGCGAAGGAACTGGGCTCAGCGCCTTCCGAGAGGGCTGCGGTCAGCCGGATGAGCGGTAGAGGAATCTCAATGTTCTACGGCGCAGACACGAGTCCTCTGGCTCTTACTGAGATCGCCTCGCACAGCGTGTATGACCGAGCTGTCATCGGAAAGTTCCTCGCACTCAGACCGCTTCGGGTTCTGGATTTCACCCGAACTCCGACCTATCCCAGCCCTTTTGACGACACGGCCGACGAGCGACGGCACGCCCTCGGATTCATCCGAGACTTCGTACGGGCGATCACCAGCCCCATCCTGCTCGACGGGCGAGAACATCTCGAGTACTTGCCGACCCAGATAATCACGGAGTACTTGCGGTGGGCTCCAGACGAACGCATCGACGGAATCGCATACCCGCCAGCAGGCGATGACGAAGACGACCTGTTCTCCGGCAAGCCGAGCGCGAAGAACTACGCGCTCTTCTTCACCGGCGATGACATCGTGGATCTACCTCGGGTCGAAGCGCCACTGGCGAAGTGGGGACTTGGCCACGCGCCGTCACTCGGAATCGAATCGGGCTCCGTGCAAGGGCATCGAGTAACGCGCACCGTTTCCTCAACGCTAATCAGCTCGATTTGGTAGCCACGTTTGTCCATCACGCTGGACGACATCTGCCCGCTGATGGCCCCCACTCGACCGCTCAATTCGTGGCGGGCCGATGCAGCTGGCTCGACCACGTCCTCCCTGACATCACGAGCTGACACCACGCGAGAACGTACCCGCGACGCTCGTCGTCCGGGTACGGCCCGTGTACGGATTCGAGGTCCCGAGCTGGTGAGCCCATGGGAAGGTCGAGGAGATTGTCGCCCATGAGGATCCACATGGGAGGTTCATCGTCATCACGAATGCGCGCGGCGGCACCGAGCGCTATGCGATGGACGACCCGATGACGAGGGCGAACTTAGAAGCGCGCGGCTTCGACTGGCGATAGGGCTCTTTGGCGACCGGACTGGTACGTTCGCGTCGTGACGCTGGAACTGGGACCAGACGACAAACGCATGCGGCTGCGGTACACCGGAACATGCCGGCTCTGCACGCAGCCGATCTCCGCCGGCGAGGAAGCGGTCTACGAGCGCGGCTCGAAGACCGTCCGCTGTGTCGATTGCGCGGTCGAGGTTACGGCTGGGGACCGAGGCGAGGCGGGTGCGTCCGCGCGACGCGAGTACGAGCGCCGCCGAGACAACCGGGAACAGCGGATCCGTACCGACCACCCGAAGCTCGGCGGACTGATCCTCGCGCTCACCGGTGACCCGCAGAGGACGAAAGCCTGGGAACGCGGCGCCGTCGGTGAAGAGCTCCTGGCGCGGCGTCTCACCGACCTGCCCGACACCTTCCGTGTGCTGCATGACCGCCGCATCCGAGGCACCCGAGCGAACATCGACCACATTGTGATCGGCCCGACTGGGATCTGGGTAATCGACGCGAAGCGGTATGTGGGCAAGCGTCCCGCACTGCGGGAGGAGGGAGGCATCATCCGGCCGCGGGTCGAGTCTCTTCGTATCGGCGGACGGGACGGCACCAAGCTGGTGCAAGGAGTGCAGTCCCAGGTCGAACGAGTGACTGCGGCGCTCGGAGAAGCGGTGCCGCCGGTGACCGGCGTGCTGTGCTTTCTCGAAGCCGACTGGCCACTGATTGGCGGCTCCTTCAGCGTCGACGGTGTCCACGTTGTGTGGCCGCGCCTGCTGGTCCAGCGCATGATGGACGCGGCGCCGCAGCCCATCGATGTCGACCGCATACATACCCAGGTCGCCCACGCGTTGCCGAGGACATAGCGCGACCACCGGGGTGGAGCCAGCGCCTTGAGGAAAGTCCGACGAGGGAGCGACTCCCGCTCGTCGCGCGCTTGCGCATCACGCCGGCCTGTCGGCCGGTTACACGCGGCGAGCTCCGCCCGTCGGCACCGCTATCAGATGTCGACGCCGAAGGCGCAGCAGCGGAACGCGGGGATCATCCGGCGCGGGCCGAGTTGAACGGTGGGGATTGTCCCGCTTTCGATGCCGAGCTTGATCGTGCGGTAGTCGACGCCGACGAGCTTCGCGGCATCCTCTATTTCGGTGCCAGACAGTCCGGTCACCGGTTCATGGTCCCGCGCTTCTGAAACCAGTGTCACTCTCCCTTCGTCGCCAGGTACCACCTTGGCTGCCAGGTGACACTCGCGCACTCCGGTGCCTGTTCTGAGAGGCTTCGCTTTCGGACCCTAAAGTACTGAGCTGCTACCGATGATGACTGCTTCCGAAACGAACCGGATCAACGGGATCTCGCGACGAAGCGCGTGGTCGTCTTTAAACGGTGTGTAACGGGACTTGTCGCCATCCTTGCGATGAACGAGGGCATTCCTAGTCTTATAGATGCGTTGAGCAAGGCGCTTGTAGCGCTCATCGTGCGGTGACCTGAGGTCGACGGTGTCTCCGGATGAAAAACCGACCGGTGTGTGCGCGTAGTACTCAAGCAACGAAGCATCGAACGTCGATATCGAGTCGGCGAGCGACGCTAGGTCTACGTACTTCTCGAGAGTCAGCTGGAGAGCCGTGGCCTCGTTGATCACTACGCTCTCGTCTCTCGCACGAAGAGACTTGCTCACAGTACGGATGACGCCGCGGATGTCCTTCTTTCGCCTCGCTGAGAAGTCTGGCGAAGTAATGGCGAGCTGGACGCGAGTTGCCACATCGTCGAGAAAGACGTCTTCGAACCAATGCTCAGCGACGTGATAGAAGGACAAGTACGACAGCATAGGGCTCTCAGAGCCTAGCGCCACTTGATAGCTGCGAACTATCTCGGGGATATACGTCCGCCGCGGCGCATCAAGCTCGTCTGTCATAGTGCGCCGCAGTCTCTGAATCCGACTCGAGCGGGACAATTCTGTCGCGGACTGTCGCGGGGTGAGTGCCAGGTCGAGGTTGAAACCAAGGTGGAAGAAGAGGGACTCCGAAAGAACGCGCCAGTCGGCTTCGCTTCGCTTCTTCGTGCTCTCGATGCGCAACGTCGAAAGCCGGACCCAATCGGCGATTAAGACGAACGGATCAACAATTTCTGCCTGACCGGAAGGTGACCGACCATAGCGCCATAGCGATGGCATCATCGGTCGATCTCGCCTTGGGATGTCAGTCATCAACTTTGCACACGCGATGCTGAAGGCAGTGCTGGGTCGCCCAAGCCGATAGAGGAGCCCTTCCGCGGCATTTTCAAGGATCAGGTCGTCGCGCGCCCGCAAAGGCCTTCCGAGAGAGGATTCGTCCACGGCGACCTCGAACGTCGTGTCTGTGATGAATGCCAGCCCGAGTGACTCAGATGACCGAAGTCGTTCAATCTCAGCGAGCACCTTCAGAACGTCGGTCCGCGACTTCTTCTCCAAGACCAGATCTGCTGATGGTCCAGGTTGCCTACCTCGAAACTCGACTTCATCGCCGTTCAAGCTCACCTCGAGGCGAAAGACATCGCCGAGGACGCGGGAGAGAGCACCGATCTCGTCAGGCTCCACGTCATCGGTCGAGTCGACGTCCCCGATCACATCACCACTCATCTGCTCACCATATCGGCGCGCAGCGCGCCGATATGGGACTACAGAAACCTACTCGTGAACGCGACGCCGCTCGTTGTCTGGCCGCGCGGGAGAGGCGTGCATCAGTCGCAGATGCGAGCGCGACGCGGGCGCCTTCAGTTGGTGGCTCTGAGCCATCCACCGCACCGGCGGGGTTGGCAACGTGCGATCCGGCTCGCGTGGGTTTCACTTGCGCAGACGAAGAGTCAGAACGGAGTTCCGCCCGAGACCCGAGCCTGGAATCAGGATGGAGCATCGAGCCGCGAACAACGGGTCAGGGGCAACGCGTCCTCAGCCTCGAAAGGCCAACCCGAAGCTCCAGCTATTAGCCACCGGTCAAGCGTCGACGCCGAAGGCCCGTAGCAGCGGGACGCGAGGGATCATCCGGCGCGGGCCGAGTTGGATCGTGGGGATGGTCCCATTCTCGATGCCGAGCTTGATCGTGCGGTAGTCGACGCCAACGAGCTTCGCGGCATCCTTCATCGTCAGAGCCAGGCAGTCCTGTGACCGGTTCATCGCCCTTCCTTCCTGTGAGCCAGCAGTGTCAGTCTCCCTTCGTGGCAAAGTACCACATCCGTGAGCCAAGATCGACAGTCTTCTTCGCGATTCTTCGATGACCTGGAATAGTGGGCTCCATGGCAGACGTCGAGACGTACGACTTCAGCGACGAGCGCATAGATCTCGGCAGCGGGGTGACGCTTCCGAAGTCCTGGCGCGCGCGCGTGTCGGGTGAGCAGGACGTGCCCGGCACGATTACTGTCCGCGTGGAGTGGGATGACAGGCTCGGACGCACCGCCGTCGTCTTCGCTGCCCTCGAGCGCGAAGCAGAGGGCGTAGACATCACCAGCCAGGTGCTCCGCGAGGTGCGAACGCACTGGATCATGACGAGGTCAGCTCTCGATGTCGTCACCGTCGACGTCGGCCCTGAGGATGGCGGCGAACGCGACCGCATTCCGGTGCGCGAGTTTCTCAGTCGTGTGCGGGCGCAGGAGGAGCGCGAGCCCTTGGAGTCCCTCCATGCCGCGATCTCTGTCTATCGCGTCGCCACGGCAATCAGCTATCCGCCGCTCAAGCTCGTCGCCGACACACTGCAGATCAGTCAGAGCACCGCGACGCGCCTCATGAGTCGCGCGCGCGACTCGGGCCTGGCGCCGGAGGTCCGGATCCAGGAGCCGCGGCGGGCGCCGGCGGTCGACCCATACAACCCGGGCCAGGCATTCGACCCTGCGGCGCCACACCGCGGGTCAGCTCAGCCCGGCGGACCGTCGATCGGACGATGAGCAGCCAGTCGGTGCTACCGCAGGGAGATCCGATCAGGGTTATCGACCCTATGGCGCGGTTTGAGCAGATTGCTCAACATTGCGGTCTCTAGCGCTTTGCTGCTTCGCAATGTGCTCATTTGACATTTCTTGCCACTGAGCGAGTTCCGAGGCCGGGACGCCTTGCGCCACGGGGTGTCGAGCAGCTCTGATTTTTCGGGGTTTTCTGCCCGCGTTTTGCCCGCAAACCGTTTCCCACGACGTGTATTGGACGGTCGCGCGATGTCGCTGGCAATCACGGGGATCCGCGTAATTCCACGGTTCTTGCCAGTTTGCGTCGGATTGAGCATTATGCTCAGTCGTGTTCGAGTCCCTCCAGGGTACTTGTATTGCTTTACGCTGTCTGACCTGGGATTTCTCTCGACAGCAAGCGGCTCGAACCGGCTCTTTGCCCGTCACGTTGTGGATGCCTCGTCGGGAGCGCATCCACCCGGGCACTCGTTCCAGGAAGTCGCGCATCCGGTCGTCGTCGCACGGTAGCGTCGGCGGCAGCCGGACCAGCACCACACCCCGCTCGTCGCCGAGCTCATGCCAGCCCTCCGGCATCCGCTGCACCCACAACTCGGGAGAGCGGAGATTCTTCGCGTGGGTGAGGCCACGGGCGCCTTGGCCGACGCCGCGAGACCGTCAGCAAGCCGTCGGCGTCAGCTGCGGAAGCCGCCGGCTGGCGGCCAGTTGGAAACTCGCGTTGAGCTCCGCGGTGTCGAACGCCTACGTGGAGAGCCGCGCTCCGGAAGCAAGACCCACCGGATAGAGCACGGTCCCCCGTGAGCGAGCGCCGGCCGGACGCGCCGATCCGCATCGTCATCGCCCGCCCGCCCTCTCCAGAGCGTCTACGCGTCGACGTCGCCGCGCCACGCACCGCTTGCGGTGCCCTGCGCCTCGATGAACTCCTTGAAGTTCTTCAGATCCTTCTTCACAGCATGGCTCCCCGCGCCCACCAGAGCACCCAGCTTCTCGGCCAGACCCTCGGGCTCCCAGTCAAGCTGCACGGTGACCCTGCTGGTCGTGTCGGTGAGCTTGTGGAAGGTGACGACTCCGGCGTGTTCGGTGTCTCCGCCGGTGCTGGTCCATGCGACCCGCTCATCCGGGTGCTGCTCGGTGATCTCTGCGTCGAACTCGCGCGTAAACCCGCCCACCTTCACCGTCCAATGGGTCGAAGTGTCACTGGTCTGCGTGATCGACTCGACCTCGTCAAGGAACTGCGGGAAGGTCTCGAACTGGGTCCACTGGTTGTAGGCGATGCGGACGGGAACGTCTACGTCGATGGTCTCGATGATCTGAACCATGGGGGTACTCCTCACTGGATGTCGGATCCTTTTCTCCTATTAGGCAGGACCTTGCTCGGCCGTGCTCAGGGGTTGACAAGGGGCGTCGTGGGGCACCCCCTCATCCGAAGGCCGGCGACGTGCCGACACGCAAGGGAGGCTGGTGCATCTCGAATTCGTGGCGGGACACGGGACAGCGCGTCGTCGGCGCCCTTCGGGTTGTCGCGGACGACGTCCTCCTGCTGATCGGTCGGAATGCGATCGATCCCGACCAGCAGGGCGAAGGAATCGGCGGGATGCTGCTCGACCCGGTCGAAGAGCGCAGGCCGACGAGGTTCACGAACTGACATGCAACGCCCCGCGGTGTCAAGGCCAGCGACGCCGTGCTCAGGGCCACCTACGCTCGCCCGAGAAGAGAGCGCCATCGGTGATCAGGAGGACGCGCGTGACACGAGTGACAGGACGGGCCTGTGCTTGCTGCCAGCTGGAGGTCGGATCATGATCACGAGTGCCCAACGGACACAGCCTTCACTGCTTTCTCCCGAAGCTTCTCGCGATGCCGGCTTCGCTGGTGCCGTGGCCGATACCGAGTCGGTGGCGTCGCTCCGCGATGACATTCCCGCCACCATCGGATGGTCCGTCGCCCTCGCGAAGACGCTGCCCACGGTCGGCAACGGCGACACGATAAGGCTGTGGGATAGCCTCACGGCGACCGCGTACCGCGATGTCGCCGCAGCGCGTGTGCTCGAGCCGCACCTGGATGCGCTCGGCATCCTCGAGCAGGCGGGCACGAACCTCGCATCCGGCGTCGATCCGTGGAATCTGTCCACGATCGGGGTGACCGAGAACTCTTCGTGGGGTGTCTTCGCGGCGGAAGGGCCGGGCCTGCGGGTCGACGCGCACGAGAGCGGCTCAGGCTGGACCCTCTCCGGCACCAAACCGTGGTGCTCACTCGCCGCCCACCTCTCCCACGCGCTGGTGACGGCGTTCATCGGCGACGAGCGCCGGCTCTTTGCGGTGGCGTTGAAGGGACCAGGAGTGCGCCCGCACGACGGACCGTGGGTGGCGCGGGGACTGCCCGAGATCGTCAGTGCCCCGGTCGATTTCGACGGCGCACCGGCTGTCCCGGTCGGTGATGTCGGGTGGTATCTCTCGCGTCCGGGGTTCGCCTGGGGCGCGATGTCCGTCGCTGCCTGCTGGTGGGGAGGAGCGCTGGGCATCCGTGACGCCCTCCTCGCCTCGGCATCCTCGGAGCGCGCCGATCAGCTCGCGTTCGTGCACTTCGGTCGGGCGGATGCTGCGCTCTGGGCGGCGCGCGCAGCGTTGCGCGAGGCCGCGCAGCTCGTGGACACGCAGGCGGACGTCGACTCGAGGCTGCTCGCCGAACGTGTGCGTGCCGTCACGGTCGGCGCCGCGACCACGACTCTGGCCGAAGCGGACGCCGCCCTCGGTCCCGCGCAACTGGTCACGGACGTGTCGTACGCACGCCGAGTCGCCGATCTTCACCTCTATCTGCGACAGCACCACGGTCTCCGCGACGCTGCCCGGCTCGGCCGGCTTGCGGTCGAAAGCGAGACATCGAGATGAGTGCCGCATTCAGTCACCTCGATGCGGGCACGCCGGAATCGGCGTGGCGCGACGAGTTCGCCGGGCGTTCGCTCCGGCCGCTGGACGCCCAGTTCTCGGTGCTCGTCGTCGTCGCGGCGCACCCCGACGATGAGACCCTCGGCGCCGGCGGGCTGCTTCACCGGGCTGCTCGCATCGGGGCGCGTGTGGTGGTCGTGATCGCCACCGACGGTGAAGCCTCCCACCCTGCCTCTCCGACGCACGACCGGGAGACGCTCGCCCGGCTGCGCCGCAACGAAGTCGCCCGGGCCATCGCGATCCTCGCACCGGACGCCGACGTGCACTTCCTCGGTCTTCCCGACGGACTCCTCGCCGAACGCAAGGGCCACCTGCGGGAGCGACTCTGCGCGATCTTCGACGTCCACCGCACCGCCAACCCGAGAGGTGTGCTCGTCGCCGCACCGTGGTCCCAGGACCGGCACCGCGACCACCGCATCATCGCGGAAGTCACGAACACCATCGCACGCCACCGGCGATTCATCTTCCTCGAGTACCCGGTGTGGGCCTGGCACTGGGGAACCCCTGACGACCTTCCCTGGGACCGGGTCGTCGCCCTCCCTCTCACAGACGACGAACTGCACGCGAAACGAGACGCCCTCGCCTGCCACGTCAGCCAGATCTCGCCGCTGTCGGATCAGCCGGGCGACGAAGCGCTGCTGCACCTCGGCATGCAGGACCACTTCCACCGCGACATCGAGGTCTTCCTCACCGCAGAACCGGACGACGCGCAGGCGCAGAGCATGGACGCCGACTGGTTCGATGAGTTCTACCGCCGCAACAGCGACGACCCGTGGGGATTCGAGTCGCGGTGGTACGAGCAGCGCAAACGCGCACTCCTGCTCGCGACGCTGCCCGCGCGCGAGCTCGGCGACGTGTTCGAGATCGGCTGCGCGACGGGACTGCTCACCGCCCAGCTGGCCCCCCGCGCGCGCGAAGTGATCGCGATGGATGCCGCCACCGCCGCTGTCGAAACAGCCCGGGCCCGCCTCGCCCCCGAGGCTCGGGTATCGGTCCGGCAGGGCCGCGTCCCCGAAGACTGGCCGACCGGCCGATTCGACACCATCATCTTCTCCGAGATCGGCTACTACCTCTCACCGACCGACCTGCAGCACACGCTTCTCCGGATCGAAGCCTCGCTCGGAGACGACGGCCACGTCGTCGCCTGCCATTGGCGTCACGCCGTCGCGGAGTACCCGCAGACCGGCGATCAGGTGCATGAGGCTCTCCGATCCGTCCCGGGGTGGGAGACCGTCAGTCTGCACGTCGAGAAGGACTTCGTGCTCGAGGTGTTCGCGCGCCGCCCCGCGAGATCCGTCGCCGAAAGGGAAGGGCTCGCATGAGACGCGAGCAGACGGACGTCATGGTCGTCGTCGTTCCCGTCCGCGACGAAGAACTGCTGCTCCACGCGTCGCTGTCGGCGTTGACGGCGGCCGTTGAGACGGCGTCGCGTGCGGGCATCCGCTCCGAGGTGCGGATCGTGCTCGACGCGTGCACGGATGCGTCCGCTGAGGTCGTATCCCGGTTCGGCTTCACGACGCTCACCTCGACCGCGGGGCGTGTCGGAGCGGCGCGTGCGGTGGGCGTCTCCCACGCCATCGACGCACTCGCAGAGGTACCCGTCGGGCGCCTCTGGATCGCGAACACCGACGCCGACTCCCGCGTCCCTCCGGGATGGCTCACCAACTTCCGCGCAATCTCCCGCATCGCGGACGTGTGTGCCGGTACGGTGCGGCCGGACTTCGATGACTTGTCGATCGCTCAGCGGTCGCTCTGGCTGCGCACACATATCCGCGGCCGACCGAACGGCAACATCCACGGCGCCAACCTCGGTGTGAGAGCCACCACGTACCTTGCCGCAGGTGGATTCGCGCCCATCGGCGAACACGAGGACGTCGACCTGATCTCACGATGCCGGAGCAACGGCGCTGTCGTCGCCGCCAGCGACGACGCCGAGGTCATCACGTCAGGCCGCCTCGTCGGACGCACCGCCGGTGGCTACGCGGGGTTCTTGCGACGCCAGGCCTCCGACCTTGCCGCCGGGGCGACGGACCAGTTGTGAAACTGACGAGGCACGCAAGCGACTGTTCAACGGGCAAGGTTCGACCGCGGCTGACGGTCAGCCGGCTCGTGAGCCGACCACTTCCCCGATCGCTGCGGTGAGTTCCGTTCCGATATCACGGGCGAGGAATCCGAGCCCGACCCGCTCGGTCAGCCGGTCACCCGCACGTGCATGCGCCCAGCTCCCCCACACGGCGGCTCGCGCCGGTGGGACGCCGCGGGCCGCGATGCCGGCGATGGCGCCCGCGAGCACGTCGCCGCTGCCGGACGTGCCCAGGCCCGACCCTCCTGCCGTCACCCTCCAGAATTCCCCGGTAGGTGTGGCGATGTCGCCGTAGCAGCTCACGGCTGCGTCGTAGCGTCGACTGATCTCGAGCAGGTCGGCAATGGGCTCGTCGCCGAGATCACGGCCGAGCAGGATGGCTGCCTCCTCCGTGTTCGGCGTCAGCACGAGATTCTCGGGCAGTTCTTCGCGTGGCACCTGGTCGAGCACGCCGAGGGCGAAGGCATCGAGCACGAGGCACCGGATGCGGGATGCTGCGACAGCTCGGAGCGTGTCACGGGTCTGCTCGGGATCGTCGAATCCGGGACCGAACAGCACGGCATCAGCTGTCTCCAGAGGCTCGCGCAGCCCGTCGGGAAGGCCAGCTCGGGAGGAGGACGGCAGCGCCAGCACAGCTGCCTCAGGCACAGCGACGCCGAGGGCGCTCTGCACTGGTTCGGGAACGATGAGGGCGAGTCGGCCGGCGCCGACGCGCAGCGACGCCTCGCCTGCCAGGGCGACCGCACCCGGCGTGCGCATCGAACCGCCGACGACAACCACCTGACCCCGGGTCTTCTTCGAATCGCCCGGGTCGGGCAGCCCCCACTCGCGGAGGAGCTCGACTGTGACAGAGCTACGTGGGCTGGACATCCGGGCTCCCCGGGTGCACGGTGACCGGCGCACCATCGATGTGCAGGTGAGTCACATCCGCGAACGCGTCGAGCTGCCATGAGTCCCCCGCACGAGTCAGGTGGGTGACCGAGGCGTTGAGTACGGTTCGGGATGCCGCGAACTCGAGAAGGCTGGCCTCGTCCAGGGGCAGCAGCAGGTAGAGCAGAACCATGACGACAGCGTCGTGCGCGACGATCAGCACCGACCCTGCACGAGGATCCGCGTCGAGGTCACGGAGGAAGGACCGCAGCCGCAGGGCGACGTCTGCCCATGACTCGCCCCCGGGAGGACGGTGATAGAACTTGCCGAGATGACGGCGTCGCTGTGCTTCCGCCGGCTGCAGCCGGGCCACGCCCGCACGCGTGAGCAGATCCAGCACGCCGAGTTCGCGATCGCGTAGCCGCTCGTCGATGAGGATTCGCGGTGCCGCCTGTTCCACGGAGTCCAATGCGACGGTGAGCGTCTGTCTGGCCCGCAGGTAGGGCGACGCATAGAACGTGTCGATGGATCCGCGGCGACCGTCCATCCATGTCCGTAGAGCCAGCGCCTGCTCCTCGCCCGTCGGAGACAGCGGAACATCGGCGTCGCGGATGTCGATCGGAATCACATCGAGGCCTTCGACCTCCGCTCGTGTAGCCGCGACGTTCGCCACGCTCTCGCCATGCCGCACGAGCCACAGTTCTTTGGGCGCCATCTGGTTCAGGGTAAGCGCTCGAGCAGGGCGTCGAAAGCGGCTTGACTTTCGCGATCGCGATCGCGATCGCGATCGCGCCAGCGCCGACCGCGAGGCCTACGCGCGCCTGCACTCGCCTCGCCGGCGCACGAATTGACATCTTTACTGAGTCCGCTCATACTTGAGTACACTCCGTAAACCGGAAAGACACCCGGATTCGGGAGAGACGACGGGTGGGCGCTGAGCTTGTCCCGGCGACGCCGAGCGCATGACACGCCCGCGAACCCCGAGACACGCCGCTCACAGGAGAACCGACATGCGCGCATTCGCCATCGACCGCTACAAAAGCCCGCTTCGAGAGGTCGATGCGCCCGAACCCGTCGTGGGCGACACCGACGTCCTCGTCCGCGTCGCCGCGGCGGGACTCAACCAGCTGGACGAGAAGGTGCGGCTCGGCGAGTTCAAGGCCTTTCTGCCCTACAAGATGCCCCTCGTGCTCGGTCACGATGTCGCCGGCATGGTGTTGCAGGTCGGCGCGAAGGTGACCCGCTTCGCGCCGGGCGACGCGGTGTACGCCCGCGCACGCGACGGGAGGATCGGCACGTTCGCGGAGCGCGTCGCGATCGACGAGAGCGACGTCGCGCGTGCGCCACGGACCATCACCGAGATCGAGGCGGCCTCCCTGCCTCTCGTGGCATTGACGGCGTGGCAGGCGCTCGTCGAACGGGGCAACGTCTCCGCCGGACAGAAGGTACTCATCCACGCCGGGGCCGGCGGCGTGGGCACGATCGCCATCCAGCTCGCCAAGCACCTGGGTGCGCACGTCGCGACCACCGTGTCGGGAAAGAACGCCGAGTTCGTGCGCGAGCTGGGCGCCGACATCGTGATCGATTACCGAACCCAAGACTTTGCAGCCGAGCTGTCGGGCTACGACTTCGTGCTCGACAGCCTGGGCGGCGACAACCTGTCCACGTCGCTGCGAGTGCTGCGCCCCGGGGGCAGAGCAATCGGCATCGCGGGCCCACCGACTCCCGCTTTCGCCAGGACATTGGGACTGAACCCGCTGCTGAGACTGGCCATGGGGGCACTCAGCCGCACGGTGCGCACACAGGCGGCCTCCCTCGGCGTGACCTACGAGTTCCTCTTCATGAGATCCGATGGCGCACAGCTGCGCAAGATCGCCGCGCTCGTCGACGCGGGCGTGCTGCGACCCTTCGTCGGGGCAACCTTCCCCTTCGACCAGACAGCCGCCGCCCTGGCGAGCCTCGAGCGCGGTGGCATCCGCGGCAAGGCGGTCATCGTCGGCGCGTGACTGCGCCAGACACACCACCTCCCCTCACCCGATCGAAAGGATGAAGCACATGCCTTCATTGCAGGATGCCGTCGTTGTCGTCACCGGAGCCAATGGCGGGATCGGCCGAGAGCTGGTCTCGCAGGCGCTGGCGCGCGGGGCGACCAAGGTCTACGCGAGCGCCCGCGTACCTCAGCGCTGGGACGACCCGCGGGTGGTGCCGCTGGTGCTGGATGTCACCGATCCCGCCTCGGTGTCCGCCGCGGTCGCCGCCGCCGCCGACGCGACCGTCGTGTTCAACAATGCCGGAGCGAATCCGCCCACCGCGAGCCTCATCGATATCGACGACGCCGCCATCGCGGCCAACGTCGACGTCAACTTCCTCGGACCCGTGCGCGTCGCCCGAGCATTCGCCCCCGTGATCGCCGGCCGTCCCGGCGCTGCGCTCATCGACGTGCACTCGGTCGCGTCGTGGTACGCGTTCGGGGGAATCTACTCGGCGGCCAAGGCTGCGCTGTGGTCCGCGACCAACTCGTTCCGCCTCGAGCTCGCGCCGCGCGGCATCCATGTCATGGGCGTGCACATGGGGTACGTCGACACGGCGATGGCTGCGCATGCGTCCGGCCCCAAGCTGACCACGGAGGACCTCGTCGCTCAGGTGCTCGCCGGCCTCGAGGCGGGCGAGTACGAAGTGCTCGCCGACGACCTCACCCGCCACGTGCGGGCGAAGCTGTCCGAGCCGCTCGCGGCGCTCTACTCCGAGCTCACGCCGACGCCCGCCGCCTGACCTCGCTCCGAACGCGACGGGGCATCCGGGCTCACGCTCGGGTGCCCCGTCAGCGTATGACTGCTTCGATCTGCGTCCGCACGGCGGTCATGACCTCGGCGACCGACCACGCACGATCCGCCGCGGCCATCGTGACCAGCAGCGCCGAGGAGATCACCCGCGCCAGCACGAGCGCGTGGGTCTGCGTCGCGCCGGCACGCGCGACCAGGATCGCGGCGATGTCCTGCTCGTTCTGCTCGACGATCTCGAGCGCCTCAGCGTGGTGCGGCTCCGAGGCATCCCCGAACAGGATCTCCCGCAGGTAGATGCGACCGTTGTCGACGTGCACCCGATTGCAGGCCACGATCGGCTCCATCTGCGCGATGAGGCCGTCGACGACACCATCGGTGGATGCCGCGGCCTGGCGTCCGTGCTCGAGAGCCGTGGCGTAATGGGCGTTCTGCACCATGAGCAGCAGCTCACTCTTGCTCTTGGCGTACAAGAACAGCGTGCCGGCGCCGATGTCGGCCGCCTCGGCGATCTGCTGCGTCGTGACCTCGTCGATGCCGTGACTCGCGAACAGAGTGCTGGCGGCGCGGACGATGCGGTCGAGCTTGTCCTGCTTGTTGCGCTCGCGCCGGCCGAGAGCCGGAGACACCGTCGACATCACGACCCCCTTCACTTCGCGAGCCCCGGACGAATGCGGTGCGCGCCGGTCGATTCTCCCACGAGGCGGGTCCACAGCAGCGAGTGAGCGCGGCCGCGTTCGACACCTCCACCCTGGCGGGGATCCCGAGCCCCCTCCCGGGCAGTGTGCGCTCGCCGTCGGGATCGCGAGGTCGGTGCGAGCTATCTCGGCAGGATGCCGTTCAGTTTGCGAACGGGTTCCGAAGGTCCTGCATCGGTTGTCCCACCTCGATCAGATATGTCAAGGGCAGCGGACCGAACACGTCCGCGACCTCGCCGCCGAGCTGTCGCGGAAAGGCGACCACGAGTTCGATGCCTGGGCGACGCATGTTGCCGATCAGATAGTCCACGCCGCGGATGCGCTTCAGGCGACCGCTCACACGAGGTCGTGAACTGCCGTGGTTCGGAGGACGCGCGAACGAAACACGATGGTTGATGTCGAAGTCGTCGAGATCTCCCACGGCGCACGAGCGGGCGCGTGATGACTGTTCCATGCCTCATCGTCCCACGCGGCGGTTGCGAGTGTGGGCCCAGGATGCGAGCAGCCTGGACCACTCGCGCAGCGGTGCGCTGGGCGCGCGAGCAGGCCCGCGCTGTGAACCGTCCAGGATGGGGGCGTAACGTCCGATCATGAGCGCACAGTCACAGACGAACGGCAGCGACGTGCCCGCGACCGCGACGAACCGACGAGTGCCCGAGTGAGGGTCGCGATGCTCGGTCCCATCGCCTGGCGGACACCGCCGATCAGTTATGGACCGTGGGAGCGCGTGACGAGCCTGCTGACGGAAGGGCTGGTGCGCCGCGGGGTGGACGTGACGCTGTTCGCGACGGCCGACTCGATCACGGGCGGCGACCTCGATGCCGTCGCGCCGCACGGCTACGCGGAGGATCCGACGATGGACGGCCGGGTGTGGGAGGCGCTCCACGTCGCACACGCACTGGAGAGGTCGAGCGAATACGATCTCGTGCACAACCAGCTCGACTGGCTCCCGCTCGCCTTCACCGCCCAATGGGGCGCACCGATGATCACGACAATCCACGGCTTCTCCGGTCCCGCGATCATGCCCGCCTACCTCGCCTCGGCTTCGACGTACGTCTCCATCTCCGACGCGGATCGCTCCCCCGGCTTGGAGTACCTCGCCACGATCCACCACGGCATCGATCCCGAGGAACTCCCGTATGTGGCCGAGCCGGACGACTACCTGGTGTCGTTCGGACGCATCCACCCCGACAAGGGCACCGCGACGGCGATCGAGATCGCGCGGCGCGCCGGCCGCCGGCTGGTGATCTGCGGCCTCGTCCAGGACGCCGACTACTTCCACGACGAAGTGGAGCCCCACATCGACGGGGAACGCGTCGTCTTCCTCGGCGCCGTGGGATCCGAGGGTCGCGCCCGCGTCCTCGGCCATGCCGTCGCGCTGCTGCACCCGATCGACTTCGACGAACCGTTCGGGCTCTCGGTGGCCGAATCGATGATGTGCGGCACTCCGGCTCTCGCGTACCGCCGCGGCTCGATGGCGGAGGTCGTCGACGAGGGTGTGACCGGCAGCACCGTGGCCTCGATCGACGAGGCGATCTCGGCACTCCCAGCCGTCGTGGCACTGAGCCGCCGTGGCGTGCACGGTCGCGCGGTCGCACGATTCGGCGTGGAGCGGATGGTCGACCAGTACCTGAGCGTCTACGAGGCCGTGCTGGCTCGCTGATCCTGTGACGACGTCCAGGTCGGACGTGTAACTTGCAACCACAGCGTCCGGATGCGAACCGGACGTGGACCGGACCACGGCGATGAAGGCGCGGTTCCACGAGGGATGCCGCCGGCAGACGTCTCGCCATCGCCCGGAGCGATTCCGCACGGGCATCATCAGAGAGCGTCGCCGTGACCCACTACGGATTCCTCAGCACTTTTCCGCCGACTCGCTGCGGGCTGGCCACATTCACCAAGTCGCTCTCCGATGCTCTCGTCGGCCACGACGACGAAGGCACCGTCGTGCGGGCGCTCGATCAGCCGGAGGATCGCGGTCGGCCCGATCCCCGTGCGCGGTCGCGTGTGCGCACCGATCTGATCGCCGGTGACAGCCTCAGCACGTCGCGCGCGACCATGGCGCTCGATGCGTGCGATGTCGCGATCGTGCAGCACGAGTACGGGATCTACGGCGGACGCGACGGGGACCAGGTTCTCGACGTGCTCGCCGCGCTCAGCGTCCCCGCGATCGTCGTGCTCCACACCGTTCTCGTGGCGCCTACCCCGCATCAGCGTGAAGTGCTCACCGAAGTGTGTCGACTCGCGTCCGTGGTCGTCGTGATGACGACCCATGCCCGCGACAACCTCGCCGCGATCTACGCGGTCGATCTCGCTCGCGTTCACGTCGTCCCGCATGGCGTGCAGCACGTGGCTCTCCGCGACACGAAGCCGCACAATGGCCGCCGTGTCGTCACGTGGGGCCTCCTCTCCCCCGGCAAGGGCATCGAATGGGGTATCCGCGCCATGGCGCAGCTCGCGGACATCACTCCGAACGTCGAGTACATCGTCGCCGGGCAGACACACCCCAAGGTGCTCGCGCATGCCGGGGAGAGCTACCGCACCATGCTCGCCGGTCTCGCCGGCGACCTCGGCATCGAGTCCTCCGTGCGCATGGACGGACGCTATCTCGAGGCGCCACAGCTCGCCGCGCTCATCGCGTCGGCGGACGTCGTCCTCCTGCCGTACGACTCCGTCGATCAGGCGACCTCCGGCGTCCTCGCCGAAGCGGTGGCAGCCGGCGTCCCCGTCGTCGCCACGGCGTTCCCCCACGCGGTGGAGCTGCTCTCGAGCGGAGCCGGGATCGTCGTCCCGCACCAGGACCCTGACGCCACGGCGCAGGCGCTGCGTGAGATCATCACCGGCACGTCCGTCGCCGATCGCATGCGCGAAGCCGCGCTCCGCGAGACGAACGAGACGACGTGGTCTGCGGTCGCCGACCGCTACCGCGCAGTCACCGCGAGGCTCGCCCCCGGCAAGGCGGCGTGATGGAGCCCTCTCCGCCATACGAGCACCTGCGCGCGCTGACGGACCACAACGGCATCTTCGAACACGCTCTGCTCGCCACGCCGCGCCGCGAACACGGATACTGCGTCGACGACGTGGCGCGGGCGCTGATCGTCGTCGCGCGCGAGCGGCAGCAGACTGTCGAGCTCCGCAAGCTGGCCGCGATCTACCTGCGCTTCCTGGAGTCGGCGGTACGCGCAGACGGGCTCGCGCACAATCGGATGAGCGCCGACGGCGACTGGTCCGACGACCCGGCGATGGGCGACTGGTGGGGACGGCTTCTGTGGGCACTCGGCACGATCGCCGCGCGACGGGGCGACCCGTGGACCCGCGCTCGCGCGCTGCGCACCTTCCGGATCGCCGCGCGCGAGCGGTCGACGAGTCTGCGCACTCTCGCCTTTGCGGCGCTCGGCGCCGCTGAGATCGTACGCGTGCGTGCGGACGACCACATCGCCCGGACGCTGCTCCGGGAGTACATCGCGGCCATGCCCGGGCTACCGGATCCGACCTGGCTGTGGCCGGAGCGCCGCCTCTCCTACGGGAACGCCTCCATCGCAGAAGCGCTGATCGCCGCAGGGAGTGCCGTCGATGATCCGGATGCCTCGGAAAAGGGTCTGCGGATGCTCGGGTTCCTGCTCTCCGTGGAGACGTCGGACGAGCGGTTCTCCGTGACGGGGACGGCAGGGCGCGGCCCTGGCGAGAGGGGGCCGTCGTTCGACCAGCAGCCACTGGAGCTCGCCGCACTCGCGGACGCGTGTGCCACGGCGTACGACGTCACCGGCGACCCGGTGTGGCTTCCCCCGATCTCGCTCGCCTGGCAATGGTTCACCGGTCTCAACGACAGCGGGACCGTCATGTTCGACGACCAGACCGGCGCCGGCTTCGACGGGCTCGAACGCGACGGCAGAAACGAGAACCGTGGCGCCGAATCGACCCTGGCCGCACTGAGCACGTACCAGCAAGCACTCCGACACGGTGGGTTGACCGCGCCATGACGACACGCGTCCACACGGCAGAACTGAGCGCGCAGCCGGACCGCGTCATCGCCCAGTTGTTCCTGCCGGGCGAGGAATGGTCCGCCGAGCATTCGCGCGCGGGCGAGATCATCGCGAGAGTCATGGCGATGCCCGCCGATCGGGCCGACGAACTCGCGGCCGAGCTGACCCGCGACTTCGGCGCGCGGCATCCCGATGCCCGCGCTCTGTTCCTGGAGAACGCCGACGTCGTGAGTTCTCGTCTTGCCGATCCGGTCGACGTCAGCGTCGCGCGTCGTCTGGTGCTCGGCGCGAGTTTCACGGCGGAGTACGCCGTCGAGGGGGCAGCGCTGTGCAACCCCAGCGCGATAGAGCATCCCGACCAGACGGGATTGGCGCCCGGGCAGCGTCGCGTCGCCGTCGCCCTCCGCTCCATCGGGGAAGGTCACCGCTCCTGCATCGAGTTCGCCGAGGCGATCATCGGTCCCGGCCGGCGCTGGACGTTCGTGGACCGCGCGCTCCCGCTGTGGCGAGCGCGCATCGACGAAGGCGACTGGAGCATCGTCCACTTCCGCGCTGCGGTCGAGGAGGCGGGGATCGTCAATGAGATCTCCCACAGCGTGCTGCAAGGACTTCCCGACCGGTTCACCGCGTCGGACGTCGAGGCCTCGGTGACCGGGCTGCCGCGCGCGCTGTCGCGGCGCGCCGACAGCGCACGCCACATCGAGGCGCTGCGCGAGCTGACGAACTCCGTCTACCGCGCCGTGTTCTCCGCCGAGACCTCCCTCAGCCAGCGTGTGCTCACCCCGGTGGCGGCAGAGGAACGGCACGGAATGGAGGACGCGCGTTTCGTACGATTCACCGACCTCGCCGGCGCCACCCACTACCGCGGGACATACACGGCCTACGACGGTCGCAACATCGCACCACGTCTGATCATCACCTCGGATCTGCGCGAGTTCGACATCCATCGGCTGACCGGCGATGCCGCTCAGGACAAGGGGATGGCACTGTTCCCTCGCCCCGTGGACGGCAGGTATCTCGCACTGAGCCGCACCGGCGGCGAGAACATCTCGCTGGCGGAGTCCCACGACGGCGTGATCTGGAACCAGGCCGGGATCATCCACGCACCGGCGGAGCCCTGGGAGATCGTCCAGACCGGCAACTGCGGCCCGCCGCTCGAGACGCCGCACGGCTGGATCGTGCTCGTTCACGGCGTCGGCCCGATGCGCAGATACTCCCTGGGAGCGTTGCTGCTCGATCTCGACGACCCGACGATCGTTCTCGGGCGGACGGCGACCCCGATCCTGCAGCCGGTCGACGACCGACGCGACGGCTACGTGCCGAACGTCGTGTACTCGTGCGGCGGACTGATCGTGGACGACGTGATCTGGATCCCGATCGGCATCGCGGACTCGCGAATCGGCGTGTGCTCGATGGAGGTCGACGAACTGCTCGCCCGTCTGGTTCCTTGACCTGACTGCGGAGTGAGGAAGCAGCCTCCGTGTTTCCTGCATACAGACGCGCACACCCGATAACGGGCGTAACCTGAGACCAGATGGCCCGGACCCTGTCATTGGCGCACGCTCTGTGCGCTTCCTCTGACAGGAGCACAAGATGGCCGTCACCGCTGCCGGGTCGATCGCCTCGAGCGTGCGATCCACGACGCCGAAGGCGCCGAATCTCTACACCGAGCTGTCGCAGCGGGTGACCGGAAGCGGCCTCATGCGGCGCCGCTACGGGTACTACTGGACCAAGCTCATCGCGGCGCCGGTCGTGATCGCGAGCGTGCTCACCGTCTTCGTCCTCCTCGGCGACTCGTGGTGGCAGCTGGTCACCGGCGCCGTCCTCGCCGTCGTTCTCACCCAGGTCGCGATGCTCGGCCATGACGCCGCGCATCGCCAGATCTTCCGCTCCGGTCGGTGGAACGACTGGACCAGCATGCTGCTGGGAAACCTTCTTGTGGGCATGAGCTACGGATGGTGGCAGCACAAGCACACGCGCCATCATGCCAACCCCAACAAGATCGGCAGCGACCCCGATATCGAGCTCCCGGTCATCGCGTTCACTCCGGAACAGGCGGACCGCCGACGCGCGAGCCGAAGCGGGCCACTGCGCTGGCTCATCGCACATCAGGGAGTGCTGTTCTTCCCGATCCTGCTGTTCGAAGGGCTCTCCCTGCACGCATCGAGCGTGCGCCGCGTCTTCTCACGTGAGCAGCTGCGACGCCGTCCGATCGAGATCGCCTTCCTCTCGGTGCGGATCATCGGGTTCGTCGTGCTCGTCTTCCTCGTGCTGTCCCCGGGGATCGCATTCGCCTTCCTCGGCGTCCAGCTGGGGCTGTTCGGCGTCTACATGGGGATGGCGTTCGCCCCGAATCACAAGGGGATGCCGCTCGTGCCGGCTGACGCGAAGGTCGATTTCCTCCACCGCCAGGTGCTGATGAGCCGCGATATCCGTGGCAGCCGACTGCTCGACACCATCATGGGCGGGCTCAATTACCAGATCGAGCATCATCTGTTCCCGTCCATGCCCCGACCGCACCTCCGCCAGGCGTCGGGGATGATCCGCGCATTCTGCGTGGATCACGGCGTGCCGTACACCGAGACCGGCCTCTGGCAGTCCTACGGGATCGTCGTCCGCTACATCAACAGGGTCGGACTCGGCGAGCGCGATCCCTTCGAGTGTCCGTTGCTCCAGCAGCGGCAGACCGTCTAGCTCTCCGCACCGGGCACCGAGTCAGAGCGACAGACGCCCGGCGATGACATCGCGCGCGACGACGCCGATACGCGTCTGCGTGGAGCGGGCGTGGCTGCGGATTCGCGCGAACGCCTCATCCATATCGATGCCCAGCATCTGGGCGAGGTATCCCTTGGCCTGCTCGATCACCACCCGGCTGTCCAGCGCGCGCTGAAGCTGAGCCTGTGCGAGCTCGGACTCCTCGACCAGCCGCTGCTGCAGAATGCTGATGGTGGCGATGTCCGCCAGCGCCTGCGCGGCGGCGGCATCGGCCGCGTTCAGCGCCCCGGCCTCTTCCCGGAAGAGGTTCAGCGATCCCAGTGTCGAGTCGCGCAGCCGCAGCGGAATCGCATGGATCGACGAGAACCCGGAGGCGCGTGCATCGGCGGCGAACGCAGGCCAGCGATGGGCGATCTGGTCGATGTCGTCGACAGAGACGACCTCACCCGCCGTCGCAGCCTCTACGCACGGGCCGGCACCGACGCGCAACTGCATCAGCTCGACGAGTTCGGTGCGCTCGCTCGTGGAGGCGATCACCTCGAGCCGCTTCGACGGACTCAGGAGCAGGATGCCGGCAGCCGACGCGTCGAACAGCGAGATGCAGTCGTCGACGAGTCGCTGGAGCACATCGACGACGTCGAAGTCGTCGACCAGGGAGTCCGCCAGCGTGACGAAGGTTCCCAGCAGCTGATGCTCGCGGGTGAGCGCCGTCATGCCGTCATCCTAAGCCTTGGGCTCACCGGCTCAGGTCGAGCCGCCGTGCGATGACATCCGCCGCGACATCGCGCACCGAACGACCCGCGGCGTACGCGTGTCCGCGCAGGAGCAGGAGGGCATCGTCCACGCCGATCCTGTTCCTCGCTGCGACCATTCCGGTGGCCTGGTGCACCTCACGACGGGAGTACGGTTCGTCCTCCGCTCCGTCGTCCGGCGTGCCGAGCCGGCTCAGCGCCCTCCTGAGCAGAGTGCCGGAGACGATGGCGGCCAGGCGGCTCATCCGCTCGATGTCGGCATCCGACAGCTCACGGGCGGTCAGCGAATAGAGGGCGATGGACCCGATTCCGAGCGTGCTGACGAACAGCGGGAATGCGAACAGCGCTCCCACGTCGAGCTCTCGCAGGGCGGCCCACGTGCCGGGCCAGAGCGCCCCGCCGTCGACCTGCAGGTCGGATGCCGTGACGGGAAGCCTTGTGCGCAGGGCTTCCCAGGACGGCCCCTCGCCGAGGTCGATCTGGATCTCGTCGATCCGTGCGCCGAGCTTCGTGCTGGCGCACACCGTTTCGGAGCCCATCGGCGCGCCCAGCGTGGACACCACCGCACCGTGCATCGAGACAGCGGCTCGCAGGGGCGAGCACAGATCGTCGTCGCCGGCGGTGAGCGCGGCCGCGGCGATCGCGAAGGCATCGCCCGGCTGATCGTCGGGAGTCGTGGGCATCACCTGCGCCACCGTCCATCTCAGAATGACCAGGCGCGGGGTCTCGGTGCCCTTCATCCGAGCGTACACGCGCCGCAGGCGCGACGGTGGTGCGGGACCCCGGAGCATCGGCGACTCGGGGTTCGCTGAAGCCGCTCTCGGCGGATCTCCGGTCGGATCGGGAAGATTGCGCCCCGATCCCGGAGTGCGCTGGGTGCCCGTGCGCCTGGGAAGGCACACATGTGCCGGGCGTAAAGTCCGAAGATGGACAGACATCACCCACCCAACGACCCGACGCCCGACCAGCAGCGCGCTGCACGGGACAAGAAGTGGGCGAAAGCCACCAGCATGCACTGGCACCGCTACGTGCCCTCCGCCGACACCCACGACCGTGCCGTCGAGCAGGAGCGGGCGCGAAACACGAAGCCGAACGACATTCCGTCGCAACCCCCCGGAGGCCGCGGCGACCAGCTGCCGGCCTGATCCTCCCCGGGCCGGCGACTTCGGGGACGTTCATCACGGATGCGCAGTAGCCGCCGAATCGTCCACGACCTTCGACGCGTGCGGCTCGAAACTGACTACCCCGCCAAGAGCGCCGCCATCTGGGCCCGCGGCATGGGGCGTGCGAACAGGTAGCCCTGGCCGCGGTCGCATCCCATCGTCTTGACCTTCTCGAGTTGCTGCGGAGTCTCGATACCCTCCGCGACGACGCGGATGCCGGACTCGTGGGCGACCGCGATCGCCGCACCCATCGTGCGTTCAGCCGACGGGGAATCGTCGATCACCAGAGCGCGGTCGATCTTCAGTTCGGTGGCGTGAAGCCGCTTCAGCTGCGTGAGGGACGCTTGTCCGGCGCCGTAGTCATCGATCGCGATGCCCAGCCCCAGCGCTCGCAGCCCATCGAGCCGCGCGACGACCGCCGACACGTTGCCGATCTGGAGCCCCTCGGTGATCTCGAGCGTAAGTCGCCGCGCAGGACGGCTGATCCCCTCGACGAGTTGCCCGAGCCACGTGGCGAACACGGAATCCTGCAGCTGTGCGGGTGACACATTGACCGAGACCTCGATGCCCCATTTGGCCATCACGGCGATCGCCTGCGTGACCATGAAGCGACCGATCTCCGCGATCATCCCGTCTTCTTCGGCGACCGGGATGAACTCGTTGGGTCCCACGAGCCCCCACTCCGCATGATTCCACCGGCAGAGCGCCTCGACGGCGACCACCCGATTGCTCACCAGATCGATCTGCGGCTGGAACCACGCGGTGATCTCCGAGCGCTCGAGCGCATGCGTCAGCGCTCTCGATATCTCACTTCTCACAGCCACGGCTTCTCGCTTCGGTGCTGGTCGGTGTCCCCGACCTCTGCTCCCCGTCGGCAATTGTCGCACCGGGCGCAGTTCGAAACGGTGTCTTGACGCCCGCCGACGTGTCGGGTACACGGCCGACGCACCGCGGTCGCGATTCGACGTGCTGTGATGGACGGGTGACGACGCCCGAGAACGCACTCTCGCTCACCATCGACGGAACCCCCGACTTCGGCAGTGAGGTGCTGAAGTCGCTGTACCGCCTCACGGGACGCTCCACCGTGGAGCTGCGACGTGCCATCCGCGCCGGCGAGCCCGTCTACACGGCAGCGCTGTTCGGCAACGACCACATCCAGGTCGTTCCGCGGCTCGAGAAGACCGCCGACTACCTCGACAGCCTGGGGATCTCGTTCATCGTCCACGAGTGGGCCGACGGCGCGCGCGAGGAGGTCTCGATCGACGTCATGCGGCGGATCATCCAGTCCGCCGACGGCGAGTTCCACTGACGCTCGCCATATCGCGCAGAGTCCTGCGTGTGGCTCGTGGAGCCTCCGAGGCGACGCGCTAGTGTGACTGCAGGCCGGGTTCCGCACCTTTCGGCCGTGTCGCACAGGTATCCCCAGTGCCGAGCCCTCCCCCAAAGGGCGCGCGACGCGCGCGGGACAGGCTGAGGTCCCTCGGACGCTACAGGCTCTAGCTGCAACGTCCGAGGGACCGTCCTTGCGCGGGGGCGCGCAGGGGAAATCAGCGGCCCAGCCCCAGAGATCCCCAGTCCGGACGCCCGCGCTGTGATCGGTTCCCAGGATCACGGCGAGTCGCCCGTCGCCTCACCATATCGCTTACACGCTGCGGGGAACAGGATCGGGCGACCTCATTTCGCAACGTGCGTGCGACGGCCTTCCTGATCGTCGGGTTCCGGGATCACAGCCGAGGTGCCGCGTGGGCGCAAGTGGCCGCGGATCGCGCGAGACGTGCCCTCAGAGCCCCTCTCCGTCACCAGGTATCGGGTGTCCTCGCGTGGGTGGGCTGCACCTCAGCCCGCTGATGCAGATGCGGCAGCTGCGCGTGTGCTGCGCCGGTCTTCTCGGAAGACGCTGACGATGCTGATCGTGGTCGCGATGAGGAGCAGTACCTGGACGGTCACCGGGAACGGTTCTGGACTTGCGGAGTGGCCCTGCGGCATGGACGACGCGGGAGTGCCGGCGCCGGACGCGAGATAGAGGACCCAATCGGTGAGGGCGTGCGCGAGCATGGCGGCCCAGAGCCGCCCGGTCACGCGTCGTACCCAGTAGTAGGACGCTCCGGCCGCTGCCAGGAACGAGACCTGGAAGGCGATGGCGGCGATCGGGACGCCGGCGATGATGCTTCCGGGAATGTGCGCGAGCGCGAACACAGCGCTGGTTGCGAGAAGGGCGACGAGCTCGCCGTGTCGGGCCCGGACGGCGGTGAGCAGGACACCGCGCATGACGAGCTCTTCCCCGAAACCGACCATGAGTGTTCCTGCCGCGATGACGAGGATGAAGCCGATCGAGCGCGACGCCCAGGGGATGTCGCTCAGCTGACTGATGGGCAACAGCACGACGAGCACGGGAATCGAGATGAGCCACCAACGCCGTGGAGTCAGCGTCGGGGTCGGCCGCTCCCGCCAGACGTCCGGGCCCCACCCCACCCAACGCAGGAACAGCAGCAGCCCGACGATCGCAATCGCGAGCGGGATGAAATGCCCCAGAGCGAACTGGGCAAGCTCCTGGTCGTCGCTCGCCAGTCCACTCAACAAGTCGCCGAGACCGGCGGCCAGGAGAACGTAGAGGACGACAACGGCGAGAGCAAGCCACACGCTCCGTGGACGGCCCTCCGTCACGGGCGAAGCGTCACGCACGAGCGTCGATCCGCTCGTGCGCGCCGCGGATCACGAAAGCGACTGACGCGAGGGCGAGAACACCGGCGACCAGGTACACGATCGACCCGACGCCTGCGAAGGCTCCCGGCGTGCCATGTCCGACGGCGAACACCGAGAAGTCCCACAGCCCGTGCAGCACCATCGACCAGATCAGAGTGCCGGTCGTACGCCGCAGGATGTAGAAGATCGTGCCGCCCAGGAACGCGGCGCCGACCTGCTGCAACGTCGAGAGAAGATCCTGGCCGGACGCGGCATTGATCAGATGCATGAGAGCGAACAGCGCCGTGGTGAGGAACCACACCCAGCCCTCGCCCAGCCTGCTGCGCAGCGCCGTGAGGAGCAGCCCGCGAGTCGTGAGCTCCTCAGTGAAGCCGACGATGATGAGCACGATCGACGCAGCGAAGAACGCGCCGTCGTACGATCCCCAATCGGTCGCGGCGAGATTGATCAGCAATGCGAGCGCCATGAGAATCGGCGCGATGATCGGCCAGCGCACGCTGCGCTTTCGCTCGTACAGTGCAGGACGCCACCAGCCGAGAAGGGTTGTCGTGATCGCGAGCAGGATCGCGGCGATGATGAGGGAGAGCCCAACGCCGAGGAAGAGATTGCCCCCGCTGTCACCGAGATCGGTGTAAGGAACCCCGCTCAGCCGTTGCACCAGGAACACAACCGCCACATATCCGATGTAGATCGCCAGACCGATCCACACCCGAGGTCGCACTTTGAGGATCTCAGTCATGGCGCCCATCCTTGCAGGGCCGCGTTTCGCGCAGATCACTCTTGCGCTCAGACGGGGATGTCCTGCGCGATCAGCCGGAGCGAAAGCCCTCGTGTCCGCCGGTCGGCTCGCCGGGTCGGCGGCGTCGGGGTCTACCCCGTTCGGCCGCGGGCTGCAACCCCGAGGGCGAACGCGGGTGCACGAGGTAGAAAGGGCTCGTGAAGAGGGTCATCTATGCGGGAAGCGAATTCGTGACAGGGGACGACATCGCTGCCGCCCTCCTCGGCTGCGGCCAGGCGCTGGCCGAAGCCGGTGAGGCGGAGGCGGTGACGGTTCCGATCCGGGAGTTGGACGGATCCGTGGGCGAGGTGACGGTTCTCATCGGCCCGGCGAGCCAGATGGTCGCGCGCGATGCCCACAGCGACGACGACGAACTCGTCGACGATGGCGCTGTCGCCCGCCTGAAGTCGATCCAGCGACGCCTGCGCCCGGTCGCGGTGATCGATCTTCCCCCTTCGCACGACGAGTGGGACGACGAGATCTGACCGACTCACTCGATCATCCACTGCCGAAGGAGCATGCCGGCGTGGCGGCATCCGTCAGCGGAAGTCTCTCGCGCGATGCTGGACGCCGACGCGGAGATCCTCGAACGCGTCGGCGATGAGGTTCGTCACGCCCTCGGACGAGCGCTCGAGAATGCCGCGCGCGATGAGCGCCGGGGAGTCGCGCACGATGCGGCGGTAGCGGTTCCAGACGCCGAGAGAGCACACGATGTTGACGAGGCCGTGCTCGTCCTCGAGATTCAGGAACGTGATCCCGGATGCTGTCGCCGGCCGTTGCCGGTGGGTCACGAGCCCCGCGACCTCGACGCGGCGGCCGACCTCGTGGCTGCGCAGCTCCCGGGAAGTCAGGACGCCTCGCGCATCGAGCCCGGAGCGGTAGTGGGTGATCGGATGATCGTCGGTCGAGATGCCCGTCGCCCACAGGTCGGCGGCGAGGCGCTCGTAGCTGGTGGGGTCTGCGAACAGCGGCGGCTGCACCGCGATGAGCGAGTCCGGCAGGAACTCGGGGCGGTCCTGCGCCGCCGACCCGGCGAGCCAGATCGCCTCGCGACGGCCGAGACCGAGGCATTCGAACGCGCCCGCTGTGGCGAGCGCCTCGACCTGCACCGCGGTGATGCTGGTGCGCCGCACGAGATCGCGAAGATCGCGGAACAGCCCACCCGTCTCGCGCGCGGTGACGATGCGCCGCGCGACCGTCGCCCCGATCCCCTTCACCCCGGCCAGGCCCAGCCGCACCGCGAACCTCCCGTCGCGGCGGTGCGCTGCGGACTCGTCAGGCGCGTCGAGGTCGAAGAGCCCGACCGGCGGCTGCTTCCGCTCGGCGCAGGAGTCGAGGCCGGTCGGCCCTTCGGCCGGCTCAGGGAACGAAGCCCCACCGATCGCTGAGCCTGTCGAAGCGCCGGCGACGGCCTCGAGCACCGCCTCGCTGCCCGAGAGGTGCAGGTCGGGACGGCGCACCTCGACGCCGTGGTGGCG
Organism: Microbacterium sp. Soil_C_42; assembly: GCF_057656735.1. NCBI lineage: Bacteria > Bacillati > Actinomycetota > Actinomycetes > Micrococcales > Microbacteriaceae > Microbacterium > Microbacterium sp. Soil_C_42. Next base: position 288,697 of record NZ_JBDGJU010000001.1, read on the forward strand.
CGCGTCGCCCACGAGGGTCGCCGGTGAGTAGAACCCCATCGGCTGCGCCCGCAGCAGCCCCGCGAGGAACGCGGCCGGATAGTGCAGCTTGATCCACGAGCTGGCGTACACGAGCAGCGCGAACGACAGGGAGTGCGACTCCGCGAAGCCGAAGTTCGCGAACGCCTGGATCTTGGCGTAGATCGCGTCGGCCGCCTCGCCTACGAGGTCGTTCTCGGCCATGCCGGCGTACAGCTTCTTCTTCAGCGAGTCGATGCGCTCGATCCCCCGCTTGGAGCCCATGGCACGCCGCAGCAGGTCGGCATCCTCGCCGGTGAGCCCGCCGACGGCCATGCCCATCTGCATGAGCTGCTCCTGGAACACCGGGATGCCGAGCGTGCGCTCGAGCACCGGCACGAGCTTGGGGTGCGGGTAGGTCACCTTCTCCTGTCCGAGCTTGCGCTTGACGAAGGGATGAACCGCCCCGCCCTGAATGGGACCGGGGCGGATGAGCGCGATCTCGATCACGAGGTCGTAGAACCGGCGCGGCTGCAGGCGCGGGAGAAGCCCCATCTGCGCGCGCGACTCGACCTGGAACACCCCGATCGAGTCGGCCCGGCACAGCATGTCGTAGACCGCCTTCTCCTCCTTCGGAATCGTCGACAGCTCCCAGTCCTCCCCCGTCGAGGCGCGGATCATGTCGAAGCAGTACTGCAGGGCGGCCAGCATCCCGAGGCCCAGCAGGTCGAACTTCACAAGACCCATCCAGGCGGCGTCGTCCTTGTCCCACTGGATCACCGTGCGGTTCTCCATGCGCGCGTGCTCGATCGGCACGACCTCGCCCACCGGGCGGTCGGTGAGCACCATTCCGCCGGAGTGGATGCCGAGGTGCCGCGGCGCCTTGAGCAGCTCGGACGCGAACTCCAGTACCTGATCGGGGATGTCGTGGCCGGCGCCGGTCTCGAGGAGGGCTCCCCATCCCTCGATCTGCTTCGACCAGGCGTCCTGCTGCCCCGGCGAATGCCCCAGCGCTTTGGCCATGTCGCGCACGGCGTTCTTGGGGCGGTACTGGATGACGTTCGCGACCTGCGCCGCGCGGTCGCGCCCGTACTCCCGGTACACCCACTGGATGACCTCTTCCCGACGGTCGGAGTCGAAGTCGACGTCGATGTCGGGCTCCTCCTCGCGCAGGCTCGACAGGAAACGCTCGAACGGCAGGTCGTACGCGATCGCGTCGACGGCGGTGATGTCGAGCAGGTAGCAGATGGCACTGTTGGCGGCTGACCCGCGCCCCTGACAGAGGATGCCCTGGCTCCGCGCGAACTGCACGATGCCGTGGACGATCAGGAAGTAGCCCGGGAAGTCCTTCATCTCGATGACTCCGAGCTCCTTCTCGATGCGCGCCCGGTTCTCCTCCGTCAGGTCGGGGTACTTGCGCGGCACCGCCTCCCACACCAGGTGCCGCAGCCACGACATCGGCGTATGCCCTTCGGGCACCTCCTGCTTCGGAAGCGCGGGCTTGGCCTTGCGCAGCGGGAAGGCGAGCTCGTCGGCGAGCGTCACGGTGCGGGCGACAGCGTCGGGGAATCGCACGAAACGCTCCGCCATCTCGGCTCCCGACCGCAGATGAGCGCCGGCGTGCGCGGGCAGCCAGCCGTCGAGCTCGTCGAGACCGCGGTTCGCGCGCACGGCGGCGACCGCCGCGGCGAGCAGCTGCCGCTTCGGCACGGCGTAGTGGACGTTGTTGGTCGCGAGGAGCGGGAGGCCTCGCTCCCGCGCGAGTCCGACGAGCACGTCGTTGTCGCGGGTGTCGAGCGGGTTGCCGTGGTCGATGAGCTCGACGTGCACGTTGTCCTTCCCGAACAGCGTCACGAGGCGGTCCAGTTCGCCGGCTGCCGCGTCGGGACTCTCGGCGAGCCCGCGGCGCACGGCGCCTTTGCGGCACCCGGTGAGCACCGCCCACTCCCCCGCCGCGTGCGCGGCGAGCTCCTCGAGGTCGTAGACCGGCCGGCCCTTCTCCGCCCCTTGCAGCTGCGCGTGCGTGATCGCACCCGCCAGCCGGTGGTACCCCTCCTCACCCCGGGCGAGCACCAGCAGGTGCGCGCCGACCGGATCGGCCTCGCCGTTCTGCGGTTTCGGCAGCTCGAGCGACAGCTCGGCGCCGAACACGGTCTTGAGCTGCAGCGACTCCGCAGCCTCCGCGAACCGGACGATGCCGTAGAACCCGTCGTGGTCGGTGACCGCGAGGGCATGCAGCCCCAGACGCTCCGCCTCCTCGGCGAGCTCCTCGGGCGAGGAGGCTCCGTCGAGGAACGAGTACGACGAGTGCGCGTGCAGCTCGGCGTATGGGATCGCATCGGCCGGACGCTCGATCTCGGGCGCGACGTACGGCCCGCGCTTGTGCGACCACGCCGGGCTGTCGCCCCCGTCCGCGCCGACCGGCGGCGCGTCGGGCCGGCGGCGGCCGCTCAGCACGCGCTCCATCTCGGACCATGGCACGCCCGGGTTGTTGAAGCCCATCAGGCGCCCCTGGTTCCGGTCGTTGAGCGAGCTTCCGAGACGAAACGCGACGCTCCGACGTCGTTCCTCGATCCGGGGCGTTTCGTCTCGCTCGTTCCTCGCTCGCTCAACGACCGGTGGTAGGCCTCAGTCATAGGTGGCCTCCGCGGTCCAGGCGTCGCCGTCGCATACCAGCAGCCACGCCGACCCGTCGGCATCGACGACCTGGAACCGGTGCGCACGGCGGGAGCGCGCCGCATCCCATCCGCGCTCCACCACAGGCCAGGGTCCTGCCCACGCCTCGATCGCGCGACGGCGACCGCTCTCGATGAAGAGCGCGGGCACGGCCGAGACGTTGCCCCTCTCGTCGACGTCGACCAGCTCGCCGCCGAGCGCCCGCACGTCGACCGGCACCGGGTCGGCGAACACCGTCGTGGGCAGCGGGTCGGGCAGGCTCCCCGGCCAGGGTCGCGCGCGCTGCGCCGCGAGACCCCCGGCGCCGATCGCCTTCCGGTCGCGTTCGTCCTTGTCTCCCCAGGGCACGAGCACCTGGCGCTCGGCCAGCCATCTCCCGCCGCCGATCGCGGGAGTCAGCACGCCGCGGTGCCCGAGCATCGCCTGCACGCGCGACAGCGCGTGGTGCACCCGCTCCTCGGGTCCGCCGCCGAACAGCGCCGGAGCGTGATGGGATGCCGCATCCACCGCTTCCGGCGAGATCCGCACGAGCGTCACCCCGCTGCGCAGCCCGCCTCCGGCTGCGTCGCCCGTCCCGACGTCCTCCGCGAGCTGCCACCGCACGCGGTCGACGACCGCCGCGGCGTCGAAGGATCCAGGGTGCAGCCACACCCTCTCGCTGCGCTCCCCGCGGTCTCCGACGAGTTCGACCCGCAGTTCGGTGCAGACGAGGTCGACGGCGCCGAGACCCGCGACGAACTCGTCGGCGGTGACGCGCATGGCGAACGCCACCTGATCGGCGATCTCGAGGGGCGGCTCGAACGCGATCTCCCGCTGCAGCTCTGGCGGCGGCGTGCGCGGCTGCACCGGTCGCGAGTCGCGCCCCGCGGCGAGGGCGTGAAGCCGGACGCCCCGCTCGCCGAACCGCTCGCGCACGCGATCGGTCGGCATCTCGGCGAACCCGCCGAGGGTCTGCACGCCGAGCCGGGCGAGCAGGCCGACGAGGTCCGTCGCCTCCTTCGCCCCCGCCGCGCCGGTGCCGAGCAGTGCGGAGGCGTCGAGCACCGAGACCGGCAGCGGGGCGAGGAAGCCTGCCGCACCGCCGGCGGGCACGACGAAGACCGGATCTGCGGCGTTCGTGCCACCGCGTGCCGCCTGCTCCGCGGTGAACGGCCCGTCGGCGATGCCCACCCGCACTCCGTCGAGCCCTGATTCGCGGAGGGTGCCGATCAGCATGCGTGCGGCCTCGACCTCGCCGCCGTAGTACCGCGCCGGACCCCGCGCGCGCAGCGCGCACAGCCCCGGACGCACCAGCTGCACCCCGGGCGCCCTCTCTTCGATCAGCGACACGACCGGGGCGAATGCGCGGTGATCGCGGGCGGCGTCCGCGGTGACCAGCGTCAGCCCGGGACACCGCGCCTGGGCATCGCGCCGGCGCTGCCCGCGGCGCACTCCCTCCGCACGCGCGGACGCGGAGCACGCGACCACGAGGTTGCGCTCGACGACGGCGACCGGGGGCTTCGCCTCGACCTTCTCCTGTGCCGCATCCGTGCGAGTACCCGGTCGCGGTCCGACCGCGTCCTCGGCAGCCGCAGCCGTACCCACCTCCCGCTCGAGAGCAGTGACCGGCCAGTCGGGGAACCACAGGACGAGGCTCCGCACCGGCGCGCCCGCGGTCATGTCACCCCACCGCCCTGATCCGCTGCGGGAAAGACTCCGCGGGCTCGGCCGAGGGCAGCGCCTCGACGGAGCGCATGCGCTCGGGTGCGGCGGAGACGTGCCCCGCAGCATCCGGAAGCATCACGCGCGCCCGTCGCGAACGCGGCCAGCGCCGACTGGACGACATGAGCGTCACCGCCCGGCCCGCGAGGTACCCGTGCCCGCGGCCGACGCCCTCCCACGCCGGCTCGCCCACCTCGATCACGGCCTCGGCCTGCGGCCAGGGCCCCTGCACGAGCAGGACCGCACCGCGATCGCGCAGCCGCGCCGCCAGGCGGGCGATCTCGCCGTCGGCCGCGCGCCCCGACGGACGTACCGCGACCACCGGCAGCACTTCGGCGACGGTCGAGGTCACCGCGAGCCAGCGCGCACCCGGGTCGGGGATGAGCACGAGCCGCGACAGATCGACACCGAGCCCCTCGGCCGCCTCGGCGCCGAGCCGCGGCATGCCCAGCACCGCGCACCACGACCCGGCCTGCGACGGCTGCGCCAGCAGCGCCAGCAGCACCGACGTCGAACGCGGCAGGGAGTATGCGGACCCCGGGCGAAGACCGCCCCCGGGAAGCAGCGAGGCGAGCGCGGGATGCACCGGCAGCACCGGCGCGTCGAGCCGGCGGCCCTGCACCCGCTCGACCTGGGCGCGCAGCTGCGCGACGGTGCTGGGAGAGGACGCTCCCGAAGGCGGTGTGCCCACCGCCCCGAGGGCAGTGGGTTGGGCGCCCGTCGGCGTCTGGCCGACGGTCTCGTGCACGTACTGTGCCGTGAGTTGCACGATCGCCCCCATTCCCACATTCTAGAACAGATGTTCTAGTCTTTCAACCGGTGAGAATGAGCGTAGTACGAGCTTCCGACAGTTATGTTCGAGACTGCAAGGCCAGCCGTGTCGCACCCACACGCGACGCCCGCCGCGCAGGTGCCGCGCCCAGCACGATCCCGACGAGCACGAGGCCGACCCCTGCCGCCTGCGGCACCCCGAACGCCTCCCCCGCGACCGCCACCCCCAGCACGACGCCCGTGACCGGATTGAGCAGGCCGACCACCCCGACCACGCCTGGAGACAGGCGCCGAAGCCCCGCGAACCACGCGACGTACGCGAGCGCGGTCGCGACGAGCGTGAGGTACGCGAAGCCGAGCGCCGACGGCACGGTGAGCGTCGGCGGCGCGCCCTCGACGAGGAGCGCGGCAGGCAGCAGCACGATCGAGCCGGCGACGAGCTGCCACGCCGTCATCGACAGCGCGGGAACGTCGGAGCCCCATCGCGACGTGAGCACGAACCCGATCGACGAGGCGACCATCGCACCGAGCGACGCGGCGATGCCTCCGGGATCTGCGCCCTCCCCGTCGAAGCCCAGCATCGCCGCCACGCCGACGAGCCCCACGGTCGCGCCCACGACGGCGGCGAGTCGCGGTCGGCGACGCAGCAGCAGCCACGCGAACAGCAGCATGCACGCGGCGGACGCCGACATCAGCGTCGCGGCCAGACTCGACGGCAGCCGCTGTCCGGCGACGTACACGAGCACGAAGAAGCCGCCGACATTCAAGGTGCCGAGCACGAGCGAGCGCCACCACCACGATCCGCGCGGAAGCCGGCGTGCGAGGAGCAGCACGATGAGCCCGGCCGGAAGCGCCCGCAGCACACCTCCCCACAGCGGCGACTCCGCCGGCAGCAGGCTGTGCGTGACGATGTACCCACTCCCCCACGCGACCGGGGCGATCGCGGTCACGAGGATCCACATCCATCGTTTATCTTCCATGGAAGATACTTTATCTTACCGGGAAGATAAGATAGGCCGCATGGCCGCCGACGATCCCTCCCCGCACGAACCGCTCGACCGCGTCGGTGAGATCCAGCGGGAGTGGCGCCGCGAGCGTCCCGATCTCGACCCGTCGCCGCAGGGCGTGATCGGGCGCCTGCACCTCGTCGCGCTCGAGCTCACGGAACGCCTCGGCGCGGTATACGGGGGGTTCGGACTCAGCGAGGGCGAGTTCGACGTGCTGGCCACGCTCCGCCGCGCCGGTGCGCCGTTCGAGCGCGCCGCCGGCGAGCTCGCCGACCACACCCTCGTCACCACGGGCGGCCTCACCAAGCGCGTCGACCGCCTCGAAGCCCGAGGGCTCGTCGAGCGGCGGACCGAGGCATCCGATGCCCGCAAACGCCTGGTGCGGCTCACGCCCGAGGGGCAGGACCTCATCGATCGCGCCATCGCCGCCCACCTCGCCAACGAGCGCCGCATCCTCGACGAGCTCGGGACGACGGATGCTGCGGCCCTCGAGCCGATCCTCACCCGCTGGCTGCGCATCCTCGACGGCGGCTGACGCCCCAGCATCGACGGACGCGTCTTCCCGTCGCGCCTCCGGCCCGCTAGCGTGAGGCCGACCGTAGGCTCGCTCCACGAGTCCTGCGAGGAGGAGCCCAGCCCCATGGACGGTGCCGTTCACCCCAGCCTGCTCGAGTCGGTGTCGGCGTGGCTGCTGATCGTGTCATTCGCGCTGTCGCTGATCTACGAGTTCTGGCGGGCGATCGCCAAAGCGGGCACATCTCCGTATGACTCGATGCGGGCCTTCGTCCAGGGGCTGTGGCTGTACGTGCTCTCCGCCATCGTGATCGTGCTGCTCTTCGCCGGCGTGCCCTTCGCCGCCTGGATCGGGCTCGTCTTCTCCGTGCTCGTGATCCTGGTGTCGATCTTCTACTACAACCCGAAGATGATGCCCGCACGCAGACCCGGGCTGTTCGACTGGTTCGAAGACCTCGTCTACACCGGGCTCGCATTCGTGACCGCGACGCTGCTCGCCCTCGAAGTCGCGGGGCTCACGCTCTCCTGACGCGGTGGGCGATCACGCCGCGAGGGCGAGGTACGGCTCCCACCGCGGGTCGGTGCGCTCGGTGCCGCGGACGGTCCACTGCGCGCCCCGGGGCGGGCGCGGCGTGAACCGCAGCTCCCAGTGCATCTCCTGCGGAGTGCGATCGCTCTTGATGTTGTTGCAGCGCAGGCAGCACGCGACGAGGTTCTCCCACGAATCGGCGCCGCCGCGCGAGCGCGGCAGCACGTGGTCGATCGTCGACGCCGCCTTCCCGCAATACGCGCAGTGGTGATTGTCGCGACGGAGCACCCCCCGGCGGGTCACCGGCACGTGGCGACCGCCCGGCACCCGCACGTAGCGGGTGAGGATGATCACCGCCGGGCGTTCGTACGATCGTCGGGTGCCCCACACCGGATCGGTCTCGGTGTGTTCCACCACGGTGGCCTTCTCGTTCATCACGAGCACGAGGGCCCGCTTGAACGACACGACCGCGAGGGGCTCGTAGCCCGCATTCAGCACCAGAGTGCGCATTGATCATCCTCTCGAATGGCCGGGACGGCTTCTCGGTTATTCGACTTGCGCGACGATCAAGGGCGCAGGGGCATGAAAAAAGGCGCTGTCTTACAGACAGCGCCCTGGCGCCACGGCAATGCCGCGGCATCCGCTCGTGCAATGCCGAAGGACGAGGCGTCCAAGCGCATCCATGGTTCGGATGCGTGGTGTGCAGCCCATCGGCTCCCTCCGCTCTCTCAGCGTCGAGTCCCAGGGTAACCCACCGCGACACGCCCGGGGCGCGCGGCGACTGAACGGCTGATGGCGTGTCGGGTAACGAAGAAGAGAACGGATGCCTCGGCTCGAGGCATCCGTTCTCTGATGTGATTGCAGAAGGTCTGTGATCAGCCTGCGTTGGCCTGCAGCCATGCCCACGGATCGACGACCGAGCCGTTGATGTGGACCTCGAAGTGCACGTGGCACGCGGTCGAGCTGCCGGTGCTGCCGACGAGGCCGATGAGCTGGCCCGCCGAGACGGTCTGGCCGACCGACACCTGGCGGCTGCCGTACGTCATGTGGCCGTAGAGCGTGTTGACCTGCTGGCCGCCGAGCACGTGGTCGATCGAGATGCCGACGCCGTAGCCGCCGTAGCTCTCCTGCGAGACCTTGACCACGCCCGCCGCGGCCGCATAGATCGGCGTCCCGCACGAGGTGAGCAGGTCGACGCCCTGGTGGTAGCCGGAGTCCCAGAGGCCGCGGCCCTTGGTGAAGTTGAGGAGGGGCCAGCGCACCTCGCCGGTTCCGGGCGAGGTCAGGGCGATGTTCTGCGGAACCGTGCCGCGCGACTTCGCCGCCGATGCGGCAGCGGCCGCGACCTGGCGCGCACGCTCCGCGGCGGCTTCTTCGGCCTTCTTCTTCTCGATCTCTTCCGCAGTGGTGGCCGCGTAGCTCTCGCGCGACAGCTCACTGGCGTTCGCGTCGGAGGCCGCGACGAACGTCTGCGCGTTGTCGACGGCCATCTGCTGGATCGTCTTGGAATCCTCGGTCACGGCGGTAGCCCCGGCGGCGAACGCCGGGATCGCCACCGTGGCGACGAGACCGCCCACCATCGTCAGCACGACGAGGCTGCGCAGCGGCTTGACCACTCGCCCCTTCTTCGACGACGCGGCGGGGCGGGCTGCCGCCGGGGTCACGGTCGGCTTCGCAGGCGCGACGGCGCGGGATCGTCGCACCGGGTTCTTCCGAATGCGCGCACGACGGTTCTGGTCCGCCGCGGCGTGCTCGGGCACGTTCGCGTGCGACTCGATCTCTTCAGCCAAACTTGTCCTCCGGCGCCTCTGCGCCAGGGCGCCTGGCTCGTCAGCACTCGGTGTCGGGGCACGATGTGCGGGCTTCACCACATGTGGACGACGAGCCGTTGAGGCAATCCACGCGGGGTCCGGACGGCGGGCTTCTCGCCTGTTGGACTTTTCGAGGCTACCCGAAGGTCACGGTTATGTCACGCTCCGCGCCTGGCAATCTCCGCACAGTGCATCGTCGACGCCCGTGGAATACGGCATCCGGCGTCGGCGCGCAGCGTTACAGGCTCCGAAACGCGGTCAGGACTGCCGGCATTCCGTGGAATGCGCCCACCTCAGCGGACGTCGTCGACGAGGAAGATGTGCGAGGCGATCTCGACCGGGAGCTCCAGGCCCTCGTCGCTGCCCTGCATCTGCACGAGCACGTAGCCCTCGTTGTAGCGGTAGTCGCCGACGGCGCCCGGAACGACGCCGGCGCCCTTCAGCTGCTGCAGCAGCTCGGGGTCGACCTGCGCGGGCTCGGCGAGCCGGCGGACGGTGCCGGTGATGGGCTCGCCGGCGTCGTTGAGGCGACGCACGAGACCCACGACGCCCTGCTCGAAGCCGTTGGTCGGCACGTCGCCGAGCTGGTCGAGACCGGGGATCGGGTTGCCGTACGGGGACTCGGTCGGGTGGCCCAGCAGCTCGACGAGGCGACGCTCGACCTGTTCGCTCATCACGTGCTCCCACCGGCAGGCCTCTTCGTGCACGTAGGCCCAGTCCAGGCCGATGACATCGGACAGCAGGCGCTCGGCGAGCCGGTGCTTGCGCATGACGTCGACGGCCTTCTGCCGGCCGGCGTCGGTGAGCTCGAGAGTGCGGTCCTCCGAGACGACGACGAGTCCGTCGCGCTCCATCCGGCCGATCGTCTGCGACACCGTCGGGCCCGAGTGCCCGAGGCGCTCCGAGATGCGAGCCCGCAGCGGCACGATGTTCTCCTCCTCGAGCTCGAGGATCGTGCGCAGGTACATCTCAGTGGTGTCGATCAGATCGGTCATCGCGGTGTCCTCAGTGTTGTCAAGGGGCTGAGGACAGCCTATCCTCTGCTCCCGACGCCGGGGCCTGCCTCCGCCTGCCGCCACACCTCGACCCACGCCTGCCACGGCCCCCGCGCCCGCGTGCGTCTCCGCTCCCGCCGCGCCCGCGCCCATCCCCGCGCCCGCGCCCGTCCCCGCGCCCGCGCCCGTCCCCGCGCCCGTGGCGTGCCAGGCCCCCACAGGTCAACCAGGCTTTCACAGGACCATCCGGCACTGAATGGCCCTGCAAAGACCCGGTTGACCTGTGGAAGGGAAGACGGAGGAGACCTCGCCCGCGGCGCGCGACATCAATGGGCGCGATGCAGTCCCTGGGCCACAGCCCGCATGATGAGGTCCTGCACCTCGTGCCAGCGCTCGATCACCTGCACGTACGTCACCCGAATCACGCGGTAGCCGAGCAGCATGAGAGCGGCATCGTGCGCGACATCCTCGGCGCGCTGCATCCCGACGTGGTGTCCGCCGTCGATCTGCACCACCAGCCGATCGCCGATGAGGAAGTCCGCCCGATGCCCATGGAGCCAGATCTGCGCGCGTACCGGAATCTGCAGCCACCGCAATCGTGTGCGGAAGATCGTCTCCAGCCCCGAGTCCGCGAACGGGGTCGCCTCTGCCAGCACGCGACGCGCGGCGACTCCCAGCGGAAGGCGGGCGAGTTCTGCCCTCTCGACCAGCCGCAGATCGAGCGCGGACTCCCACACGGCGAGCGCGCTCTCATGCGGCTGACACCGCGCGACAATGAGCAGCGTGTTCAGGATGCTGTCCTCCAGCGTTCCCGGCGCGCGCGGCTCGACCGGCCGAGCCCAGTGCACGGTCGCCTTCTGGTTCTGCAGCTTCAGCCTCGACGCGCTCGGTGGGGCACCGATGTGCGGGCCGTCCTCGGCGAGGACCCACAGCCCTAAGCGCTTCGCCCGCGTGATGCACGTGAGCACCACGCCCGCCCGCGCCGCCGCCATGAGGTGGGGATCAGCGTCCGGAACTGCCACCCATCCCCGCCGCGGCCTGGTCACGAGGCCCGCGGCCATCGCGCGCTCGATCGTGTAGCCGCTGACCCCTGCCTTCATGAGCGCCGCTCTGAGCGCGACGCCGCCACGTGCGTGCAGCTCAACCATGAGATCCGCCATCCCCGCATGCTCACGGCTCCGCCACGCCCCACACCGCCGTACTGGGCACGATCAGAACAACTCTCGTGCGCAGCATCCATCCCCTCCCCTGTGGAGGAGGCTCGACAGGTCAACCGGGGCTCTGCACGAGCCGATCCTCGGATCGCATCCTGCCCATGCCCGGTTGACCTGTCGAAGAGGAGGACGGATGCTGCGACGTGAGCAAGCCGGAGCGTCACGAGGTGTCACGCGGGCGGGGCGGCGCTGCGGGCCTCTCTAGAATCGACGCATGGCACACGTCCTCCTGCCCCGTGAGATCCTGCCCACCGACGGACGATTCGGCTGCGGCCCGTCGAAGATCGCGCCCGCGCACATCGAGGCGCTCGCGGGCCCCGGATCGGCGCTCCTGGGCACCTCGCACCGCCAGGCTCCGGTCAAGGAGCTCGTCGGCCAGGTGCGCGCCGAGCTGAGCCAGCTGTTCCGCCTGCCGCAGGGGTATGAGGTCATCCTCGGTAACGGGGGGTCGACGGCGTTCTGGGATGCCGCGGCCTTCGGCCTCATCGAGAAGCGCAGCCAGAACCTCGTGTTCGGCGAGTTCGGCGGCAAGTTCGCCGCTGCCGCGAAGACCCCCTGGCTCGACGCTCCCGACGTCCGCACGGTGGACGCGGGCACGAGCACCGTCGCCGAGGCCGTCGACGGCATCGATGTGTACGCGTGGCCGCACAACGAGACCTCAACCGGCGTGTCGACCTCGATCACGCGGGTGAACGGCGACGAGGGCGCGCTCACCGTCATCGACGCGACCAGCGCGGCGGGCGGCATCGACTTCTCGGTGCACCAGGCCGACGTCTACTACTTCGCCCCCCAGAAGAACCTCGGCTCTGACGGCGGCCTGTGGTTCGCCCTGGTGTCGCCGGCCGCGATCGAGCGGATCGAGCGCATCGCGGCGTCAGGCCGCTACATCCCCGAGTTCCTGAGCCTGAAGAACGCGCTCGACAACTCGCGACTCAACCAGACCCTCAACACCCCCGCGCTCGCGACGCTGTTCCTCCTCGACAAGCAGCTCGACTGGATCCTCTCCTCGGGCGGCCTCCAGTGGGCCGACTCCCGCACGCGCGAGTCGTCGCAGGCACTCTACGACTGGGCCGAGGCATCCGATTTCGCGACGCCCTTCGTCGCCGACGCGGCCGACCGCTCCCCCGTGGTCGTGACGATCGACTTCGACGAGTCGGTGGATGCTGCGGCCGTGGCGAAGAGCCTCCGCGCCAACGGCATCGTCGACACCGAGCCGTACCGCAAGCTCGGACGCAACCAGCTGCGCATCGCGACGTTCGTGTCGATCGATCCGGACGACGTGCGTCAGCTCATCCGCTGCATCGACTACACGGTCGAGCGACTGGGCTGAGCCTGTTCGTCGGCCCCGTCCGCAAGCGGTGACGGGATCGGCGACAGCACGGCCGACACGATCGCCTCGATGGCGAACTCCGACGCGCGCGCGAGCTCGACCGCGGTCGGGTCGAGCAGCCACTGCACCTGCAGGCCGTCCATGACGGCGAGGATGCTCGTCGACGCGTCGGCGATGGTGTCGGGGGCTGTGATTCCGCGCTCGGCGCACACGACCTCGAACGCGTGGGCGACCTCCGACCGCAGCGTCCGGTAGCGCTTCTCGAAGAAGTCGCGGCCCGGGTGGTCGTCGGTGACAGACTCGGCCGAGAGCACCGCGTACGCCTGGACGATCCCCGCGCGATGCTCGTTGACGAACGCCGTGCGAACGAGGTGACGGAACAGGGGCATCCCGTCGGGGATGTGCTGCTCCTCCAGTTCGGCCACGTCGGTCTCGTCGCGGTGCCGGAGGACTTCGATGAGCAGCTGGTCCTTCGAGCCGAAGTGATGCAGGATCCCCGCGTGGGTCATGCCCACCTGGTCGGCGATCTCCTGAAGCGTGCCCCCCGCGAACCCCTTGCTGCCGAAGATCTCGACCGCGGCGTCGAGGATGTCGCGCCTGCGGGCGAGCGTCTCGGGCCGCGAACGCGGCTGCCGACGCTGTGCCGTCATCGGTCGGCGCCCCCTCTTCGTCGGCGGATCGGATGGGTCTTCCCCGGCGCCTGTGAGTCTACGCACGACCTGGCCGCACGCACCGGAACACCCAGCTTGCCCCGGCTGCGGGTGAGGGGACTACAGCCTTTCGTCGAGTCCAGACGAGGTCAGGCGCCTTCGGGGTCGAAGTCCTCGTCGTCCTCGTCGGAATCGTCCTCGTCGGAATCGTCCTCGTCGAACCCGTCGTCGTCGAAGTCGTCGTCGTCCGACTCGTCGTCGTCGAAATCGTCATCGGCCGAGCCATCGACGTCAGAGTCGTCGTCGTCGAAGTCGTCGTCCGACTCGTCGTCCTCGTCCGCGTCGTCCTCGGCAGGGACATCGGCGAGCTCGTCGATGTCGACGCCGTCGACATCGCCGGCGTGGAGGATGGGCGAGCCGTCCTCGTCGAAGTCGGACGCGTCGAGGTCGTCGACGTCTTCGAGCTCGCCGCGGTCGTCGTCTTCGCCGTCCGCGTGCGCGGCCTCCGCGAGAGCGGCCTGGGCGGCGTGGTAGTCGGCGAGGCGCACAGCCCACGGCACCCAGTCCGGAGCGAGCAGCGCGCCGTCGCCCGGGAGCAGCTCGACTTCGAGCACGGTGGGATCGGCGTCGTCGAGGCGTGCGAGGCTGACGGTCCAGAACCAGCCGGGGTAGCCCGCCAGGCGATTCGCGAAGCGCAGCGACACGACGCCGTCGGCCTCGGCGCGGTAGCCCGCGGGGTCGCCGATCGTGGCCTCGGGCGTGATCTCGCGGAGCGCGGCGAGCGCCAGGTCGTGGGCGGCCAGCAGCTGGGGGTCGGGGTCGACGGGCTCGACGGCCTCGACCACTTCGACGGCCTCGGCGGTCTCCGCAGCGTCGTCGGCCGGCGCACCATCGATGGCCTCGGCCTCGGCAGACTCGACCTCGACCACGTCAGCCTCGACGGACTCGACCTCGACGGCCGGTGCTTCGTCCGCGACGGCGGGTGCAGCATCCGTCACCGCTTCGTCCGCAGCCGGGCCGGCGTCGAGGACGACGTCGACGACGGGGTCGGCCGGATCAGGCGTCGAGTTCATCGGCGACCTTGCGCAGGACCGCGGCGACCTTCTTGGCGTGCGCGCCGCTCGGGTAACGGCCGTGGCGGAGGTCTCCGCCGATGCCGTCCAGCAGCTTCACGAGGTCCTCGATGATGATCGCCATGTCGTCGGCGGGCTTGCGGGAGCGCTTGGCGAGGCTCACCGGAGCCTCGAGGACGCGCACCGACAGTGCCTGCGGGCCGCGCTTGCCGTCGGCGATGCCGTACTCGAGGCGGGTCCCCGCCTTGGGCGCGGGCGCGCCGGGCGGAAGGGCAGTGGCGTGCAGGAAGACGTCCTGACCGTCTTCGGAGGAGATGAAGCCGAACCCCTTCTCCTCGTCGTAGAACCTGACCTTGCCGGTGGGCATCGAGACCTCGCTGGATCGGCGCCCGCGACACGTCGCGGGCGAGAGAGAGCATGACGAAAGCGGGGTCGTACAACCCCGCCTCCCAGCCTAACGGCATGACGTCCGCCGAAACCCCACGGCGAAGCATCCATCCCCAGCGATCTCGGAGGCGTCCCGTCGCACCGCGGCGCGGGCGTCAGCGAGTAGGCTGGTGCGGATGAGCACGAACCCCTCCGGCGACGTCCCCGTCCGCCGCATCGACCGCGTCCTGGCCTTCATGTCGCTGGGCCTGCTCGTGCTCTCGATCGTGAGCTTCTTCGCGATCATGATCGCGTCGGCCTCCGGGGCCGACATGAGTACAGGCATCTGGCCGATCGTCGGCGTGCTGGTGTACATCGCCCCCATCGTCGCGTTCGCGCTGCTGCTCGCAGTCCTCATCATGAGCTTCGTGCGGAGGGCCCGGGCGAATCGAGGGGGCTGACCGGGTTGGCCTCCGACGCGCGCGCCCTCGCGACGCGGCTCGCCGAGCTCGGTGACGCCGCGCTCGCCGCGACGCTCGCCGCGCGCGGGGTCTCGCCGCAGGCGGCCTGGCACGACTTCTTCGATGCCGCCGAGGGCCTCCTCGACCCCGCATCCGTCGACCGTGCGCTGAGCCGCCTCGACCGCCACGACCTTCTCGCCCTCGACCAGGGCGAAGCGGGCGTCGACGGCGAACCCGCGCGGCTCGCCCTCACCGACGCCGACGGCTCTGTCTACGCCGCCGTCTCGGAACGCGTGGCGGCCGCAGCCGCAGCCGCACCGCACGCCTTCACGCCGACGCCGGCGCCCATCGCCCCGGACCCCGCCGACGCGCGCGTTGCGGCCGCCGCCGCCGAGCGCGCGTTCACCACCGCGGGCTCGCTCGCCGACGTCCTCCTCCTGTGCTCGCATACACCGCTCGCGCGCACCGGCGCGGGACCGGTGAGCGCCGTGGACCGGCGACGGCTGTTGGATGCGGGTGCCCTCGAGTTCGCCGACGACCTCGAAGATCTGCTCGCCTCCGCGGCGGCTTCCGGCCTTGCGACGGCGTATGAACGCGAGTGGACCGTCACCGAAGCCGGCGAGCGCTGGCTGAAGGCCGCGACCGCGGATCGCTGGGAGGCGATCGCCGAGGGCTTCCGCACCAGTCTTCCTCGGGGGCTGCGCACCTCATCGCACGGCTTCCTGACACCGGACGCGTGGCCCGGCATGTACCCGCTCGACCCCGAGTGGCCCGCCCGGGCGGAGCGACTGCACCGCATCGGCGTGCGCTGGGGGCTGTTCCCCTCGGACGGCTCCCCTGCCGAGTTCCCCTGGACGGCTGCCCTTCGGGCGGGCGAGCGGGCGGATGCCGCCACCATGGCGCCGTACCTCCCCACCGAGATCGACCGGGTCTACCTGCAGGCCGACCTCACCGCGATCGCGCCGGGTCCCCTCGCGCCCGCCCTCGATCTGCGCTTGCGGTCGATCGCCCTGCGGGAGTCGCGAGCACAGGCATCGACGTATCGCTTCACCGCGGAGTCGATCGGCGCCGGCATGACCGAGGGCGAGACGGCCGAGTCGATGCGCGACTTCCTCGCGGGCCTGTCGCTCACCGGCATCCCGCAGCCGCTGGCCTACCTCATCGAGAGCACGGCCAGCCGGCACGGCCTGGTGCGCGTGCGCGCCGACGGCGACACCGGGCGCACCCGCGTCGAGAGCCCCGACGCGGGCCTGCTCGACGCAATCTCCGTCGACCAGGCGCTGCGGCCCCTCGGGCTGCTCGTGCTCGAGGGCGACGACGCGCTCTCGTCCCGCGTCGCGCGCGACGCCGTCTACTGGACCCTCGCCGATGCCCGTTACCCCGTCGTCGCCCTCGACGCGCGCGGGGTTCCCGAGTCGATCCACCGGCGCACCACGGCGACCGCATCCACGCCGGCCGGGACTGCGCAGGAGACGTACGCGCGCCTCATCGCCACGCTCCGCGGCGGGCACGGCACCCAGGGCGATTCCGGGTGGCTCGAACGCGAGCTCGAGCAGGCGGTACGCGCCCGCGCCGAGATCGTGGTGGTCGTGCGCATGCCCGACGGCTCCGAGCGCTCCTTCACCCTCGAGGCGGCCGGCCTCGGCGGCGGACGCCTGCGCGGCCGCGACCGCGCCGCCGACATCGAACGGACGCTCCCCGTGTCGAGCATCGTGAGCGTCCACGCGGCCTGAGCGCGCAGCATCCCACCGCCGTCCGTCCCGGTAGACTGGTCCGTTATGGCTGACGGCCCCCTCATCGTCCAGAGCGACCGCACCGTGCTTCTCGAGGTCGCGCACCCCGATGCCGAGAGCGCGCGGCACGAACTCGCGATCTTCGCGGAGCTCGAGCGCGCGCCCGAGCACATCCACACCTACCGCATCACGCGGCTCGGGCTGTGGAACGCACGCGCCGCCGGCCACGACGCCGAAGACATGCTGGCGACCCTCGACCGCTGGTCGCGCTTCCCCGTGCCCCCGTCGGTGTCGATCGACATCGCCGAGACCGTGGGCCGGTACGGCCGCCTCGTCATCGAGCGCAACAGCGTCGATGAGGGCGGCGACGGCGAGTTGGTCCTCAGATCCACGGATGCTGCGGTCCTCGCCGAGGTGTCGAAGAACAAGCGCATCCAGCCGCTGCTGCTCGGGCACCCCTCCCCCGACACGTACGTCATCGACGCGTGGGCGCGCGGCCAGATCAAGCAGGAGCTGCTGAAGATCGGCTGGCCCGCCGAGGACCTCGCCGGCTACACGCCGGGAACCCCGCACCCGATCGACCTCGCTGAGGACGGGTGGCACCTGCGGCCGTACCAGCGACAGGCCGTCGACATCTTCACGCAGGGCGGGTCCGGTGTCGTCGTGCTCCCCTGTGGCGCAGGAAAGACGCTCGTCGGCGCCGCCGCGATGGCCGACACCAAGACCACCACGCTCATCCTCGTGACCAACACCGTCAGCGCCCGTCAGTGGCGAGACGAGCTCCTCAAGCGCACGTCGCTCACGCCCGAGGAGATCGGCGAGTACTCCGGGCAGACCAAGGAGATCAAGCCGGTCACGATCGCGACGTACCAGATCCTCACCGCGAAGCGGAAGGGAGAGTACGCGCACCTCGCCCTGCTCGACGCCCTCGACTGGGGCCTCATCGTGTACGACGAGGTGCACCTCCTCCCCGCGCCCGTATTCAAACTGACGGCCGACCTGCAGGCGCGGCGCCGCCTCGGCCTCACCGCCACCCTCGTGCGCGAGGACGGCCGCGAGGGCGACGTGTTCAGCCTCATCGGTCCCAAGCGGTTCGACGCTCCGTGGAAGGAGATCGAGGCACAGGGCTTCATCTCCCCCGCCGTCTGCTACGAGGTGCGCGTCGACCTGCCCGCCGGCGACCGCCTCGAGTACGCGGCGGCGGCCGACGACGAGCGCTACCGCCTCGCCGCGACCGCTCCCGCGAAGATCGGGGTCGTCCGCGACCTGGTCGCGCGGCACGAGGGCGAGCGCATCCTGATCATCGGCCAGTACCTCGACCAGATCGACGTCCTCGCCGAAGCGCTCAACGCTCCGAAGATCACCGGCCAGACCCCGATCGACGAACGCGAAGAGCTGTACCAGGCGTTCCGCGTCGGCGAGATCTCCGTGCTGGTGGTGTCGAAGGTCGCGAACTTCTCGATCGATCTGCCCGAGGCATCCGTCGCCATCCAGGTGTCGGGGTCGTTCGGCTCGCGTCAGGAGGAGGCCCAGCGCCTCGGACGCCTGCTGCGGCCGAAGCAGTCCAACCACACCGCGAGCTTCTACACGCTCATCGCGCGCGACACCGTCGACCAGGACTTCGCGCAGAACCGCCAGCGCTTCCTCGCCGAGCAGGGCTACGCGTACACGATCCTCGACGCGCACTCGCTCGCGGCCTGAGCGGCACATGAGGAGAGCCCGGCGCTGAGTCAGCGCCGGGCTCTCCTGTGGTCGGGCTTACGGAGCCCCGATGATGCGGTCGAGCGGTCCCGGCGTGTACGGGCTGTTCGCCGTCAGGTACGCGGAGAACGCGTCGATGTCGAGCCCGCCGTAGTACACGTTCCCCGCCTCGAGGAACGTCGGGAAGCCATCCCCGCCGCCGGCGAGGAAGTTGTTCGTCACGACGCGGTAGGTCGTCGTGTCGACGAGCGGCTGCCCGTTGAGCGTGACCGTCCCGAGCGTGGTGCCCGAGTAGGTGTACGAGAAGCCCTCGCTCACCTGGAGGATCTTCCTGTTGGATCCCGTGTTCGGGGCCGTCCACTGCTCGTTCAGGATCTCCTTGATCTGCGCGCCGGTGAGGTCGAGCGAGACCAGGTAGTTGTTGAACGGCTGGACCGTGAACGCCTCCGCGAAGGTGATCGAGCCATCCGGCTCGCCGTACGGCGACGTCGGCGACGAGAACGGCAGATCCGCCCGGATCCCGCCCGGGTTCATCAGCGCGATGACGGGGGCGGAGTAAGGTCCGATGACGCTCGGATCGGCCAGCTGCGCGTCGGCGATCAGATCACCCAGCGGAGACTCGCCGGCCACGTTGGCCGTCCTCGTCACGGTCGTCGAGATCTGGCCGACCACCTTGCTCGCGATCGGCGCCACGAGCGCCTGGTACTTGGCGATCAGCGCCGTCTCCGTCGGATCCTTGGGCACGTTGCGCGTCACCAGCATGTTCGCGCTCGTGATCGACGTGCGCACGATGTCCTGGGTCCGCTTGTCGTACGTCAGGTTGGTCTCGGTGTACAGCCGGCCGAACGAGGACGCCGACGTGACCAGGCGGTCGTTGCCCGCGGGGTCAGGGATGTTGCAGACGTACGGCTGGTGGGTGTGCCCCGAGACGATGAGGTCGATCGCGGGGTCGAGGTTCTGCGCGATCGGGATGATCGGGCTGTCGGCCGCGATCTCGGCACCGTTGCCGCACGCCGCGTTGTACGCCGCGCTCGACGGAGGTGTGCCGCCCTGGTGGATCAGCACCACGATCGCGTTCACGCCCTTCGCCTTGAGCACGGGGACGAGCGCGTTCGCCGTCTCGACCTCGTCCTTAAAGTCGAGGCCCGCGATCCCGGAGGCGGTCACGATGTCGGGGGTGTCCTCGAGCGTCATGCCGATGAAGCCGATCTTGGCGCCCTTGATGTTCTCGATCGAGTAGGCGGGCAGGATCGTGTCGTTCGTGCCTTCGTAGACGACGTTCGCGGCGAGGTAGTCGAAGTCGGCGCCGGCGAAGCTGCCGGTCGGGCACGAGTTCTGGTTGTTCTCGCCGTCGCCGTCGTCGAGGCATCCGCCGTCCGCCATGCGCTGCAGCTCGACATAGCCCTCGTCGAACTCGTGGTTGCCGACAGCCGAGACGTCGAGGTGGAGCGCGTTCAGCGCCTCGATGGACGGCTCGTCGTGGAAGGCGCCAGACAGCAGGGGGGATGCGCCGATCAGGTCGCCGGCCGCGACGGTGAGCGAGTACCGGTGACCCTCGCGCGCCTGCGCGAGGTGGGTCGCCAGGTATTCGACACCGCCGACTCCGGGAGGAGTGAGACTGTCGGTCGTGCCACCCCCCGGAAGGTTGAGGCGGCCGCTGGAACCGGTGGGCGGCTCCAGATTGCCGTGGAAGTCGTTGAACGACAGCAGCTGGATGTCGAGCGTCGGGCCGTTCGGCGTGTTGCCGCCGTTGTTGGGCCCCTTCGGCGGGGCCGCCGACGCGGTTCCCGATCCGACCAGGGCGAGCGCGACCGCGGTGGCGGCGATGACCGCGCCTCCCGCAAGCCGGGCCGTCGATGTCTTGCGCATGTGCACAGAACCCTCCCGTTTTCTGGCGAGCGGCTCTGCCCGCCGAGATGCACGCGTCCTCGTGGGCGCGATCACGAGAAACCTAATACAGGCCCTGCGGATGCGACAGGGGCGATCGGCGAACTTCACGAAACCGGAACGAGGAGGCGACGCCGAGTGTTACTACTTTTGCAGTAGGAGTTGTTCCGCCTAGTGTCGTGGACATGGCATCCACCCGCGATCGCGCGCTCGAAGCCGCGCTCGAGCTCGTGGGCGAGCAGGGCATCCGGGCGCTCACCCACGCCAGGGTCGACGAGCGCGCCGGCCTGCCGAAGGGATCGACCTCGAACTGGTTCCGCACCCGGGACGCGCTCGTCGCCGGCGTCGTGGCCTGGCTCGCCGAAACCGAGCGGGCCGAGTTCGCGGCGGCCGAAGCGCCTCCGGTCGAGACGCGCGAGCAGTTCGTCGAGGCGCTCAGCAGCATGATCGCATTTCAGACCGGACCACGCGCTTCGCGCACGAGAGCCCGCTATGCGCTCTTCCTCGAGGGTGCCGGCGACCCCGACCTGCTGGAACCGCTTCTCACCCAGCGACGGCTCTTCGTCGAGTGGACCACCGCGCTCCTGGCGCGCATCGGTGCTCGCTCGCCCGATGAGTCCGTCCGCACGCTCATGGCCGCGGGCGATGGGCTGGTGCTGCATCGTGTGACCGTGGACCCGGAGGCCGAGATCCGGCCCGTCATCGAGCGCGCGGTCCGCGCGGCCCTGGACTGATCGCCGGTGCCGGCCTTCAGCGCCCGGTGAGGAACGACTCGATGCGGTCGAACCCGCCCGGCCACACGACGGACTCGAAGAAGTCGCGCACGTCGACACTCGGGAAGCCGGTCTGCTCGACCGTCATGAGCGTGCCCCACACCGTGGGCTCGAGCGTGATATCGACACGGGAGTGCAGTGTCGGCATCGGCTTTCCGCCCCTCGTCGACTGAGATACCAGATCGGTGACGAGGCGATGCGGGCGATCGATCACGAGGTAGGTCTGCACGTCGTGCACGGCGGTCAGGTGGTCCGGATGGAAGCGCGCCTCCCAGGCGCCCCCGACGCGCAGGTCGACGGTCGTCTGGACCGCACCGGCACCCGGCGGCGCCAGCCAGACCTCCTGCTTCCCGGGATTCACGAGCGCGTCGAAGACGGCCTCTTCCGTGGCGTGCAGTTCACGTCGCAGCTGAAGGCGCAGCTCTTCTCGCGATTCGGTGAGGCTCATGATGACTCTCCTCTCCTTCGGATTCGGAGGTCATACTACGCTTATAGTGCTGTCGGCACTAGGTATGTAGTAGACAAGGGATCAGTCGAGCGCGTAGCGTAAGAAGACGAAGCCCTCGTCGTCGGTCACGACGCTCTCGAGGGTGGACCGCCGGTCCGCCTCGGCGGCGGCCTGCACGATGCGCCCGGCCTCTCCGCCGACGAACCGCGGCGCGAGCGTGACGCACACCTCGTCGACGAGGTCGGACTCCAGCAGCGCACCGAAGAGGTGCGGACCGCCCTCGCACAGCACCTGCGTCCAGCCGCGACGCGCGAACGCGTCCAGCATCGCCGCGAGATCGATGCCGTCCTCCCCGCACGCCATCACCGATGCCACCGACTCGAAGCGCTCACCGTCCGCAGCGGCGGCAGCATCCGTCGTCACGATCATCGGGCGCCGCACCGCCTCGGCGAAGACCGCGTCGCCCGGATCGAGGTGCAGGCCGCCGCTCACCACGGCGAGCGCGGGCTGGTCGTCGAGTCTGCGGGCGCGGCGCCACTCGACGTCGTGCCGATCGACCTTCAGGCCCCCGTAGCCTTCGGCGCGCACGGTGCCGGCACCGACGAGCACGACGTCGGCCATCGCGCGCAGCACCTGCATGAGCTCGCGGTCGGTGTCGCCGCCGAGCGCGCCGCTGCGACCATCGAGGGTGACCGCCCCGTCGGCGCTCGAGACGAAGTTCATGCGCACACGCGTGCCGTCGCGGCCGTGGAGCGCATAGGCCTCGAAGAGCTCGGAGCGGGTGGGCATCAGTCGTTCCCCTCGGGTCGGGTGTTGTGCAGCTCGTAAGCCGGCCGGCGCCAGCCGAGGATCGCCTCCACCATGCGCATCGCGTCGACGGTCTCGCGCACGTTGTGGGCACGCACGATGCGCGCGCCGTTCAGCGCGCAGAACACGGCCGCGGCCAGCGACCCGGGAAGGCGGTCGCCCTTCTCCCGATCGAGGGCTTCGCCGACGAAGTCCTTGTTCGAGAGCGCCACCAGCAGCGGCGCTCCGAGCCCGGCGAGCTCGCCCAGGCGCCGGGTGAGCTCGAGGGTCTGCCGCGTGTTCTTGTTGAGGTCGTGGCCCGGATCGAGCACGATGCGCGAATCAGGGACGCCGCGCTCTCTCGCCAGCTCGCGTCGCGCGACGAGGAACTCGGCGACGTCGCCGATCACGTCGTCGTAGTGCGGGAGCGGATGCTGCGTGCGAGGTGCGGCGAGACTGTGGGCGATCACCACCCCGGCGCCGCCCCGTGCGACCACCTCGGCCATCTGCGGATCGTGCAGGCCCGTCGTGTCGTTGATGATCGCGGCGCCCGCGTCGATCGCCGCCCGCGCGACATCGGGGTGGAACGTGTCGACGCTCACGCGTGCGACCGGCGCCAGCTCGCGCACGACGGGCACGATGCGAGCGATCTCCTCGTCGACCGGCACCGGCGGGCCGGGCGCGAACTTCACGCCTCCGACGTCCACGATCTCGGCGCCGGCCTCCACAGCGGCGAAGCCCGCCGAGACCGCAGCATCGAGCGCGAACGTCGCCCCGCGGTCGTAGAAGGAGTCCGGCGTGCGGTTCACGATCGCCATCACCGCGATGTGCCGCGACAGGTCGAGCGCACCGCCCGGCAGGTCGAGCACCGGAGCGAGCAGGGCCGAGGCGGTGTCGGGCGCGAGTGTCACGGGATCAGGTCCTCCAGCGGAACCTCGGGGTCACGCAGCCGGTCGGGGTCGATCCTCGCGCCGGAGCGGATGAGGTCCTGCACCTTGTCGTTCACGTCCCACACGTTGACGTTCATGCCCGCGACGATACGGCCGTCATCCACCCAGAAGGCGATGAACTCGCGCGCGTCGAGATCGCCGCGCACCACGATCTCGGCATCCGTCATCAAGGGCGCGTACCCCGACAGCTCCATGCCGAGGTCGTACTGGTCCGTGTAGAAGTACGGGATGTCGTCGAAGGATGCCGGCTGCCCGAGCATCGACCGCGCCGCGACCTTGCCGGCGTTCAGCGCATTCGCCCAGTGCTCGCTCCGCAGATGCCGCTGCAGCACGGGGTGGAAGGCGTTGGCGATGTCTCCCGCGGCGTACACGTCGGCCGCGCTGGTGCGCAGCGCCTCGTCGGTCAGGACCCCGTTCAGGATGTCGAGCCCCGCCTCCTCGGCGAGCACCGTGTTCGGGGAGGCACCGACTCCGACGAGTACGAGGTCTGCGGGAAGGGTCTCGCCGTCGACGACGACACCTTCGGCACGCCCGTCGCCGACGATGCGATCCACGTCGACCGACGTGCGCAGGTCGACACCGTGCTCGAGGTGGAGCGTGCGGAAGACCTCCCCCATCTCGGCGCCGAGCGCCATCGCAAGCGGCACCGCGTCGCGCTCGAGGATCGCGACCTCGTTGCCGAATCCGCGCGCCGTCGCTGCGACCTCCATGCCGATCCAGCCCGCGCCGATCACCACGAGCCGCTTGCCGCCGTCGCGCAGCTGCGCCCTGAGCTCGTCGGAGTCGTCCAGACGCCGCAGCGTCGTGACCCCGGGCAAGTCGTGGCCGGCCAGCGGGATCATCCGCGGTGTCGCGCCCGTCGCGAGCAGAACGGCATCGTATGTCAGCCGCTCACCGTCCTCGAGTTCCACCGCGTGCGCGGCGGGCTCGAGGGAGGTGACCGCGACGCCGGTGATCAGGCGGATCCCGCGCTCCTCGTACCACTCGGCGGGATGCAGGACGACGGCATCCAGGTCCTCGGTCCCCGCGAGATACCCCTTGGACAGCGGAGGGCGCTGGTAGGGCGGATGCGCCTCGGCGGTGACGACGGTGATGTCGCCGTCGAACCCCTCGTCGCGCAGGGCCTCGGCGGCCGTTCCGCCGGCAAGTCCTCCCCCGATGATCAGCATGTGGCTCATGACGACTCCTCTCGCCCGTGTCGACGCGTCAGACGGGGCGCGCTCCGATGAATCGTGCCTGCAGCGCCGGGTCGGCGGCGAGCGCTCCGCGGAACGCCGTGGTCGTGGTGAGGGCGGTGTCGGTCCGGACTCCGCGCGCGGACATGCACAGGTGCTCCGCCTCGACGACGACGCCGACCCCGCGCGGGTCCAGTGCGGTCTCCAGCGTGCGCGCGATCTGCACCGTCAGCGACTCCTGCACCTGAAGCCCGCGTGCGTGGTGCGCGACGACGCGCGCGAGCTTCGAGAGGCCTACCAGGCGATCGCCGGGCACGTAGCCCACCGTGGCGGTGCCGCGGAACGGCAGCAGATGGTGCCGGCAGAGCGACACGAACGGGATGCCGCGTACGACGACCGGCTCGTCGTACGCATCCTCGTTCGCGAACGTGGTCATCTCGAACGGCTCGGGCGTGGTCATCTCGATGAACGCGTCGGCGACGCGCCGCGGCGTCTCGGCCAGGTCGCCCTCGTCCGGATCGAAGCCCAGCGCCGCGAGCAGATCGCCGACGGCGATCATCGCCGCGTCGCGATCGATCGGAGCCTCGTCAGGCAGGGCGTGCAGCGCCGTCGCGTGCGCCGGGGTCGACATCATCCCCACTCCTTCGTGTTGAGCACGGTCGGCTCGTCTGATCCCGACGGTAGAACTCCCCGATTCTTTTGTCAAGATTCCTGGTTTTAGAGGTAGACTCACGCCGTGAGCATCCTCACCCCCAACCGCGCCGAGGCGGTCGCGGCACTCGCCGATCCGCAGCGTCGCGAGCTGTACCGCCTCGCGACCGAGCGTCCGATCGGCCGCGACGAGGCCGCGGCCGCATTGGGGATGCCGCGGAGCACGGCGGCGGTGAACCTCGATCGACTGGCGGAGGCCGGCCTCCTGACGGTGTCGTACGAGCGGCGTTCGGGTCGCACCGGCCCGGGCGCGGGGCGCCCGGCGAAGCTCTACCGCGCCGCCGACGCCGAACTCGCCGCCACCATCCCGGAACGCCACTACGAGCTGGCCGGGGAGCTGCTCGCCGCCGCGGCCGCGGAGGCCGACGAACGAGGGGTGCCGGTGCGCGATGCGCTCGACGCCGAGGCATTCGCCGCAGGCGCTGCGATCGGCGCCGGATGCGCCGACCTCGAGGCGGCGCTCACCCTGTGCGGCTACGCGCCGCGCGCGAAGGACACGCTCCCCGCGGGCGGCGGGGAGGACGCAGCATCCGCCGCCGATCTCGTGCTCGAGAACTGCCCCTTCCATGCCCTCGCGAGCCGGCACACCGCCCTCATCTGCGGAGCGAACCTCGCGCTCGTCCGGGGCCTCGCGACCGCCACCGGCGATGAACGGACGCCTGCGCTGGCACCCGCGGCGGGCCGTTGCTGCGTCGAGATCCGGCAGAGCGCCGGCTGACGGATTCTCGGCCGCGTCGCCGGATATCCAGGCGCCGCATCGGTTCCGCCGACATAATGAGGGCATGACCGCACCGCGCATCCTCGTCGTGGACGACGAACCGAACATCCGCGACCTGCTGATCACGAGCCTGCGATTCGCCGGATTCCAGGTACGGGCCGTCTCGAACGGCGCCCAGACGATCTCGGCGGTGCTCGAGGAGGAGCCGGATCTCATCATCCTCGACGTGATGCTGCCCGACATGAACGGGTTCAGCGTCACCAAGCGCCTCCGCGGCGCCGGCTACACCGCGCCGATCCTCTTCCTCACCGCCAAGGACGAGACCGAAGACAAGATCACCGGCCTCAACGCCGGCGGCGACGACTACGTCACCAAGCCCTTCAGCCTCGACGAGATCGTCGCCCGCATCCAGGCGATCCTGCGCCGCACGATGCAGGCCGACGAGGAGTCCGTGATCCGCGCCGGCGAGATCACGATGGACCAGGACACCCACGACGTGCAGGTGGGCGACGCGTCCATCGACCTCAGTCCCACCGAGTTCAAGCTGCTGCGCTACCTCATGCTCAATCCCAACCGCGTGCTGTCGAAGGCCCAGATCCTCGACCACGTCTGGGAATACGACTTCAACGGCGACGCGGGGATCGTCGAGAGCTACATCTCTTACCTGCGCCGCAAGATCGATCCGCACTCGTCCGAGCCGCTCATCCAGACCAAGCGCGGCTTCGGCTACATGCTGAAGGCCGGCAAGACCGCTTAGCCTGGAAGCGCCGCCCGGCGCGGCAGCGAGCGAGGGGGACGATCTGGCGCACAAGCCCGACGCGATCACCCGGTGGTGGCGGGGCACGAGTCTGCGCGCGAAGGTCACCGGGGTCACCGTCGCGCTCCTCGGGATCGGACTCATCGCCGCCGGCGTCGGCACCGCGCTCTTCCTGCGCAACTCGCTGATCGACGGCGTCGAGGCCCAGCTCCTCACCCTCGGAGGCAGCGAGGCGGCGGCCCCGCTGCTCGAGTTCTCCTCGGTGGACGGCCGCCTCACCGTGGAGGAGAAGGACAACACAGGCTCGGACTACTTCGTCGCCGTCTACGAGCCGACGCAACCGGAGGACAACCTCCTCGCCCTCGCCGGCGGGCGGGGCGGCCCCGCTCCGGACGTGCCCAGCACTCTGACGCCCGAGACCGCGGTCACGGACGACGGCACTATCGAACCGCTCACGTCGCGCGACGGCGAAGTCGAGTTCCTGTCGACCGTGTCGATCCAGCAGTCCGAAGACACCGGCATCCT
The DNA here is from genome assembly GCF_057656735.1 of Microbacterium sp. Soil_C_42. Classification (NCBI taxonomy): domain Bacteria; kingdom Bacillati; phylum Actinomycetota; class Actinomycetes; order Micrococcales; family Microbacteriaceae; genus Microbacterium; species Microbacterium sp. Soil_C_42. Next base: position 315,955 of record NZ_JBDGJU010000001.1, read on the forward strand.
CTACCCGCAACTGGTCGCCCTCCCGCTGGGCACCGTCAACCGCACGATCGCGCAGTACATCGGCATCTACTCGATCCTCGCGCTCGTGGTCCTCATCGCCGGCGCGGTGGCGACGCGCTTCCTCGTCACCCTGACCTTCCGCAGCCTCGGCCAGGTCGAGTCGACCGCCGACGCCATCGCGGGCGGCGACTTCAGCCTGCGCATGACCGACATCGAGCCCACGACGACCGAGGTCGGCCGCCTCAAGACCGCGATCAACGCGATGCTCGACCGCGTCGACGCGGCGCTCTCGCAGCGTGACTCGACGGTGCGGCAGATGCGTCGGTTCGTCGGCGACGCGAGCCACGAGCTGCGCACCCCGCTGGTCACGGTGCGCGGCTACGCCGAGCTCTACCGCATGGGGGCCATCCGCGGCGACGAAGACATCGCCCAGTCGATGGAGCGCATCGAGAAGGAGGCCATCCGCATGGGTGTCCTCGTCGAGGATCTGCTCGCACTGGCCCGGCTCGACGAGCGCCGCGATGTCGTGATCGGCCCCGTCGACCTGCGCCCCATCGCCCGGGACGCCGCCCTCGACGTGCGCGCCGCCTCGCCGATGCGCCCGGTCACCGTCATCGACACCACGATCGGCGAGCCCGCGCTGCCGCCCGAGGACGAGGCATCCGTCCCGCCCGAGACGAAGCGCCGTGCCGGCGGGCCGTCCGCCATGTCGCGCGCAGGTGCGACGCTGTCGCTGCTGCGCCGCCGCCCGAAGCCGGTGCCGGCGGCGGGCGCCGCGGCGAGTGCGGCGCTGCCGACGATCCTTCCCGACGCCGAGCCGGGGCCGGCCGTCGACGGGCTCCTTCCGGTGGTGCTCGGCGACGAGAACCGCATCCGCCAGGTCGTGACGAACCTGCTGGGCAACGCGCGGCGCTACTCGTCGGAAGAGTCCCCGGTCGAGCTGCGCGTCGGAGTCGACGTGCGCGACCGCATGGGCTGGATCGAGGTGATCGACCACGGCGAGGGCGTGCCCGACCAGATCAAGGACAAGATCTTCCAGCGCTTCTGGCGCGCCGACACGTCCCGCACGCGCGAGACGGGCGGGTCCGGTCTGGGCCTGTCGATCGTCGCGTCGATCGTCGAGGCGCTGCACGGTTCGGTCGGGGTCGTCGACACGCCGGGCGGCGGCGCGACGTTCCGCGTGGCGTTCCCGCTCGCCGACGCCCGCGACGCGGCCGAGCACGTCGACCTCGCGACCCAGCCGATGGCGAGGCTCACCGACGCTCCAGAATGAGCGTCTCCTCCCCAGCCGCGGCCCGCGACGCATCGTGCACAGCTGACGACGGATGCCTCGGCCAAGCCTCGTCCGACCCCTAACGTGGCCTCACCGCGGCTCGGCATCCGGCCCGCCGCACGTTGATCAGGAGCCCCGAATGGCCGTCTTCACCGTCGACAGCGACAGCATCCTCACCTCGACCGCCACAGTGCGCGGCACGATCGACCGGCTGCAGGCGGAGTCGAACGCGATGCTCGCGCAGCTCACGCAGCTGCAGTCCTCGTGGACCGGGGCGGCCTCGGCCGCCTTCGCCGGAGTGGTCGAGCAGTGGCGCGCCACGCAGCGTCAGGTCGAGGAGTCGCTGACGAGCATCAACGCCGCGCTGTCTACGGCGGGCCGCCAGTACGCCGACACCGAGCTCGCCACCACGAGCCTGTTCCGCTGACCCCCACCGGAACGCAGAACGGCCCCTCCGCGAGGAGGGGCCGTTCTGTGAACGCGTTACGCGGTCGTGGAATTCTGGATCAGAAGTCCATGCCACCGGTCGGGTCGCCGACGGGAGCGGCAGCCTTCTCGGGCTTGTCGGCGACGACGGCCTCGGTCGTGAGGAACAGGCCGGCGATCGACGCGGCGTTCTGCAGCGCCGAGCGGGTCACCTTGGCGGGGTCGATGATGCCCTGCGCGAACAGGTCACCGTACTCGCCCGTCGCGGCGTTGAGGCCGTGGCCGAGCGGGAGCTCCGACACCTTGTTCGCCACGACACCGGGCTCGAGACCCGCGTTGAGGGCGATCTGCTTGAGCGGAGCCTCGATCGCGACGCGCACGATGTTGGCACCGGTCGCCTCGTCACCGGTGAGCTCGAGCGAGTCGAGAGCCTTGCGGCCCGACTGGATGAGCGCGACGCCACCACCGGCGACGATGCCCTCCTCGACGGCAGCCTTCGCGTTGCGGACGGCGTCCTCGATGCGGTGCTTGCGCTCCTTGAGCTCGACCTCGGTGGCCGCGCCCGCCTTGATGACGGCCACGCCGCCGGCGAGCTTGGCGAGGCGCTCCTGGAGCTTCTCGCGGTCGTAGTCGCTGTCGGTGTTGTCGATCTCGCGGCGGATCTGGGTCACGCGACCCTCGATCTGGCCCGCCTCGCCGGCACCCTCGACGATCGTGGTCTCGTCCTTCGTGACGATGACCTTGCGCGCACGGCCGAGCAGGTCGAGGGTGGCGTTCTCGAGCTTGAGACCGACCTCCTCGGTGATGACCTGGCCGCCGGTGAGGATCGCGATGTCCTGCAGCTGCGCCTTGCGACGGTCGCCGAAGCCGGGAGCCTTGACGGCGACCGACTTGAAGATGCCGCGGATCTTGTTGAGCACGAGGGTCGCGAGAGCCTCACCCTCGACGTCCTCGGCGATGATGACGAGCTCCTTGCCGTCCTGGATCACCTTGTCGACGACGGGCAGAAGGTCCTTGATGTTCGAGATCTTCTGGTTCGCGATGAGGATGTACGGGTCCTCGAAGACCGCCTCCTGGCGCTCCGGGTCCGTGACGAAGTAGGGGTTGATGTAACCCTTGTCGAAGCGCATGCCCTCGGTGAGCTCGAGCTCGGTGCCGAAGGTCTGCGACTCCTCGACGGTGACGACGCCTTCCTTGCCGACCTTGTCGATCGCCTCAGCGATGAGCTGGCCGATCTCCGGGTCAGCGGCCGAGATGGACGCGGTCGCGGCGATCTGGTCCTTGGACTCGACCTCCTTGGCCGACTCGAGCAGCTCAGCGGTGATGGCCGCGACAGCCTTCTCGATGCCCTTCTTGAGCGAGATGGGGTCGGCGCCGGCCGCGACGTTGCGCAGGCCCTCGCGGACGAGTGCCTGGGCGAGGACCGTGGCGGTCGTGGTGCCGTCGCCGGCGACGTCGTCGGTCTTCTTGGCGACCTCCTTGACGAGCTCCGCGCCGATCTTCTCGTACGGGTCGTCCAGCTCGATCTCCTTGGCGATGGAGACACCGTCGTTCGTGATCGTGGGGGCGCCCCACTTCTTCTCGAGCACGACGTTGCGACCGCGCGGGCCGAGCGTCACCTTGACGGCGTCGGCCAGGATGTTGAGGCCGCGCTCGAGGCCGCGACGGGCCTCCTCGTCGAAAGCGATGATCTTTGCCATGTGTGTGTCGTCCCTCCGGAACGTTGGCTTTGGGTATTAGCACTCAATGAAGACGAGTGCTAAATCATTCTGGCACTCGACCCTATCGAGTGCAAGCCGCGGGGACGGATGCTGAAACGCAAGGAGACGGGACGCCTTTCGGCATCCCGTCTCCGGTGTCGGTTCAGCGTGGGGCGCTGAGCCGGGCGTCAGACGACGCGCACGGACTCGGCCTGCGGCCCCTTCTGGCCGGAGCCGACCGTGAACTCCACGGTCTGCCCCTCCTCCAGCACGCGGAAGCCCGACATGTCGATGTTCGAGTAGTGGACGAAGACGTCCTGGCCGTCGGCGACGGTGATGAAGCCGAATCCCTTCTCGGCGTTGAACCATTTGACGGTGCCCTGGGTCATGCGTTTCTCCTGTTGCCGGCGGTGCAGGGCTTCATCGTATGCAGGCGAAATCGCGGCATCCGCGCGTTTCGTCACTTGTTGACATGCAGGCACACAAGTGTTTACCGGCGCGAAACACGCACGGGACGGGTCAGGGCGTAGGGGCCGGGGTCTGCCCCGCAGCCGTGCGGTCGACACCGATCACGACGGTGAGCTGCGGCACGCCCTCCGTGGTCGCGGGGTACGCCTCGCTCTGCTCGATCTCGGCGCCTCCGATGACGTCGGCGAGGCCCGCCGCCGCGGCTTCATCAGCAGGATCGACGTAGAACACGGTGGTCGTCGGGAAGTCCTGCGACCCCGCCTCGCCCGCGGTCACCTTGTCATCCGCCCAGCCCGCACCGACGACGACGTCCTTCATCTGCGTCGCGAGCCCCTGCTCGGGGGTCGCGTTGAGGATCATCACGTCGTAGTTCACGTCGACGACCGGCGTCACATCGGGGATCGGTTCGACAGTCGGGGTGGGAGCCGGGACCAGCTCGATGCGTCCGGACGCGAGCAGCGTGCCGAAGATGCCCACGGCGATGAGCACGACGGTCGCCAGTGCGGCCCACAGCAGGACGACCCATCCCCGCATCCGCGGGTTCTCCGCCCGGTGGGCGCCGACGCGGTCCGTCTCCGGCACATCGTCGAAACGATCCCGGGGGAAGCTGGTGGTCGGCACCCGTCGATGCTACCTGCCGAACCCCGGGCGCCCTGCGCGGCCCCGCCCGCGTGGCGCGGCGTGCACTCAGCGCGCGTCTGCGGCGCGGCCGGCGCGCTCGTGCAGACGCGCCTCGCGCAGCCGGCGGAGCCGCTTCACGAGCATGGGGTCGTGCTCCTGCGCGTCGGTCGTGTCGATGAGGCGGCCGAGCAGCTGGTAGTACCGCGCCGGCGACAGGCCGAGGTCGGAGCGGATGGCCTCCTCCTTGGCCCCCGCGTGCCGGCGCCATTCGGCCTCGAAATCGAGGATGGCGCGGTCGCGGTCGGTCAGGGGCACGCGTCCACGCTAGCCCGCGGCATCCGTTCCCCCCGTGCGCCACGCGCGCCAGTGCACGAACGAGCCGAGCGGGTCGACCGCGGCGAGCGCTTCGCCGTCCCGGCCGAGCACGAAGCCGCCCCACGAGGCGGCATCGACGGGAGGGTGCCACCGGTCGTGCAGCGCGGGAGGGTCGATCGTGATCCAGACCGCGTCGAGGGTGCGCACGGCATCGAGGAGGCGTTCGCGTCCGGCACGCGGGATGTGCGGCAGGACCCCCGGCGTCGTGACGACGAGCGTCGCGCCGGCGGGTGCGAGCGCGGCGGCCGCGCGCAGCACCTCCGGGTCGGAGGCGTCGCCGGCGACCACATGCGGCGGGTCCGCGGCGGCGATGTCGAGGGCGGCGGCGATCCGCTCCGTCCTTCCGCTCTCCCCCGGCCACACGAGGCTCGTGAGGAATCGCCGGTCGCCCTCGTCGGAGGCGTCGAGCGGCTCGAGGTCGATCCCGGCGCGCCAGACGACCTGCGGCAGCCGCAGCGGCGGTGCGCCGGTGACCTCGCACTCGAGCACCACCGCCGAAGTGCCGGCATCGGGGTCGAGCGCGAGGACGCCACCGCTCCCCCGATAACGGTACGAATAGCGGTCGGGGTACAGGCACAGCCCGCCGCTCGCGCCGACTTCGAGCAGCGCGACCGGCCCGTCGATCGTCGCGAGGGCCGGGAGCAGGGCCGCGCACCGCTGCGGCTCGTTGGTCTGCAGACGGCGGACGGATGCCTCGGCCACGACCTCGTCGCCGTGCTCGGCGAGCCACGCCGCCCACGCCGGGAACGCGCTCTCGGGCGCGCCGAGCATGCGGGTCACCGCGAACACCAGCGGCGGCTGCCGCCGCGTGGCGGGGATGCGCGCGAGGACGGCCGCGAGCTCCGGAGCGGAGGCGACGCCGTCCGCCCACTCGGCGTACAGCGCCGACCGGCCTGGCGCCTCGTCGCGCGCGAAGCGCGCGTACCGCTCGACGACCGCCGCCTGCTCGCCCGCGTCCGCCCCGCCCATGCCCTCATCCTCCCCCATGCTGTCCTGTCGCATCGTGTCCTCCGGTGAGACGACACTCCGGGGCCGGGACCGTGGGGGAACCCCGAGGTCTCGTCCGCCCCGTGGGGTTTCACGACGCAGGGGGGACGCGGAGCCGCCCCACCGCATCGGTCGCTGGGGTTGAATGGAGGGTGGCCGTTTGTGCGCGGCCGAGGAGGAACCATGACCTACGCCGTCGACAAGAGCGACGCCCAGTGGCGCGAAGACCTGACCGCCGAGCAGTACGCAGTGCTCCGCCAGGCGGGCACCGAGCGGCCCTGGACCGGTGAGCTGCTCGACGAGAGCCGCGCCGGCCTCTACACGTGCGCGGCATGCGGCGCCGAGCTGTTCCAGAGCGGCACGAAGTTCGACTCCCACTGCGGCTGGCCGAGCTTCTACGAGTCCATCCGCCCGGAGGCCGTCGAGCTCATCGAGGACAACAGCCACGGCATGGTGCGCACCGAGGTGCGCTGCGCGAACTGCGGCTCGCACCTGGGCCACGTGTTCCCCGACGGATTCGGCACCCCGACCGGCGACCGCTACTGCATGAACTCGATCTCGCTGCAGTTCACTCCCGGCGAGGGCGCGGCGTGATGTCCGGCGCGCTCGACGCCGCGCTCGCACGGCGGTCGTGGTCGAAGGTGACGGATGAGGCGCCCTCGCACGAGGAGCTCCTCGACTTCGTCGCTGCCGCCGGGCGCGTCGCCGACCACAAGTCCCTGCACCCGTGGCGGCTCATCGAGCTGCGCGGCGCCGATCGACAGCGTCTGGGCAAGGCGCTCAACAAGGCCGAGGGTCACAAGGGCTCGTCGTCGAAGCCGATGCGCGCGCCGCTGATCATCGCGGTGGTGGCGAGCTACAGCAAGACGCACAAGGTGCCGCGGTGGGAGCAGGAGGCCGTCGCCTCCGGCGTCGCGCACGTCTTGAGCCTGGTGCTCGATGAGGCCGGCTGGGGCGTCTTCTGGCGGACGGCGGGCGAGCACACCCGGTCGAAGGTCGTCGCGAAGGCCCACGGCCTGAAGAAGAACGAGGAGCTCCTCGGCTGGCTGTACGTCGGCGGCAAGCCGAAGCGCTCGCGTCCGACCCGCCGCAAGGGCGTCGACGCCACCCGCTTCGTGAGCCGCATGCCGAAGGGCTGACACCGCGCCGCGGCCCTGACGCGCGCGTGGATCCGGCGTCAGCAGAAGCCGGCGATCCCGTGCCACGCGGGGTGGTCACCCGGCACGCCGTCGCGCAGCACCGCCGCCTCGATCAGCCCGTACGGGCGGTCGGCGGCGTAGAAGACCTCGTTGGGGTTGTCGAGCCCGAACGGCGTCAGGTCCACCGCGATGTGGTGCAGGTTCGGCATCGAGAAGCGGATCTCGTCGATCTCGGCGCGGGCCTCGAGCACCCGCCGGCCCATCTCATACAGGGTGTGCTGGAGCGCGAGCGAGTGCGTCCCGGCGAACGCCTCGAGCAGCAGCCGGCGCACCTCGGCGAACGACTCGTCGAACCCGGCGTCGAGGCGGTTGTAACGCCACCTCGCGGTGACGGACGTCGCGAGGATGCGGTCGTCGGTCTCGGCGAGGGTCGTGTACCGGTCGCGCACGAAACCGTGGAACTCCGACCCGGCGGACTTCAGCACCGCGAGGTCGCGCAGCCCCGAGATGACCGTCGCCTCGGCTCCGGCGAACGTGACCACGGCCGTGCGGGTCTCGGTGCCGCCTCGCACGAACGAGTGGTCGTGCCCCTCGCCGTCGACGGGGATGCGGTTCCAGGTGTACTGCTCGGCCTCCCAGCGTCCGCCGGTGACCCCGTCGAACTCCCCGGTGAAGTGTCGCCCCAGCCGGAGCAGGAACTCCTCGGGCGTGCCGACGCCGTCGCGGGCGAAGGCGAACACCGTGTTCTTCTGCGTCTCGGTGGCGACGATCCGCGCGTTGTCCCCCTCGACGTGGGCGGCGGTGAAGTCGCCGCGCAGCTGCGAGGTCACGTCGAGGTCGGTGATCGTGTGCCGCCGACCGTCCCGGTCGACCCGGACGAGCCGCACCTCGGCCTTGCCGTACTGGTTGGGGCCGAGGACGATCGCGGGCTCGGACATGTCAGTTCCCCCGATAGGTCGAGTACGCGAACGGGCTGAGCAGCAGGGGCACGTGGTAGTGCTGCGCGGAGTCGGCGACCGCGAAGTCGATCGACACGACCGGGTAGAGCGTCGCACGCCCCGTCGCGGCGAAGAAGTCCCCGGTCGCGAACGTGAGCCGGTACGTGCCGGCGTCGAGGCGCTCCGGTCCGAGGTCCGAGATCCGGCCGGACTCGTCGGTCACGCCGGATGCGATCTCGGCCCCGTCGGCGGCGGTGAGCACGACGCCGACGCCGCACGCAGGGCCTCCGAGCGCAGCATCCAGCACGTGCGTCGTGATCTGGCTCATGAACCGATGATCCCTTCGAGTCGGAGGACGGCGATCTGCCGCAGCTGTTCCGCCACGACCGGGATCTCCTCCTCCTCAGTGTGGGCCAGCCGCTCCCTCAGCGCACCGAGGATCTCGTCGGCGCTGCGCCCGGCGGCGCGGATGAGGAAGACCCGCGAGAACTTCTCCTCGTAGGCGCGGTTGCCGGCGGCGAGCGCGGCGGCGACGTCGGCGGTCGACTTCCCGATCCCCGCCTGCTCGGATCGCGAGAGGGATGCCTCGGCCCCGCCTCCGCTCGCGCGCTCGCCGATGCGGGGGTGGTGGGCGAGGGCGCCGTCGATCTCGGCCGGCGTCCACCGCGGGGCGCTCGTGCGGGCCGCCGCGAGCATCTCCGCCGTCGTCGCATAGGGTCGCCCTGCGACGACGGCATCGACCCACCGGTCGATGTCGACGCACGGGCGCACCACGGCTCGCGCGGCTTCGGCGTCGAGGCGGTTGAACGCGTCCAGCTCCATCGCTGCGGCGTGCCTGGGTGGGGGCTCAGGCGGCGAGCTGGGCGCGGAGGCGGTCCACATGGCCGTGGGGATCGACCCGGTACTCGGCGGACTGCACCGTGCCCTCGGCATCCAGCACGAAGGTCGATCGGATGAGACCCACGCGCTCCTCACCGTTCACCACCTTGGTCCCCCATGCGCCCCACGCCTCGGCGACGGCGTGATCCGCGTCGGAGAGGAGTGGGAACTGCAGCTGCTCGGCCTCGGCCCACTCCGCGAGCCTCTCGACCGAGTCGGGCGAGATCCCCACGACGGCGACCCCCGCCGCCTGCAGCGAGGCGAGGTTGTCGCGGAAATCGCACGCCTCGGTGGTGCAGCCGGGTGTGAACGCGGCCGGGTAGAAATAGACGACGAGCCGGCGGCCGGCGAAGTCTTCCGGTCGCACCACCGTGCCGGTGGAGTCGGGCAGCGCGAATCCGGGATTCGCGTCGCCCTCGTTCAGGCGGATGTCGGCCATGTCGTCGGTCCCTTCGATGGTTCGTCGCCCGGGGTCGCCGGTCACGAGGTCGGGTGCACCCCGAACGCGAGAGCCAGCTTCTCGATCTTCTGCGCCCGGCCGAGCCTGGGCAAGTCGCTGCCGTCGCGGATCACCCGACCGCGCCCCTCGAAGTCGGCGAGGAAGTCCAGTGCCCACAGCACCTCGCTGGGCGTGGGGCAGATGACCTCGTTGATGACGGGCGCCTGCTCGGCCGCGAGGCAGAGCTTGCCGGTCATGCCCATCGACACCGTGATCGCGGAGTGCTCGCGCAGCGTCGGCATGCTGTTGCCCACGGTCGGACCGTCGATCGGCCCGGGCAGGTTGCCCACGCGGCTGGCGACGACCAGGCGCGCCCGCGGGTACGCCATCGCCTCGGCGTCCGCACTCATGCCGGTGTCGCGGCGGAAGTCGCCGCTGCCGAACGCGAGGCGGAAGGCGCCGCGGGCGCGGGCGATGTGCGCGGCATCCTCCATCCCCAGAGCCGACTCGACGAGGGCGACCACGGGCACCGTGCCGCCGAGGCGGTCGAACGAGCTCGTCACCTGGTCGGCCGACTCGGTCTTGGCGAGCATGATGCCCAGGAGACCGGGCAGGCCTGCGAGGGTCGCGAGGTCGTCTGCCCAGAACGGGCTCAGCGCGTCGTTGACGCGCACCCACGCACGACCGCCGCCCCGGAGCCAGTCGGCGACGTCCTGCCGGGCCTGCGGCTTGTTGCTCGGGTCGACCGCATCCTCGATGTCGAGCACGACCGCGTCGGCGCGCGACGCCGCCATGTCGTCGAACGACTCGGGGCGCGTCCCCGGGACGAGCAGCCACGAGCGCGCGATCGCCGGGTCCACGGCGCGGTGCCGCGCCGGACGCGTGGTGATCAGCGACCGCAGGTCGTCCTCCGCCTCGAGGACTTCTGCACCGCTGCCATAGGGATCTGCCGACATCTCACTCTTCTTCCGTATCGTCACGTCTCACCCGGCCGGAGCGGCCGGTGGCGGCGCTCAGGCCGCGTCGCGACGCAGCAGGCGACCGCGGGGCTCGGCGAAGTCGACCCGCTCGCCCCGCAGGAAGGTCTCGCGCACGACGCCCGACAGGGCGCGGCCGTCGTACGGCGAGACGGGGTTCTTGTGGTGCAGGCGGGCGACGTCGACGACGAACCCGTCATCGGGTGCGAACACCGACAGGTCGGCGTCGACGCCGAGCGCGATCCTGCCCTTGCGGGCGAGGCCCGCCAGGGCCGCCGGACGCGCCGACATCCATTCCACCACCTTCTCGAGCGGGATGCGTCGCCGGCGGGCCTCGGTCCACACGACGGACAGCCCCAGTTGCAACGACGCGACGCCGCCCCAGGCGACGGCGAAATCGCCGTCGCCGGGGTGTTTGAGCTCGAGCGTGGCGGGCGAATGGTCGCTGACGATGCTGTCGATCGTCCCCTCGATCAGCCCCTCCCAGAGCCGGTCGCGGTTGGCCGCCTCGCGGATCGGCGGACAGCACTTGAAGGCGGTCGCCCCGTCCGTCACGTCCTCCGCGGTCAGGGTCAGATAGTGCGGGCACGTCTCGACGGTGAGGCGCACGCCTTCGCGCTTGGCGGCCGCGATGAGAGGGAGCGCGTCCGCGGACGACAGGTGCAGGATGTGTGCGCGGGCGCCGGTGCGGCGGGCGCGGCCGATGACCTCGGCGATCGCGACGACCTCGGCCGAGTGCGGGCGCGACGCGAGGAATCGGTCGTAACGCGCCCCGTTCGCGTGCGGGGCGTGCTCGATCGTCGCCGCGTCCTCCGCGTGCACGATGAGCAGTCCGCCGAACCCGGCGAGTTCGGCCATGTCGCGCTCCATCTCCGCGGCGTCGAGGGGAGGGAACTCGTCCACGCCCGAGGGCAGCAGGAAGCACTTGAACCCGAAGACGCCGGCGTCATGCAGAGGGCGCAGCTCCCGCGTGTTGCCGGGGATCGCGCCACCCCAGAACCCGACGTCGACGAACACCTGGTCGCGCGCGGTCAGGCGTTTGACCTCCAGGGCCTGCACCGAGACGGTGGGCGGGATGCTGTTGAGGGGCATGTCGATGATCGTGGTCACGCCGCCGGCCGCCGCGGCCTTCGTGGCCGAGGCGAACCCCTCCCACTCGGTGCGCCCCGGCTCATCGACGTGCACGTGGGTGTCGACCAGGCCCGGCAGCAGCGCCTCGTCGTCCTGCAGCTCGACCTCGTCGTGTCCGCGCAAGCCCGTGCCGAGCGGCTCGATCGCGACGATGAGTCCGTCCGCGACCGCGACCTCGCACGGCAGGAATCCGCCGTCGGTGAGCACGCGCCGGCCGCGCACGACCAGGTCGTGCGGCAGCATCCGTTCCGTCATGAATTCTCCGCTGTCAGGTGAGCCGGATCTGGCGGTTGACGTCCTTGTACAGCAGGTACCGGAAGGGCTCGGGGCCGCCGGCGTAGCAGGCCTGCGGACAGAAGGCCCTGAGCAGCATGTAGTCGCCGGCCTCGCACTCGACCCAGTCGTCGTTGAGCCGGTACACCGCCTTGCCCTGCAGGACGTAGAGCCCGTGCTCCATGACATGGGTCTCGGCGAACGGGATCGTGCCACCGGGCCGGAACGTGACGATGTTGACGTGCATGTCGTGCGAGAGGTCGTCGGGATCGACGAAGCGGGTCGTCGCCCATGCGCCGTCGGTGTCGGGCATGGCGCGCGGCTCGACGTCCTGGTCGCGCGCGATGAACGACGTGGGCACCGGGACCGACTCGACCGGCTCGTAGGCCTTGCGGATCCAGTGGAAGCTCGCCGGCTCCTCACCCTCGTTGGCCAGTGACCACGCCGCGCCCGGCGCGAGGAACGCGTAGCCGCCCGGGTCGAGCACATGCCGCTCCCCCTCGAGGACGAGCGTGAGCGCGCCTGCGGTGACGAACACGACGCCCTCGACACCGCGCTCGGCCTCGGGCCTGTCGGCTCCCCCGCCGGGTGCGATCTCGACGATCAGCTGCGCGAACGTCGTCGCCGAACCCGCGACGGGCCGCGCCAGGATCCACGACCGCGTGTGCGTGAACCCCGGGAGGTTGCTCGTGACGATGTCGCGCAGCACGCCCTTCGGGATGAACGTGTACGCGGGCTTCACCACGGCGCGATCGGTGAGGAGCGCGGTCTGCGGCGGCAGTCCCCCCTGCGGCGTGTAGTAGCTCATGCGTGCCCCTCGGTCGTGGTGTGCGGCGGATCGGCGAGCGCGGCGAGTGCGGCGAGATCGAGGCCCGCGGCATCCGTCAGCTCGTCCTCGGCGATGGCCCCGCAGGCGACGCCGCGGGACACGAACGCCGCCAGCGCGCGGGCGGTCGCCGGTTCGTCGAGGATCCCGCCCTCGACCCGGTCGACGTACGCTCGCAGGCGCTCCACGGCCGGAGCGAAGCCCTCCCGGTAGAACAGGGCGTTGGCGACGAACCGCGGGACGAGCTGCGCGGGATGCAGGTCCCAGCCCTGGAAGAAGCCCCGCTCGAGCGAACGGCGGGTGAGCCGTGCGCTCAGGCGCCACGCTGCGCGCACCGCGTCCGCGTCGCCCACCGGGAGGATGTTCGTCGACCCGTCCGACAGCCGCACCCCGGTCTGCGCCGCGGCGACCTGCATCACGTTCTTGGCGTGGTCGGCCGCCGGGTGGTCCATCGATTGGTACGCCGGGGCGACGCCGAGGGCGGCGCTGTAGTCGTACGTGCCGTAGTGCAGCCCGCTCACGCGGCCGTGCGCCGCGTGGATGGCCGCCGCCAGCGGCGAGGTCCCGTCCGCGGCGAGCACGATCTGCGGGGTCTCGACCTGCATCTCGAACCGCAGGCGACCGGCTGCGAGCCCGTGGTGCTGCTCGAGGCGGTCGCACAGCCGCGCCATCGCCTCGACCTGCGCGACGGTGGTGACCTTCGGCAAGGTCACCCGGAGGCCGTCCGGCAGATCGCCGGCGGCGAGCAGCGTCGACAGGAACAGATCGAGAGAACGGATGCCGCGTCCTCGCGTCGCTCGTTCGAGACCCTTGATGCGGATCCCGAAGAAGGGCGGCGCCTCCCCGCCGGCGACCGCCGCGAGCAGCCGCTCCGCGGCGCGTCGGACGTCGGCGTCCTCGGTCTCGTCGCCCCGGTCTCCGTACCCGTCCTCGAGGTCGAGGCGAAGGTCCTCGATCGGCTCGGACGCGAGCTTCGCCGTGACGCGCGTCGCGACCTGGGCGGCGAACGCCTCCGGCACTCCGAGGTCGAGGGCGACGGCCTCCATGCCCCCGTGGTCCTCGACGGCCTCCCGTGCCGCGGCGCCCCACTCCCGGGGCAGTGCCGGCGCGTATCGATCGGCGGCGACGTAGACGGTGTGCACAGGCTGGCGCGTGTCGTCGTCGCCGGGGTAGCCGTCCGCGAGGAGCCGGTCGGTGGGCGCGAGGAGTCGATCGATGCCGAGAAGCTCCTCGGGCGTCAGCGCGAGCACGGCACGATCGGGCGGTCGTGCGCCGAGGGCGCGCGACGGGAGGGTGCGGCGCGGATGCAACCCCTTCGGCACGGTCTCAGCATGCCACCCCGCGGTGCGGCCCGGGGTGAGGCGACGATGTGCGCGATGTCAGTGGCCGCGGCGCGGCATCCTTCTCCACGGCACGGCGGCGACGACCACCGACAGGATTGCCAGCGTCGACATGAGGAGGGAGGCGCCGATCGTCGGCGCGGCCCGCGTCGGCCAGAGCGCGTCGATGAGGACCGAGGTGACGACCTGCCCGACGACGGTGCCGAGGCCGAGCAGCAGGACACCGGTGTACGGCACGAGGGCCGCCGCGAGGAAGATGTAGGTCACGCCGATGACCCCGCCGAAGTACAGCCACGGATCGGACGGGAACGTGGTCGGGGGTCCCGCGATCGCGGTGTGGATGAGCTCGGCCGCACCGAGCACCGCCGTGCCGCCGATGAAGTTGACGAGGGTCGCCGTCAGCGGTGTGCCGACGCGCTGACGCAGCCGGCCGTTGACCGCCGACTGCCACGCGATGCCCGCGCCGACGAGGAACGGCAGCACCAGGAGCACCAGCGGCGCGTGCACGCCTCCGGCGAGCGACACCGCGGCGGCCAGCACCGCGAGCGCGCCGCCGACCAGGCGCGCCGGCGTCACCGCGACGACACCGGCCGGCCCGACGCCGGCGCGGTCCAGCAGCAGCCCGCTCACCGTCTGCCCGGCGACGACCCCCACGGTGAACAGCGCCACCCCGATGATGCCGACCGCGAGCGACTGCGTGGCGACCGAGAGCGCCCCGGCGACGCCACCGCACAGCATCCAGATCGGGATCCTCCGCTCGCGCAGCCCCGTCGCCAAGGCGCCGAATCCGCGCCGTCCCTGCGGCAGCACGGCCGACAGCACGACGAGGACGATCAGCCCCGAGCCGAACGAGATCACGGCGGCGGCGAACCCGTCGCCGATGCGAACGCCGAGCTGGCCGTTGATGCGCGCCTGCACGGCGGTGAGGATGCCGATGAGTGCGGCGCCGCCGAGGCCGATCCATGCAGGCAGGCGGCGTGCGGTCACCCGATCCATCCTCTCCTGCCCGCGGGACGGGAGCCCGCCACGGGGCGCGCACCCGCGGCGACGAGTCGCCGGAAACTGGAGCCGACTACGGGACTTGAACCCGTAACCCCCGTATTACAAGTACGGTGCGCTACCAATTGCGCCAAGTCGGCAGAGCGCCCAGTCTAGCGGCGCCCGCGCGAGGATCCGATCAGGGAGCCGTCGGCGTCGGCGTCGGCGTGGGGGTCGGCGTCGCCTTGTAGTACGCGTCGCTGGCGACCGTCAGCACGAACTGCGCGAACTCCTTGGGGTCGTCGAGCTTGCCCACGTACTGCGTGCCGTTGACCAGCACCATCGGAGTGCCGGTGAGGGCGACGCCGTCCGTTCCCGGGAGCTCCTTCAGCGCCTGCTCGGTCGCCGACTTCGCCCACGACGCGTAGGACTGGTCCTCGATGCATGCGCGGACGACCTTGCCGCCGTCGAGACCGGTCGCCTGCGCGAGCGTCGCGAGCTCCTCGTCGCTGAGGCCGTCGGAGTCGACCTCCGGCTGCTGGCGCAGCAGGGCGTCGTTGAACGCGAAGAAGTAGTCGGGCGAGTTCTGGGCGACGCAGGCCGCGGCGCCGGCGGCGCGCAGCGAGTACTTGGTGCCGTTCGACTTCGCGGTGAGCATGGCCACCGGGTAGTACGTCAAAGTGGCGGCGCCGTCATCGATCCACTGCGAGAGCTGCTTCATGTTCGCGAGCTGGAACTCGCGCGAACCCGTCGAGAGGTAGTCGACGTACACGCGGATGTCGACCGCCGGCGCGTCCGTCGGGGTCGCGGTGGGAGTCGGCTCGGTCTCGGGAGTCGTGCTCGCCTCGCCTTCGACGAGGCCGCCGGCGCTGGGGTCGTCGGCGACGCCCGCTCCGGTGACGTCGGTGACGACGAAGCCGCCGTCGACGCCCTTGGCGGGGCTCATGGTCGGCTTCGATGCGCTCGACGAGACGGTCCACGTCACCACGACGGCGATGACGGCCACGAACGCGAGGGCGACGACGAGCAGCGACGTGCGTCGGATCAGACGCGCTCGCGACTGGCGCGCCTTCACCTGCTGCGCCTTCTCGCGCACGGCGTCGCGGCGCTCGCTGGGCGCGGCGTTCTGTGACTCGTCGCTCGACATGGAACCTCTCGGGGCGGAAGGGGGGCAGCGAATCGGCGTGACCATGGATTCGCACTGGCCAGGCGGGAAAGCGGCCGTCCACGATGCTAGTCAGCCACCCTGGGAAATGCCCAGACGCAAGCTCCGCGCGCGCCGTGTCATACTGTTCCTTGCGCCCGATGGCGGGCGTGCGGGTAAGCCCCCGCTCATTCCTCACTACGGATCGTCCGGCACGTACCTGCCGGTGAAGGAGAAGAGAACATGGCGTCCGTCACGTTTGACAACGCAACTCGTCTGTACCCCGGGGGCACTCGCCCCGCTGTGGACAAGCTCAACCTCGAGGTCGCCGATGGCGAGTTCCTGGTTCTCGTCGGCCCGTCGGGCTGCGGCAAGTCCACGTCGCTGCGCATGCTGGCCGGCCTCGAAGAGGTCAACTCGGGCCGCATCCTCATCGGCGACCGTGACGTCACCGACGTCCCCCCGAAGGACCGCGACATCGCGATGGTCTTCCAGAACTACGCGCTGTACCCGCACATGACGGTCGCCGAGAACATGGGCTTCGCGCTCAAGATCGCCGGCGTCGGCAAGGAGGAGCGCGCCGCTCGCGTCCTCGAGGCCGCGAAGCTCCTCGACCTCGAGGAGTACCTGACCCGCAAGCCGAAGGCCCTCTCGGGTGGTCAGCGTCAGCGCGTCGCCATGGGCCGCGCGATCGTCCGCCAGCCCCAGGTGTTCCTCATGGACGAGCCGCTGTCGAACCTCGACGCCAAGCTCCGCGTCCAGACCCGTACGCAGATCGCGTCGCTGCAGCGCCGCCTCGGCGTCACCACGGTCTACGTCACGCACGACCAGACCGAGGCGCTCACCATGGGCGACCGTATCGCGGTCCTCAAGGACGGCCTCCTGCAGCAGGTCGGCACCCCGCGCGACCTCTACGAGAAGCCGAACAACGTGTTCGTCGCCGGCTTCATCGGCTCGCCCGCCATGAACCTGTTCCCGGCGCACATCGCCGAGGGCGGCGTGCAGTTCGGCGACCGGGTCGTGGGCGTCGAGGCTGACACGCTCGGCAAGGCGCACGGCTCGGAGGTCACCATCGGGGTCCGTCCCGAGGACATCCAGGTCGCTCCCGAGGACGGCAAGGGCCTCACGGTCACCGTCGACCTCGTCGAGGAGCTCGGCGCCGACGGCTACCTCTACGGTCACGCCGACGTCGCCGGCAAGCGCACCGACATCGTCGCGCGCGTCGACGGCCGCCGTCACCCGATCGCGGGCGACAAGGTCACGCTGGCTCCGGTCCCCGGACACGTCCACGTGTTCGACATCGAGTCGGGCGAGCGCCTCACCGACAAGGCGATCGCCGCGGCGTAACCGCTGATTCGTTCGCGACGGCGCGGGTGGGAGCTTCTTCCCCCCGCGCCGTCGCCCTTTTCCAGGAGGGTATGTGCCTGACGCCCTGAGCATCACCGCCTCGAGCGTCGATCCGGGGCTGCTGACGCTGCCGTGGTCGACACCGCTCGGAGAGTGGCCGTCGAGCCACATCGTGTTCCTGCCCAAGGGCATCTCGCGCCACCTGGTGCGGTTCGCCAATCTCTCGGGCCGGGTGGTCGCCATCAAGGAGACGACCCAGGCCATGGCGCAGCGCGAGTACGACATGCTCGGCAACCTCGCCCGCCTGGACGTGCCGTGCGTCGAGCGCGTGGCCGTGATCGCCGGACGAAAGGATTCTGCGGGCGAGCCGCTTCCCGCGGCCCTGGTGACGGCGCACCTGAAGTTCTCGCTCCCCTACCGCGCCCTGTTCACGCAGGTGCTGCGCCCCGACACCGCGACGCGCCTCGTCGATGCGCTCGCGCTGCTGCTGGTCCGCCTCCACAACGTCGGCTTCTTCTGGGGCGACGTGTCGCTGTCGAACACGCTGTTCCGCCGCGACGCGGGCGCGTTCGCCGCCTACCTCGTCGACGCCGAGACCGGCGAGCTGCACGAGAGCGGCCTGACCCCGGGCCAGCGCGCGCACGACCTCGACGTCGCCCGCACGAACATCGCCGGCGAGATCATGGACCTCGAGGCCGGTGGGCGCCTCGAAGGCGGCGTCGACGCGATCGCGATCGCCGACGGCATCGTGTCGGCGTATCACTCGCTGTGGGCGGCGCTCACCGACGAGGAGACGTTCCGGGCCGACGAGGCGTACCGGCTCACCGAGCGGGTGCAGCGGCTGAACGACCTCGGATTCGACATCGGCGAGATGTCGATCCAGGCCACGACCGACGGCACCCGGGTGTCGATCCAGCCGAAGGTCGTCGACGCCGGCCACCACCAGCGGCGTCTGCTGCGTCTGACCGGCCTCGACGTCGAGGAGAACCAGGCCCGGCGCCTGCTCAACGACCTCGACGAGTTCCGCGTGCGGATCTCACGCCTCGGCGACGACGAGGAGATGGTCGCCCACGAGTGGCTCACCCGGGTGTTCGAGCCGGTCGTCAAGGCGATCCCCTGGGACCTGCGCTCGAAGCTCGAACCCGCCGAAGTGTTCCACCAGCTGCTCGAGCACCGCTGGTACCTGTCCCAGGCCAAGGGCAAGTCGGTGCCGCTCGCCGAGTCCCTGACGAGCTACATCGACAACGTGCTGCGCCACCGCCGCGACGAGGCGACCCTGATGGGTCCGCCGACCGAGACCGTGTCGCTGTCCGTCATCACATCGTCCAACCCCGTGATCGACGACGACGAGGACGACATCGACTGGCGCGACCTGGTCTGAGACCGTCTCGCCTCGCCCGACGACGAAAGGGTGCATCTCCGCCGGCGGAGATGCACCCTTTCGCGATTGCCGCTGTCAGTACCCGACGGTGAACCGCTTGCGGGGGTGCTGCGGGTGCTCGATCTCGTCGACGATCGCGACGGCGAGGTCCTCGCCCGAGATGTACGACTCGCCCTCGGCGTCGGTGACGATGACGTCGCCGCCGGTGCGGTACTCACCGGTCCGCTCTCCCGGGTTGTACGCACCGAAGCCGCCCGCGGGGTGGATGTAGAACCAGTCCACCGACTCGGGCGCTTCCTTGAGGTCGTCGAGGATGCCGATGGCCTCGAGCGCCTCCGCCTTGTAGTCCTCGGAGAACGAGGGAAGGTCGACGACCCGCTCGCCGCCCTCGGTGACGAGGCTGCCGCCGGCCCCGCCGATCACGCCGAGGCGAACGCCCTCGGGCAGAAGCGAGGCGAGGGCCGCGATGTTCGGGCGCACGAGCCCCTGCATGTCGCCGCGCGGCGCGACCGCCGATACGACCACATCGACGCCCTCGATCTGCGCGAGCAGGTCGGGCACGTCCGTCAGCGAGCCCTCGATGTAGATCGCCCCCGCATGGCGCTCGGCGGGGATGCGGCGCGCGATCGAGAGGACGCTGTGGCCCCGGCTCACCGCCTCGGCGACGATGTGACGGCCGGCGTATCCCGAGCCTCCGATGACGGCGATGCGTGCCATGTGCTGCCTTTCGACGAGTGGTGTGCCGGCTGTCGCCGGCTCTGCAGAGGAGAACGTGCGCCGCGTGGGGATCTTCCCGCGCGCGTCACACGCGGACTCAGGCGGGAGCGGTGCCCCGGAGCGTCGAGACCTGGTAGAGCGCGACGGATGCCGCGATCCCGGCGTTGAGCGACTCCGTGGCCGACGAGATCGGGATCGACACGATCTGGTCGCAGGTCTCCGTGACCAGGCGCGAGAGGCCCTTGCCCTCGGAACCCACCACGATCACGACCGGCCGGTCCGCGAGCTCGAGGGCCGGAAGGGAGACGTCTCCTCCGCCGTCGAGTCCGAGGACGAACACGCCCTGCTTCTTGAAGTCCTTGAGCATCGCGGTGAGGTTCGAGGCGAGGGCGACCGGCACACGAGCCGCGGCGCCGGCGCTCGTCTTCCACGCGGCCGAGTTGACGCTGGCCGAGCGGCGCTGCGGGACGATGACCGCCTGCCCGCCGAAGGCCGCGGTCGAGCGGAGGATCGCGCCGAGGTTGCGCGGGTCGGTGATGCCGTCGAGCGCGACGAACAGCGGCGTCTGGCCCGCGTCGATCACCTTCTCGAGCAGGTCCTGCGGGTGGGCGTACTCGTACGGCGGCACCTTGAGCGCGACGCCCTGGTGCACGCCGTCGAAGCCCGCCATGCGGTCGAGCTCGGGGCGCGTGACCTCGAGCACCGGGATGTCGCGATGCGTGGCGATCGCGAGCATCTCCTTGACCCTGTCGTCCATCTCGACGCGCTGCGCGATGTAGAACGCGGTGGCGGGGATCTTGGCGCGCAGCGCCTCGAGCACGGAGTTGCGGCCGGTCACCGTCTCGGTGTCGTCGTCCTTCTTCGCGGGGCGCGACGACCGCGGCGCGGACTGCCCGGGCCTGCCCGTGCCGCCCGCAGCGGCGTACCGCTCAGCGGCGGCCTTGCGCTTGCCTGCCGGGTGCCATGCGCGGTCCTCGGCCTTGGGTGTCGGCCCGCGGCCCTCGAGGGACCGCTTGTTCTTGCCGCCGGTGCCCTTGGTGGGGCCCTTCTTGTTGCCCTTGCTGGCGCCGGGGCGTCCTGGCTTTGCCATCAGTTCTCCTTCGTGCGGGCCGCAGCCCGTCAGTTGCTCTCCGCCGGGCGAGGAGCATCGGCGACACTCCAATGCGTCCCGTCGGGACCGTCTTCGAGGGCGATGCCGGCCGCCGCGATCGCGTCGCGGATGCGGTCGGCGGCCGCCCAGTCCTTCGCCGCGCGCGCGTCGGCGCGCTGGGCGATCATCGTCTCGACGAGGGCGTCGAGAGCGGATGCCTCGGCCGAGGCGTTCGTCGACCGCCAGTGCGGGTCGAGGGGGTCGATGCCGAGCACGCCCGCCATCACGGCGACGTCGGCGAACGCGCGCAGCGCCGCGTCGCGGTCACCGGCATCGAGCGCGGAGTTGCCGTCACGCACCCTCTCGTGCAGCACGGCGAGCGCCTGGGGCACCCCGAGGTCGTCATCGAGGGCGGTTGCGAACGCGGCCGGGACCGCAGCATCCACTCGCACGTCCTCGGTTCCCCGCAGCGAGCGCAGCGCGCGCTCGAGGAAGGTGCGGATGCGATCGAGCGCCGCCTCGGCCTCGTCGAATGTCGAGGTCGTGATGTCGAGGCTCGATCGGTAGTGCGCCGCCGCGAGCGCGTAGCGCACGACGAGCGGGTCGCGCTCGCGCAGCAGGTCCTCGGCGAGGACGAAGTTGAACAGCGACTTCGACATCTTCTGGGCGCCGACCGTCACGAGGCCGTTGTGCACCCAGTACCGCGCGAAGCCGTCGCCGGCCGCCGTCGACTGCGCGAGCTCGTTCTCGTGGTGGGGGAAGCGCAGGTCGAGCCCGCCGCCGTGGATGTCGAACTCCGCGCCGAGGTAGCGGCGCGCCATCGCGGAGCACTCGATGTGCCAGCCGGGCCTGCCGAGTCCCCAGGGCGAGGCCCAGGTCGCCGATGCCGGTTCGCCGGCCTTGGCGCCCTTCCAGAGGGCGAAGTCGCGCGGGTCGCGCTTGCCCCGCGGATCCGCGTCGGCCGCCGGCTCCATCGCGTCGATCG
The DNA here is from genome assembly GCF_057656735.1 of Microbacterium sp. Soil_C_42. NCBI lineage: Bacteria > Bacillati > Actinomycetota > Actinomycetes > Micrococcales > Microbacteriaceae > Microbacterium > Microbacterium sp. Soil_C_42. Next base: position 337,389 of record NZ_JBDGJU010000001.1, read on the forward strand.
ACTGGTTCGTGAGCGACCCGTAGTCCACCCACGACCGGACGTCGAAGTAGACGTCGCCCGCTGCCTCCGTGTCCGCCGCCGCGGCGTAGGCGTGCCCGGCCTCGATGAGTCGCTGGATGAGCTCCTGCATCTGCGGGATCGATGCCGTCGCTCGGGGCTCGTAGGTCGGCGGGAGAATGCCGATCGCGGTGTACGCGCGCGTGAACTCGAGCTCCATGCGGTACGCGAGAGCCCACCACGGCTCACCGTCCGACGCGTTCGAGAGCACCTTGTCGTCGATGTCGGTGACGTTGCGGACGAAGGTGACACGGCCGTACCGGTGGGTGAGCCAGCGGCGCAGGATGTCGAAGCTCAGCGCGCCGCGCAGATGCCCGATGTGAGGGCCGGACTGCACCGTCGGACCGCAGACGTAGATCGTGACGTTTCCGGGGTCGAGGGGCACGAAATCGCGCAGGGTCTGCGCCTTGGTGTCGTACAGCTGAACCGTCACCGCACCAGCCTACCGGCGGGTACCCCACCGACCCTGAGTGAGTGCGGCGGCGAGGGCATTCCGACGGAGGGCGCCGTTTCGGATATAAACGGGAGGTGCATGTGCTCGCCGTCCTCGCCGCCGCGCTCCTGTTCGGCACGACCGGCACCTCGCAGGCGCTCGGCCCCGCCGGCACCACTCCCCTGTCGATCGGCGTCATGCGCATGGTGATCGGCGGCACCGGACTCGCGATCATCGCGTTCTCGCTCGCCGCGCGGCACTCCCGACGTCTGCCGGCGGGTGCGGTCCGGCCGCGCTGGGGCGTCCGCCCCGTCCTGCTCATGGTGCTGACGGGCGCATGCCTCGCGCTGTACCAGCCCTTGTTCTTCCTCGGCACCGCACGCAACGGCGTCGCGGTGGGCACGGTCGTCGCCCTCGGCTCGGCGCCGATCCTCGCCGGCCTCCTGGAATGGGCGTTGACGCGACGGATGCCGACACCGACGTGGATGGGTGCGACCGCGCTCGCGACGATCGGCGTCGTGCTGCTCGGCTTCGGCGGCGAAGCCGGCGCGACCGGCGGCACGGATCCCCTGGGACTGCTCGGATCCATCGGCGCGGGCGCCTCGTTCGCCGTCATCGCCAACGCGCAGCGACGCCTGCTCGACGACGGCTGGGATCCCTTCACGGTCGTCGGCGCCATGGGCGCCAGCTCGGCGATCATCTGCGCCTTCGCACTCCCCTTCGTCGACCTCTCGTGGCTCGGCACGACGTCAGGTGTGGTGATGGCCCTGTGGCTGGGCCTGGCGACCATCTCCATCGCGTACGTGCTGTTCACGTGGGGCCTGAGCGGCCTCACTGCGGCCACCGCCGCGACGCTGACGCTCGGCGAGCCACTGACCGCGAGCGTGCTCGGCATCGTGGTGCTCGGCGAGCGGCTGTCGGCACTCGCGATCGTGGGGCTCGTGGTGCTCGCCGCGGGGCTCGCTCTCCTTGCATGGGGATCCCGGTCGCCGCGCGACCCCGCTCCCTACGCCGTCGAAGCGTGAAGCAGGTCCGACGGCGGGAAACACGGCCGAAACCGGCGCGTGGCACACTGGGCGCGACATGCAGCGCACCATCGAGATCCGCACCGACGACCTGAGCGGCGACGCCACCCGGCGCCTCATCGCCCGGCACCTGGCGGGGATGCACGACACCTCTCCGCCCGAGAGCGTGCACGCGCTCGGCATCGATGCGCTGCGGCATCCGTCGCTCTCGGTCTGGACGGCGTGGATCGACGGCGAGCTCGCGGGCGTCGGCGCACTGAAGGCGCTGGACGCCGACCGCGGCGAGATCAAGTCGATGCGCGCGGATGACAGGTTCCGCGGCACCGGCGTCGGCCGCGCGCTGCTGCGCCACATCATCGAGGACGCCCGACGGCGCGGAATGTCGAGTCTGTGGCTCGAGACGGGCGCCACCGAGGACTTCGCGCCCGCGCAGCGCCTCTACGAGAGCGAGGGCTTCGTCGTCTGCGGTCCTTTCGAGGATTACGCGCTCGACCCGTTCTCCGTGTTCATGACGCGCACGCTCTGACGCCCGACGGCAGCGGAGCGATCAGGCCGGGACGACGAGGGCGACCGCGAAGGCCGAGACCCCCTCGCCCTGCCCGGTGAACCCGAGACCGTCGGTCGTCGTCGCAGAGACCGACACGGGCGCGCCGCCGAGCGCGGCCGACAGGGCTCTCTCGGCCTCGGCGCGGCGTGCGGACATTCGCGGGCGGTTCGCCTGCACCTGCACCGAGACGTTGCCGACGCGCCAGCCCGCTTCCCCGAGCAGCGCGACGGTGCGCGTCAGGAAGGCGCCCGCGTGCGCGCCGGCGTACTCGGGATGATCGGTGCCGAAGTGCGTGCCGATGTCACCGAGGCCCGCGGCTGCCAGCACGGCGTCGACGATCGCGTGCGCGACGGCGTCGCCGTCGGAGTGCCCGGACAGCGGCGCTTCACCCGGCCATTCGAGTCCCGCGAGCCACAGCGTCCCCTCGCCGCCGAACGCATGCACATCCGTGCCGACGCCGACGCGCGCAAGCGCCGGCGCGCCGCCGAGGTGTGCTGCGGCGTGCGGCGCGGGCTCGGCGATCAGGTGGCGGGCGCGATCGAGGTCCGCCGCGGTCGTGATCTTGAAGGCGAGCGGATGCCCCGGCACGGCCGCGACGGCATGCCCGGCCTCCGCGACCAGAGCGGCGTCGTCGGTGAAGTCCGTCGTGGCGGCGTCGTATGCCGCGTCGAGCACGTCTCGCCGGAAGCCCTGCGGCGTCTGCGCCGCGGCGAGCTCGGCGCGGTCGACCGCGGCGAGGATCTCGTCACCCGCGACGCGCTTGATCGTGTCGACGACCGGGAGCACGGGGATCGCGCCGACCGCGCCGCCGTCGAGCGCCGCGATGACGCGCTCGAAGACCTCGGCCGGGGTGAGGGCGCGCGCCGCGTCGTGGACCAGCACGACCTCGACATCGGCCCACAGGGCTGCGAGACCGGCGGCCACGGAGGCCTGGCGGGTGTCGCCGCCCGCGACCACCGAGACCAGCTCCCGCCGGTTCCCCGCGGCGGCCAGCGCCTCGCTCAGCGCGTCGCCCTCGCGCCCGGCGGGAGCGACGATCACGACCTGCGCGAGCGGGGCGGCGAAGACGCCCTCCAGGGCGTGACGCAGGATGCTGCTCCCGTCGATGCCGACGAACGCTTTCGGCGCTCCGGCGCCCAGTCGGGTACCGGATCCGGCGGCCACGACGATGACGCCGACGCGCGGCACGGGAGTGATGCTCACCCGTTCACGCTATCGCGATCGGCGGGCGGCGCCGTGCGCGTCCGGCCGGCCGGAATCGGGTGCGCACAGCAGAACGGCGCCCCATCGGGGCGCCGTTCCAGGAGTCTCAGCTCGCGAGGACCTCGTCGAGAAGAACGCTGGCCTTCTCCTCGTCGGTCTTCTCCGCCAGGGCAAGCTCGGAGATCAGAATCTGCTTCGCCTTGGCGAGCATGCGCTTCTCCCCGGCCGACAGGCCGCGGTCCTGATCGCGGCGCCAGAGGTCGCGCACGACCTCGCTGACCTTGATGACGTCACCGGAGGCGAGCTTCTCGAGGTTCGCCTTGTAGCGGCGCGACCAGTTGGTCGGCTCCTCCGTGAAGGGAGCGCGCAGCACCTCGAAGACCTTGTCGAGGCCCTCCTTGCCGATGACGTCTCGGACGCCGACCAGGTCGACGTTCTCTGCGGGGACTTCGATGATGAGATCACCCTGCGTGACGTTGAGCTTCAGGTACTTCTTCGTCTCGCCCTTGATGATCCGGTCTTTGACCTCGATGATCGTAGCCGCCCCGTGGTGGGGGTAGACGACCGTCTCGCCAACCTCAAAAAGCATGGAGTTATGTCCTTTCGGCAACCTCCAGGATACCACAGGCGAAATACGCTAAGGTTCTCCGCCCTCCGGCCGAGGTGGTGCTCCGCGCCGTGCATCGCGAGCCCCTAGAATGCTGAAGAACCGTCATCCGTCTTATGGAGGATCCGTGAACCGCCGCCTCATCGCGTCGCTGGCCATCGGGGGCGCACTCGTCCTCACGACGACCGGGTGCAGCATGATCTCGCCGCAGGCGACCACGATCCCGTACTCCGCGGCCGAGGGCACGAACGTCCACGAGGCCGGGCCCGTCGAGGTGCGCAACGCCCAGATCGTCGCCGACGAGGACGGGTCCGAGGGCAACTTCGTCGCCGCGCTGATCAACCAGACCGACGACTCGCAGACCCTCAACATCGAGTTCGGCGAGGGCGGCCCGACGCTCACCGTGCGCGTGCCCGCGAACACGACCGTGAGCCTCGGCTCCGAGGAGGACGAGCCGCTGCTCGTCGAGGACCTCGACGCCGTTCCCGGCACCGACATCACCACGTTCTTCCAGTCCGGCGACTCGGAGGGCGCGCTCGTCTCGGTGCCCGTGCTGGACGGGACGCTCGACTACCTCGCACCGCTCGCTCCCTGAGCGACGCTCGCGCACACGAAAGAGGGCGCCCCATCAGGGGCGCCCTCTTTCGCGTGCGGCGGCTCAGCCCTCGAAGCGGTAGCCGAGGCCGCGCACGGTCACCAGCATCTCCGGCGAGCCGGGGTTCTTCTCGATGCGGGAGCGGATCCGCTTGATGTGCACATCGAGGGTCTTCGTGTCGCCGAAGTAGTCGCTTCCCCACACGCGGTCGATGAGCTGGCCCCGCGTGAGCACGCGGCCCGCGTTGCGCATGAGCACCTCGAGCAGCTCGAATTCCTTGAGCGGCATGTTGATCTCGCCACCCTCGACGGCGACGGTGTGACGGTCGATGTCGAGCACGACGCGACCGCCTTCGAGCACGCGGTCCTCGAGGTCGGCGTCGATCTGCGAGAACCGTCGCAGCACGGCGCGCATGCGGGCGAGCAGCTCGCGTGCGGAGTACGGCTTGGTGACGTAGTCGTCGGCGCCGAGCTCGAGGCCCACCACGATGTCGACCTCGGAGTCCTTGGCGGTCAGCATGATGATCGGCACGGCCGAGCTGACCCGGATCTGGCGGCACACCTCGGTGCCCGGCATTCCGGGCAGCATGAGGTCGAGGAGCACGATGTCGGCGCCCCGCTCGCGGAACGCGGTCAGGGCGGTCGGGCCGTCTTCGGCGATCTCGACCTCGTAGCCCTCGCGGCGAAGGAGGTAGGCGAGCGGGTCGGCGAGGTCGGGCTCGTCCTCGACGATCAGGACGCGGGTCATGCGGGGTCTCCATTCGCGACGGATGCGGGATTCTGACCGCCGGCAGGACCGACGGGAGTCTGGGGTGCAGCCGATGTGGCCGCACGGGCAGGTGCCGCAGGTGCCGCCGGCTTGGCCGTGCGGGCTGAAGCGGCCCGTTTCGCCGCGGGCGCGGCCGGAGCGTTCTCCGCGATCGGCGCGCTCGTCGCGGCCGGAGCGGCCTGGGGCGGTGCCGCG